>SCUU01000299.1 GCA_004297065.1 Gallionellaceae bacterium
AACGGAGCGCTCGCAGGGCAAATTCATTATGAGCCGTAATGAAGATCACTTTAAAATCAATACTGCCCAGCTTATTCAGCAGGTCGAAACCCGAGCCATCCTCCATGTGCACATCCAGGAAAACCAGGTCGGGCTTGTGCATGCGGATGAGCTGGTAGCCTTCTTCCACAGAATTACCGCTGGCCACAACGCTGATATTATCTTTGTAAAAGCGAAGCATGTTGGATGTCAGGTCCACGCTGCTTTGTTCGTCGTCAATGATGATTGCTTTGATCATAAGTAGAGGAGAGTTCTTTGTAAGGAATTTTAAATGTGACCCTGACGCCGCTTGTTGTATTATCCAAGACCGCTTTATCCGTCATGTTGATGGCCGGTCTGCCGTTATGGATACTGTAAAGCGTTTTTAGCCTTTCGTTGGTAATCTTTATTGCCAGCGACTCGTGCTTGGCATTCTGTTCTTTCAGTTTTTTGGAAGACTCCAGGCCTATGCCATTATCTTCTATGCTGTACCGCAAAAAATGACCTTCCCGCTTGATGCTGACGATGATATGGCCCTTCCCCTTTCTTTGGAAGAAACCATGCTCGATGGCGTTCTCGATGAAGGGCTGCGCCAGCATCGGCGGCACCATCACCGATTCGGGCTCTTCATGCTCATCGGTCACCAATGTATAGGTGAATTTATGCTCGATGCGTAATTGCTGCAGCTCCATATATAACTTCAAAAACTCTAACTCCGATTCGAGGCTAATGTAATCTTTCCTTGAAAAGTCGAGGATCATCCGCATGAGCTGTGCAAACTGCGACAGGTAAATGGAAGCCTGCATGCCGTTCTGCCCGAAGATGTAGCTTTGGATGGCATTCAGGGAATTGAAGATAAAATGTGGATTCATTTGCGAAAGCAGGAGCTTCTGCTTCAACAGGTTTGCTTTCTGGGAAGCGATCACATGCTTTTGACGCAGGTATTTATAAATAAAGAAAGAGGCGACGCCCGACAGGCTCAGGCAGGCAGCCATGATCACCAGCCAGATATTTTTTCTCGAATTTTT
>SCUU01000300.1 GCA_004297065.1 Gallionellaceae bacterium
CGATGTCGAACATCGTGGATTGGACATTCGCGAAGAAAGCCCAGGAAGAACTGAAGATCCGCTAAATGAATGGTTGACACAACAGCACCTCCACCATGCTTCGGATGCTGGCGAGCTTCGCGCTCGACTGAGCGCGGTAAGCCGGATGATGCACTTGGAACTTTTGCACGTGAAAGCAAGGAGAAAGAGCGGCTTGCAAGCCTTCAGGTCAGCAGCCTTGGGACTTAGTATTCTTTTATTGTCCTTGGCTGCCGCAAGGGTCTCTGCCGAAAATGTGAAGGTGGGGATTCCATCGCTGACCGTGACGATGATGCCGTTAGCAGTTGCGCGAGAGCGAGGTTTTTTCCAACAGGAAGGTCTTAGCGTCGACCTCGTGCTCATGCCGGCAGCCCTGACCATCAAGGTGCTTCTCAGCGGAGATCTCGATTACGCGACAACGGTTGGCTCCGCAGTGGTAGCCGCAGTTCGCGGCATTGACGTACGGGTGGCGATGCTGTTTGTTGATCGCCCGGTTCTCGAACTGGTGGCGACCCCGGAGATCAATTCCATCGCGGAGCTTAAAGGGCGGGTCATTGGCATCTCCTCACGAGGCGGTCTTCATGATGTCACTGTGCGCCGCATGCTGCAGCAGTCCGGCGTGGATCCTGCGCAGGCATCGCTGCTCACTATAGTGGGCTCAGGCGCTATGCTGGCTGCCATAAAGAGCGGGCATATTGCGGCTGGTTTGCTCAATCCTCCTTTCAACTTTATTGCCTACCGGGAGGGACTGAAAAACTTGGGGTTCGCCGGCTCCTTTATAAGGATTCCCAGCACGGGGCTTGTTGCCACGCGTGAGAAGCTGGACCGGAAGCCGGATCAGATTAGAAGGATGGTGCGAGCTCTAAGTCGAGCGCGAGCCTTCGCCAGAGAACAGAAGCTGGCGGTCATCCCTATCCTGAGGCGTTTTCTGCGGATTGAAGACGAAGACTTGCTTTCGAGGATCTACGACCTTCACGGAAGAGCTGAGTCCCCAGACGGCAGGATCGATACGGCTTTAGCGGCGCAAACCATCCGCGACGCGCGGCTGGC
>SCUU01000096.1 GCA_004297065.1 Gallionellaceae bacterium
AGTGGCTGGTTATGCTGTGTTGCGGAAAAAATTTCTTGCTCGCATATCACCCATATGCCGCGCTGCGAAATTTTTTCCGCGCCTTGCATTTGGGCGAAATCTGCATTTTTAGAAGCGCCCCTACTGGACGACGGACTCTATGTTGATTTTCAAGCCGCTGCTACCGGGCTTGAGTGTGCCGCTCATGCCTTGCAAATCGCCGGTTTCCGGCATGGCATTACCCGATTTTGAAATGCGCGCAACGACCACGACCTCGTCAAAATTCGATAGTTTCATCTGCGGCGCCATCGCCATGCTGTCATCCAGCGTAAACTGCAACGGCAAGTCTTTCACCTGTTTACGCACGATAGCCAGCGGCATTTTTGGACCTTGTGCCGCACGCGCCAATATAAATACCGTATCTGCTGGGCTGACTCTGCCTTTAAGGGCAGCGCTCAACATGACGGTTCCCGAAATGCGCTCTTTTCCGGGAGCTGCGGTTTGACTGGCTTCCGCTGCCGGGGCGATCTGTTCCAGCAGCGGCGCTTTACCGCCTTTGACTTGTGCCAGAAAATCGCGCGCCTGGCGGATTCCGCCTTCGATCATCCTGGCATCTTCGCTGCCGCCGGGCAGACCTTTTAACAGGCGCTCCCAATGGCGCACGGCGGCAGCATAATCTCCCCGCTCCATTGCAGCCGAACCGGCCAATGCCAAGGCCTTGGGATGATTCGGGTCGAGCGCGAGCGCCTTGTCGATTAACTTGGTGGGCGGGCCGACCAGGTGCTGCCCATGCACCATGGCCAGCATGTCGGCGTAATCCGCCCATATCCACGCTTCGTCGGTCACGAACCGGGTAAGTTTTTCATAAGCCCTGGCCGCATCGGCGTAGCGCTCCAGCTCGCCATAGGCACGCGCCAGCAATAACAAAGCCTCTCCATCGTTGGGATTCTGCGCAACCTTGTCTTCCAGCGCCTTGAGCGCCCCGGATGAACGCAAGTCGCCGACACCTCCCGCAGAAGCAAGGCCGGCTTCGGGGGAAAGTGCGCTGCGATTGCCGATCTGCCAATACAGCCCGACGGAGGCCAAAGGCAAGAGAAGCGCCAGGCTGATCGCCAGCGCCTTGAGCGGATTGCGCACCGCTACAGCCCCCGGTTCTTCCTTGACTTCATCCAGCAAGCGCGACTGCAATTCGCGCTTGCCCTGTTCATACAACTCCTGCGTCAATAAACCGTTGCGCAGGTCGGCATCCATCTCGGCGCTCTGATCGCGGAATATTTCCAGGTTGGCCGCGTCGCGCAATACCGCATTGCTTTTATGTGTGCTGCGCCACAACGGCAATACGACGAACAACAACGCCACGAGGATAAGCAGCGCACAAATAATCCAGAATATCGTCATGCTTGATGATCTTTATCGTTATTGAGTAATGCGGTCGCGCGTTGCGCTGCCTCGGCGGAAAGCGTGGCCTCTGGAACGGTCCGGCGCCGTTTGCGCAACTGGAAAAACAGCACTCCGCCGCCGATGAACAGCAGGACAAACGGGCCGAACCAAAGCAACAGGGTGTAAGACTTCACCGGCGGTTCGTACAGCACAAAATCGCCATAGCGGGCAACCAGATAATCGATGATCTCCCGATCGCTCATGCCCTTGGCCATCTGCTCGCGCACTTCGCGGCGCAGGTCTTCCGCAAGTTCGGCATGGGAGCTGGCCAGCGACTCGTTCTGGCAGACCAGGCAACGCAGTTTCTCCGCCAGTCCGATCATGCGTTTTTCCAGTACGGGGTCGGCGGCCAAATCCTTGGCTTCACCCGCGCTGGCGAAAGTTGGTAGCAAGCAAAACAGTGAGACCAATAGAGCAGCAAAAACCTTTGCCCGCATAACCAGCGACTCGGTTGGCGTTTTTGCCAACCTTAGTCGAATGGCTAGTTGTTTCATCAGATTACGCAGATTGACGCCGATTAAAAACCCGCCGTTAAATCTGCGTGAATCTGCGAAATCTGCGGATGGGCTTGCCGTTTCCAAAATAGAACGCTTCATGGCCTTTTCTCCAGCTCGGCGACCAAGGGCAAAATCTTCTCGCGCAGATTCTGGTGCGTGATCGGGCCGATCTGTTTGTATTGAATGACGCCCTGTTTGTCTATCACGTAAGTTTCGGGCACACCATAAACGCCGTAATCAATTCCGGTGCGGCCTTCCGGGTCGGATACGCTCAGCACATATGGGTCGCCGCCTTCGCGCAAGGTTGCCTGCGCATCGGCACGTTTATCTTTGTAATCGAGCCCGTAGATGGGCACGATGTTCTTGCGCGACAGTTCGACCAGTATCGGGTGCTCTTCGCGGCAGGAAACGCACCAGGAAGCCCACACGTTAAGCAACCAGACCTTGCCTTTCATTTCTGCGGGAGAAAACTGTTTGCTCGGTTCGTGCAGTTGCGGCAAAGTAAAGGCGGGAGCCGGCTTGCCGATCAGGGGCGAAGGTACTTCGCGCGGGTCGAGGTTCAAACCGACATACAAAAATCCGGCGAGTACGACAAATATGATGAACGGCCAAATAAAACGTGTCATGCAGTCTTCTCCTCCAATTGCTCGCCGCCTGCCGCAACGGCCTGCGCCTTGCGCGCATGAATGCGGTAACGGCGGTCGCTGATAGCGAATATGCCGCCCAGCGCCATTAACAGACAGCCCGCCCAAATCCAGTCCACAAACGGTTTAACGTAAACGCGCACCGCCCAAGCGCCGTCGCTATCCGGGATCGGTTCGCCCAGCGACACGTACAGATCGCCCAGCAAACCCGGCTCGATGGCGGCTTCGGTCATCGGCATGCCCGATGCGTTGTAACTGCGTTTTTCCGGGAATAATTCGCCCACGATGCGATCATTCTTTTTGATCACGACATGGCCGCGCGCGGCAGTATAGTTCGGCCCCTGCTGCTCGGTGATGCCGTCGAAACGGAACACATAACCGCCAGCCTCGACCGTGTCGCCCACATTCATGCGCACATCGCGCTCGGTCTCGTAGCCCTTCACCATCGTGACACCGATGACAAACACTGCGATACCGAGGTGCGCCAGTTGCATACCGTAATAGCTGCGCGACTGATTCTTCAGGCGCTGCATCAGAGAGCCTTCCTTGCCAATACGTTTGCGCAAATCCAAGAAGCCCGTGCTAATCACCCAGAACGCCAGCATGAATCCCAAGGCGATTAACGGCGTCCACTTGCCCAACACCAGCGGTAACAACAAAGCGATGGCCACACTCGCACCGAATGCCCAGCGCACACGCACCCAAATATCCGGCATGCTCGCTTGTTTCCAGCGCGCAATCGGCCCCAAGCCCATCATGATTATCAGCGGCACCATCAGCGGCACGAATACGGTTTGAAAATACGGGGGGCCGACAGACAGCTTGCCGAAACCCAGCGCATCCATAAATAAGGGATACAGCGTGCCGAGAAACACCGAAGCCGATGCCACCGACAACAGCACATTGTTGGTCAGCAACATCGACTCGCGCGAGATGATGTCGAACTTGCCGCCGAGGCCGATCTTGGGCGCGCGCCATGCGAAGAGCAGCAAAGAAGCGCCGATCACCACGACCAGGAACGAGAGGATAAAGATGCCCCGTTTGGGGTCGGTGGCGAATGCATGCACGGAAGTCAACACGCCCGAACGCACAAGAAAGGTTCCCAACAGGCTGAGCGAGAACGCCGCGATAGCCAACAGCACCGTCCAGCTCTTGAATGCGCCGCGCTTTTCGGTAACGGCGAGGGAATGGATCAGCGCTGTGCCGACCAGCCAGGGCATGAACGAAGCATTCTCTACCGGATCCCAAAACCACCAGCCCCCCCAACCCAGTTCGTAATACGCCCACCAGCTACCCAAAGCGATGCCCAGGGTCATAAACACCCATGCCACGGTTGTCCACGGACGCGACCAACGCGCCCACGTCGCATCCAACTGCCCGCCCAGCAAAGCCGACAGGGCAAAGGAAAAGGCCACGGAGAATCCGACATAGCCCATGTACAGCATCGGCGGATGAATGACCAATCCGGGGTCTTGCAACAGTGGATTCAGGTCGCGCCCGTCCATTGCCGCGGGCAGCAAACGGTCGAACGGATTGGAAGTGAACAGCATGAACAACAGGAAACCTACCGAAATCAGCCCCATCACGCCGATGACGCGCGCCACCATTTCTTCCGGCAAGTGTTTGCTGAACATCGCCACGGCGATCGTCCACAGTGTCAACATGAACGCCCACAGCAGCAAAGAGCCTTCGTGTCCGCCCCATAAAGCCGCGATGCGATACTGAATAGGCAACTGCGAGTTTGAGTGTTGCGCCACGTACAGTACGGAGAAGTCGTTACTGATGAAAGACTGTAGCAAGCAGGCGAACGCTATCGAGACGAACACGAACTGCCCGAATGCAAGCGGGCGGGCCACACTCATCAATACGGCATTGCCGCGCGCCGCGCCGGCGATGGGGAGCACGCTTTGAATCAGGGCGAGGAATAAAGCCACGACCAGCGCAAAATTTCCAAGTTCTGGAATAATCATTTGGGGAGTCATTGTGTGTTTCCGGTTTGTTGGGCGAGTAAAATTTATTTGGCGGGCAAAGCGGTGACGCCGGAAGCGGCGCTCACCCCGGACTGCGCCTTGGCTGCTTCTTCCAGCGCATGTTTGGCTTCGGGCGGCATGTAGTTTTCATCATGCTTGGCCAGCACTTCTTCGGCATAAAACACGTTGTCGGCCCGCAACTTGCCTTGCGCCACGACACCTTTGCCTTCCTTGAACAAGTCGGGCAGGATGCCCTTGTAAGTAACCGGCATGTTCCTGGAGGTGTCCGTAATGCTGAAATGCACAGTCAGGCCATCGCCTTCGCGTTTGACGCTGCCGGCTTCCACCAAACCGCCGATACGGAAGCTGCGGCCTTGCGGCGCTTCTTTGTTGTAGACCTGGGTCGGTGTGAAGTACAGACTGACGTTATTCTTCAGCGCATACAAGACCAATCCGACCGCAGCGGCGACCAGAGCGAGGCCTCCAATAATAAACATGAATCTTTTCTGGCGCGGCTTCATTGACCCTCTCCCGCATCGCGCATCATGCGCAATTGCTCCAATGTGATTTTTCTCTTATGCCGCACCAGCGCGATCTCGACGATGAAGGCCAGCAATGTCACACCGTAAGAGCCCCATACGTAAAAACCGTAACCGTTCATGGCAAAGAATTCGGCCCAATTCATGAGCGCACCTCCGCCACGTTACTGATGAAACAACTAGCCAATCCACTAAGCCAGCAAGCTGGCAAGTGGCTGGTTATGGCGAAGCCAGCCGATTGCGTGATAACCAGCGACTTGCACGGATTTATCGTGCTTAGTCGAATGGCTAGTTGTTTTATCAGGAGGTGCGATGCGGTCATTGGCTCCGGCGTCACGCACTGCGCGCATGAGCCTGCACCGAAACTGCGTTGTCCCGCACCCGTCGCGTTCGCGCACCGTGTCATGACCGCACCTCCGCCAGTTCGTTCACCCATTGCGTATTGCGCTCGCGTTCCAAAATAATGCTGCGCACGCGCACCAGCGTTACCGCGATGACATACAACCAGCACGCCACCAGCATGGTAAACATGGCCTGTTGCATGGCGATGTGCATACTCGTTCCGGTAAATTTAACTGTCGATCCTTGGTGCAGGGTGTTCCACCACTGCACCGAGAAATAGATGATGGGCACGTTGACGGAACCCACGATAGCCAGCAATGCACCGGCCCGGTCGGCACGGCGCGGATCGTCGATGGACGCTTGTAAAGCGATAAAACCCAGATATAAAAACAGCAGGATCAATTCGGAAGTCAGGCGCGCATCCCACGCCCACCACGCACCCCACATCGGCTTGCCCCATAGCGCCCCGGTCCACAGCGAGATGAAAGCGAACAGCGCACCGGTAGGTGCCAGCGCGGAAGCCATCATGGAAGACAAGCGCGTATTAAAGATCAAACCTAATGCCGCGTATCCGGCCATGATTAGATAAATGAACATGGACAAAATCGAAGCGGGAACATGGATGAAGATAATGCGATAGGCCTCGCTCTGCACGGCATCGGTCGGCGCAACAAAAAAACCGATATACATTCCCACCACAAACAAAATGGCAGCAGGCACCGCAAACCAGGGAACCATTTTGCCGGCCAAGCCGTAAAAGGTCGTGGGGGCCGCATATTTAAACCAATTTATTGCCAAATTTCACTCCATCGAAATACGTAAAGCCTGCGCCGTGACCCAGGGCGTAAAAACCAAAGCCAGCAACAACAGCGCCCCCAACAAAGCCACATGCGGAACAATCGTCATGCCGGTATTCACCGCCTCTACCGCTCCGGCCCCGAAGATCAGCACGGGTATGCATAAGGGCAACACCAGCAACGATACCAGCACGCCGCCGCCACGCAGCCCCAAAGTGAGTGCCGCACCAATCGCGCCTATCATGCTCAATATCGGCGTACCCAGCAATAGCACGAGTAGCAGTACCCACAAGGCTTGTGGCGACATGTCAAACTGCAAACCCAACACCGGGGCGATCAACACCAAGGGCAAACCGGACAACATCCAATGCGCGAGTATCTTGCCCAGCACCAGTACCGACAACGACTGCGGCACCAACAGCATTTGTTCCAGAGTGCCATCCAGATAGTCGGCGGAGAACATGCGCCCCAACGACAACATGGATGCCAACAAAGCAGCGACCCATACCACCCCTGCCGCCATCTTGCGCAACATCTCGGGCTCCGGCCCTACCCCCAGCGGGAACAAACTCACCACCATCACAAAGAAAATCAGCGTGGCCAACACGTCGGCCCGACGCCGCATTGCCAACAGCATATCGCGGCGGATGACCAACCCCAGCAATCCAAACAGCGTCATCTTCCTCATGACAAGCTCAATTGCCGCGTCCGCACACCGGCCACTTGCAAAGGTTGGTGCGTGGTAAAAATCGCCATCCCCCCCTTCGACAGGTGTTCGCCAATAAGTTCCTGCATCAAACCGGCTGCCCCCACATCGAGCGCGGTCAATGGCTCATCCAATATCCATAAATGCGCATTGCCGACCAGCAAACGGCTCAACGCAACGCGGCGGCGCTGGCCTTGCGACAGCACTTTCACCGGCAGGTGTTCGCGGCGGCGCAGCCCCATACGGCGCAATGCGGCAAGCGCATCTTTTTCATCCACCGCGCAACCGGCCAAGCCGGTGCCGATGCGCAAATTTTCCAGCGCGTTCAATTCATCCTTGACGGCATTCAGGTGACCGAGATAGATCATCTCGGCATTGAACTCCTCACCCAATTTACGGACGTCCTCACCGCGCCAACGAATCTCCCCAGACGCGGGCCGCATAAAGCCGCACAAGGTGCGCAGCAGAGTTGTTTTGCCGCTGCCGTTCTCGCCCTGCACTTGCATCAATTCACCGCCCCCGAGCGAAAAATTCAGCCCGGAAAATAACTGATGATCCCCGCGTACACAGGCTAGGTTGCTTACTTCAAGCATGAGAAAAAATACCCGACTCGAATCAAAATAGCCGCGAATTATATACGATTGCTTCGGCGCAGTGCGCCGCATTGAATGTGCAGTTATAATCGTGCCGCATCAGTCGTTAGTCCTACAGCTCCCGGTACGACCGATACCTAATTTGCACAAGGACTTCCGCCCCAAAGACAAACGCCGCTTACTCAGCGGCGCTTGTCTCTGGTGCTTTACGCAATGATCGGGCTTATTTCTTCTCGTCGGTGGCAAAAGTTTTCATGCTGATATCGGCATGTTTCTTGGCATCGGCCAAATAGGCCTGCAACAATTCCTCGCCCGTAATTTGATGTATCTGCTGCAAGTAACGATTACGCTTACTCTCATCAATCGACTCTACGTCTTTAACTGCATCAATACGCGCCAGCGCGAAACCATTCTGTGCCGTTTTCACGCCCACATAGGCCGGCAACTTGGCCGCATTGGCTTTAAATACAAGTTGCGCCAACTCGGCATCCACACCGGCATGTTGCGCACGCGTGATACTCTGCGCCGATTGCCATACGACATTGGCTTTCTCACCTCGTTGCAATTTGTTCAATAGCTCTCCGCCTTGCTTGGCCACCAACTCCTGCGCTTGTTGGCGTTGCAATTTTTTCTGAACACTCCCAGACACCTCCACCAACGGACGCACGCTGGCCACCTGGTGCTCCACCACACGCGCGGCCAGCAATGTATTTGGTGCCACTTCCACCGCTGCGGTATTGCGCTTGTTTTTCACCGCATCGTCTGAAAATACTGCCTGCAACGCCTTATCTGTCCACATGCCGCTTGCAGCCTGTCCCTTATTCAACCAGCCGCCTTGTTGCACCGATGCCTTAACCAGTTCGGCGGCGGGTTTGAGACTGTCGCTTTGCTCGTAAACAGCATTGCTAAATTTTTCAGCCAATTCGGCAAATTTATCGCTCGCTTTTTGTGCTTTCAAACGTTGCGTTATCAATCCGCCCACTTCGGCAAGCGGCTGCGTCTTGGCGGGCTTGATTGCCGACAGACGAATAATATGGAAGCCAAAATCAGATTGCACCAGTCCGCTTATCTCGCCAGCTTTAAGTGCAAACACAGCATCCTCAAAAGGCTTCACCATTGTGCCGCGACCGAACATGCCCAAATCCCCACCATTGGCAGCCGATCCCGGATCTTGGGAGTACTGTTTAGCCAGCGCCGCAAAACTACCGGGAGCTTGTTTGACTTTTTGCAACACCTGCTCCGCCTTGGCTTTAGCGGCCTGCTTATCCGCATCCGAAGCCCGTGCCGCCACAGCGATTAGAATATGGGCCGCCTGGCGCTGCTCCCGAGTGCCGAATTCGGACAAATGCTCGTCGAAGTATTTTTTGACTTCCGCCTCATCCACGCCCACCTGGGGAAGTAAAGATTCGGAGGAGAAAATCACATACTCAACTTTCGCCCGCTCAGGGATTTTGAATTCGCTCTGATTATTTTTGTAGTACTCATCGACAGCAGAAGCCGTCACAGCGACTTGGCTCAAATAAGCCTCCACATCAAGCCTCGCCAAAGCGACCTCGCGTTTCTGCTCGTTCAAACGAATCAAGTTATCGGCCACCGTATTGGAGGTATAACCGTTTTGGGTATACGCATCGGTCAATTGGCGCGAGCTTAGCTCATCGCGTACCCGCGACTCGAACATCAGCGGCGACATGTTCTTAGCGCTCAAGACCGTTTCGTACTGGCGCTTGTCAAACTGACCGTCTTTCTGGAAAGCGCCTATTCCACCAATGACCCCGGCCAACTGTTCATCGCTCACAGTCAGGCCAGCTTTACGCGCTTCGGAAGCCAGCAAGCGCTGCGCGACCAGACTTTCCAGAATAGAGTGTTTAACTTCGGGTTTTTCAAATATTGCCGGATCAAATGCGGGATCCGCCATTTCGCGCATTCTTTGTTGCTGTTGCTGCAAGGCGTTGTCAAACTCTTGCGCTCCGATCTTTTCGCCGTTCACTGAAGCCAACGACTCTCCTCCGCCCGATTTCCGGTATGAGTCCACACCCCAAAATGCAAATGGCAAAATGATGAGTGCCAACACGAATTGCACCAATCGTTTTTTCTCATGTACGAAATCGAACATAGCGGCTATCCAATCGAAATGTTTGTGGTTCTAGATGTGAAAAAAGGCGAACTTTCGTTCACCTTTATTTGGCGGAGTGGACGGGACTCGAACCCGCGACCCCCGGCGTGACAGGCCGGTATTCTAACCAACTGAACTACCACTCCATAAACTTATTTTTCTGGTGGGTGCTGACGGGATCGAACCGCCGACAATCGCCTTGTAAGGGCGGTGCTCTACCAGCTGAGCTAAGCACCCGTCGAAAACGCTAGTTTACAGCATCTTTTAATCCTTTGCCAGCACGAAATTTAGGAACCTTCGCCGCCTTGATTTTAATTGTCTCTCCGGTGCGGGGATTACGGCCGCTGCGCGCCGCACGTTTGCCCACGTAGAAGGTACCAAAACCTACCAAGCTAACCAACTCCCCCTTCTTCAAAGACTTTTTTATCGACTCAATAGTCGCATCCAATGCACGCCCCGCCGCAGCTTTGGAAACATCGGCAGATTTAGCAATAGCTTCAATCAGATCAGACTTATTACTCATGCAAGCCCCCCTTGGGTTTTGTTAGTTTTAGCAGAAAATTCATGCAGCTACTTTATATCAATGTCAATGGTTTCAGCGAGGGCCAAGAAACCACACATTCTTAGTGTTTGAGAATTGCCGCTGAGACCGCTTCATTACCAGAATTAGGTGGCGCACTTGCCGAAACAGCGTTCTCATTTTCAACCAGCGGCTCAGGTTTTCTTTCCAGTGCTATTTCCAACACTTGATCTATCCATTTTACTGGATGAATTTCTAACTTGTTTTTCACATTATCGGGAATCTCGGTCAAGTCCTTGGTATTCTCTTCCGGTATCAATACCAATTTAATGCCGCCACGCTGTGCTGCCAGTAACTTTTCTTTGAGTCCGCCTATGGGAAGAACCTCGCCGCGCAATGTAATCTCGCCTGTCATTGCAACATCTGCCCGCACTGGAATGCCAGTCAAGGCCGAAACCATCGCAGTGCAGATGCCGATACCGGCACTGGGTCCGTCTTTGGGTGTGGCCCCCTCTGGAAGGTGGATATGCAAGTCATTTTTTTCGTAAAAATTCTCGGCGATACCCAATGTCCGCGCACGGCTACGCACCACGCTCAGTGCTGCCTGAATGGACTCCTGCATCACTTCGCCCAGCTTGCCGGTCGTCGTCGTTTTACCCTTACCAGGAAGCACCGCAGTCTCGATAGTCAGCAGCTCGCCGCCGACTTCTGTCCATGCCAAGCCCGTAACCTGCCCGACTTGGTTGTTTTTTTCGGCAATGCCATAGCTGTAGCGACGCACACCAAGATATTTATCCAGATTGCGCGCATTGACTGCAACTTTGGTTTCGCGCCCTTTCAGCAGCAAGGATTTCACTACCTTACGACTAATCTTGGAAAGTTCTCGCTCCAGGCCGCGCACGCCGGCCTCACGCGTGTAATAACGCAAAATATCGCGGATCGCACTTTCGGATACGCTGATCTCTTCGGCTTTTAATCCGTTATTCTTGATCGCCTTGGGCAATAAATAACGCGTAGCGATGTTGACCTTCTCATCTTCCGTGTAGCTGGAAACATGGATCACCTCCATACGATCCAGCAGCGGCGCGGGAATATTCATGCTGTTGGAAGTGGCAACGAACATCACGTCGGACAGGTCGTACTCGACCTCGACATAGTGATCGACAAAGGTATTGTTCTGTTCCGGGTCGAGCACTTCCAGCAAGGCCGACGAAGGATCACCACGGAAGTCCATACCCATTTTGTCCACTTCATCCAGCAGGAATAAGGGATTTTTCACCCCGATCTTGCTCATGTTCTGCAAAATTTTGCCCGGCATGGAACCGATATATGTACGGCGATGCCCTCGTATCTCAGATTCGTCGCGCACCCCGCCCAACGACATGCGCACGAATTTACGGTTGGTGGCACGTGCAATAGATTGCCCCAACGAGGTCTTGCCTACACCCGGAGGGCCTACCAGACAAAGGATCGGTGCCTTCATCTTGTCCACGCGCTGTTGCACCGCAAGATATTCCACGATGCGCTCTTTCACCTTGTCCAATCCATAGTGATCGGTTTCCAAGACGTTCTCAGCATGCTGAAGATCGGTATCGATCTTGGTTTTTTTCTTCCACGGTAGCCCAAGCAACACATCAATATAGTTGCGCACCACCGTCGCCTCTGCCGACATGGGCGACATCAGGCGCAGCTTTTTCAGTTCAGCCTCGGCCTTGGCTCGGGCATCTTTGGGCATGTGCGCGGCCTTGATCCTTTTCTCGATTTCTTCGATATCGGCACCATCTTCGCCCTCGCCCAACTCTTTCTGGATCGCTTTGACCTGCTCATTCAGGTAATACTCGCGCTGACTCTTTTCCATCTGGCGCTTGACGCGCCCCCGGATGCGCTTTTCCACCTGCATGATGTCCAATTCCGCTTCCAACAGACCGAGCAAATGCTCCAGACGCAGGCGCACGTCGAATATTTCCAGCACCTCCTGCTTCTGCTCCAGTTTGAGCGGCAAGTGCGCGGCGATGGTGTCCGCCAGACGCCCCGCATCATCGATACCGGCCAACGAAGTCAGTATCTCCGGTGGAATTTTCTTGTTCAGCTTTACATACTGGTCGAACTGGTTGATCAACGCGCGACGCATGGCCTCAGCTTCATGCCCCGGCTCTTCGTCGGGAGGTACCGGCTGAATCTCGGCATCGAAACGCGACTTCTCGTCCAATACATGCAACACTTTCGCGCGCTGCGTGCCCTCAACCAGAACTTTGACTGTCCCATCCGGTAGCTTGAGCATTTGCAGAATATTGGCGATGCTACCGATGCGATACATATCCTCGGTTGCCGGCTCGTCCTTGGCGGCAGATTTTTGCGCCACCAGCACGATACTCTTGCCGGCCTCCATTGCAGACTCCAGCGCCTTGATCGATTTGGCGCGCCCGACAAACAAGGGGATAACCATGTGCGGGAACACGACTACGTCGCGTAGCGGCAACAAGGGCAATAATGCAACTTCAGGGGTTATCGGATCGTGTTCTGACATGATGGTCATTTCTTTATGGTAACGATGGAGCCCAGATTGGGACTATGCGGGGAAATTCAAGTCCCCCGCACAGCGGGTTCAGAAATGTTATGCCGCTTTCGGCGTATCCGCGTACATCACAATAGGCTTGACCTCGCCCGCGCTATTTTCGTCCAAGACGACCTTGCTTACATTATCCATCGAAGGCAGGTCGAACATCGTATCAAGCAGCGCGCTTTCAAGAATCGAACGCAAGCCGCGGGCACCTGTCTTGCGCGCCAAGGCTTTCTTGGCAATCACATTCAGCACATCTGCGCGGAACTCCAACTCAACCCCCTCCATGGAAAACAGCTTTTGATACTGTTTAATGAGGGAATTTTTTGGCTCGGTCAGGATTTTCACCAAGGCGGCTTCGTCCAAACCTTCCAACGTGGCCACTACGGGCAAGCGCCCCACGAACTCGGGGATCAGTCCGAACTTAATCAGATCCTCCGGCTCCACTTCGCGCAACACTGTACCGATGTCTTTTTTATCATCCCGCTTCGCCAGATTGGCAGAGAAACCGATACTCGCCTTCTCTGAACGATTGCGAATTACCTTTTCGAGCCCATCGAACGCCCCGCCGCAAATAAACAGGATGTTCGTGGTATCCACTTGCAGGAACTCGGTATTGGGATGCTTGCGTCCGCCCTGCGGAGGAATAGAGGCTTTCGTACCTTCGATCAGTTTGAGCAAAGCCTGCTGCACGCCTTCGCCGGACACGTCGCGAGTAATAGAAGGATTGTCCGATTTGCGCGAAATCTTGTCGATTTCGTCGATGTAAACGATACCGCGCTGCGCGCGCTCGACATCGTAATCGCAAGCCTGCAACAGCTTCTGAATGATGTTCTCGACATCTTCGCCAACGTAGCCGGCCTCGGTCAACGTAGTTGCATCCGCCATCACAAACGGCACGTTGAGCAAACGCGCCAAGGTCTGTGCCAGCAAGGTTTTCCCGGAGCCGGTCGGACCGACCAGCAGGATATTGCTCTTGGCCAACTCCACGCCATCTTTGTCCGTGCTCTTCAGACGTTTGTAGTGGTTATAGACCGCTACGGAAAGAATTTTTTTTGCCTGTCTCTGGCCGATGACATACTCGTCCAGACGCTCACAGATTTCGTGCGGAACGGGCAAGTCGTTCTTGTCGTTTTTTTCCAAACTGCCGCCGCTCTGGGTTTCTTCGCGAATAATGTCATTGCACAACGCGATGCATTCGTCGCACACGAACACGGAGGGGCCGGCTATCAGCTTGCGCACCTCATGTTGGCTTTTCCCGCAAAATGAGCAGTACAGCAATTTGTCACCCTTGTTTTTGTCTGACGACATTCAAATCCCCACGTTTTTAGTTATCGGCAGCCCACAACTTAAACACGCTTGTTCAATACCTGATCGATCAAGCCGTAGTCTAAAGCTTCCTTGGCGGTCAGAAAATTGTCGCGCTCACTGTCGCGTGCGATTTCCTCAACACTGCGTCCCGTATGTTGTGCCATCAAAGTGTAGAGCCGCTCGCGCAAACTCAGGATATATTTCGCATGAATCTCGATGTCCGTCGCCTGCCCCTGAAATCCGCCCAAAGGTTGATGAATCATCACGGTAGCGTTCGGCAATGCGAAGCGCTTGTCTTTGGCGCCCGCCTGCAACAGGAAAGCCCCCATCGATGCCGCCATGCCGATGCATAGCGTCGACACATCAGGCTTAATGAACTGCATCGTGTCATAGATCGCCATCCCCGCAGAGATCGAACCGCCGGGCGAGTTGATGTACAGATGGATGTCCTTCTCGGGATTTTCCGATTCCAGAAACAGCAACTGTGCCACCACCAGATTCGCCATATGGTCATCAATCGGGCCTACCAAAAATATTATCCGCTCCTTCAACAGGCGCGAATAAATATCGTACGCCCGTTCACCGCGACCGCTGGTTTCGATAACCATCGGAACCATGCCGAGATTCTGCGGCCCCATCTGTTGCGAAGAAGCGTTATACGACATATCAGTTGCTCTCCATCAATTCATTCAATCCGACAGCCTTGTCGGTCACTCTGGCACCCGCCATGACCCAGGCGACCACATTGTCCTCCAGCACCAGGTTCTCGACTTCCCGCAGGCGCGATGCATCGGCGGCGTACCAGCGCACCACCTCTTCGGGATGCTCGTAGCTCTGGGCATATTCCTGGATCAATGCTTTGACCTGATCGGGCTTGGCATGCAGGTCATGCTTCTTGACCAACTCGGCCAATATCAAGCCTAGCTTGACACGCTTGGTCGCGCGCTCTTCAAACACATCCGTCGGCAACTGCATTCCCTTGGGTATCTTCATCCCGCGGCCTTCCAGATCGCGCAAGGTTTGCTGCATCAGATTTTGCGCCTCACCTTCCAACAAAGCCTTGGGCACTTCCAACTGCCCCACTCTCAGCAAGACCTCCATAGCATGATCTTTGTTGCGCACCTTGACGCGGCGCTGCGCTTCTCGATTCAAATTCTCGCGAATTTCGCCTTTGAGCTTGGAAACATCCCCATCCGCAACACCCAAAGACTTGGCGAACTCCGCATCTACTTCCGGCAGGCGTGGCGCTTCTACGCCATGCAGGGTAATAGTGAAAGTCACTTGTTTCCCCGCGACATCCTTGCCGTGGTAATCCGTCGGAAACGTCATATCGAAAGACTTGCTCTCGCTCACTTTCATACCCACGATGGCTTTTTCAAAATCGGGCAACATACGACCCGTGCCGAGTACGATGGAGAAATCCTTGGCCTCGCCCCCTTCGAAAACAACTCCATCCAGTTTGCCGCTGAAATCGATGCGCACTTGATCTTCGTTTTGCGCGGCACGTGCAACCGGTTCAAACACGGCACGTTGCTTGCGCAAGGTTGTAACCGTATTTTCGACATCCGCGTCGCTCAAAGTGAAAGCCACGCGCTCAACTGTTTCGCCAGCCACATCTCCCACCACGACTTCGGGATAAACCTCGAAGGTCGCGCTATATTCGATTTCGGGAGCATTCAAATCCCGTGTTTTGACCTCGAAATGGGGATAGCCCGCCACTTGTAGCTTGTTTGCCTGGGCAGCTTCCGCAAAAGAGCGCTGCAAATTCTCACCCAGCACCTCCTGATGCACTTGCGGCCCGTACTGCTGCTCCAGAATTTTGAAAGGAACTTTACCCGGACGGAAACCGTGCACTTTGGCCGTGCGCCCCAAGCGCTTCAGGCGGGATTCAACCTCGCCACGCAACAGCGGTTGTGGAATGGCCACGTTCAAACGGCGTTGCAATCCGCCCAATGTTTCTACGCTCGACATACTGAAAATCCCTTGAATTTAAATTTGAAAAAAGTGCCCTGAAACGCTGAGCGCAGCATCGCCCGAAGACGCAACGACGTGAACTCGACTCTTGTAGTTTCCTGCGGGCACTGTGATGGCAGGACGGATGTATCTCACAACCCCCTAAAGCGGGGAATTGCCAACGACCAAGCTCATACAGGCGTGGGGAATAATACCTGAAACAGGCAGACAGCACACCTACAAACAAACGCGGACGGCTAGCCCTATCTCCGTCGCGGAAAGGATAGCGACACGATTACGGCTGGTTTTAATCAACCAGTTGGCAATAGGCTCGCGTATATCTCACGATACTTGGCGGCACTTTTCTGCCACCCGAAATCTCTGTTCATCCCGTTTAACTGCAAGGCCGGCCAGCTTTTTTTATCGCGATAGACGGCTAACGCCCGCTGGACACAACGCAACAAGTCTGGCGCCGTCATGTTATTGAATACAAAACCGGTTGCCGCCCCTTGAGCCAAAGTTGCCGCATTGCAATCAACCACCGAGTCGACTAACCCGCCCGTGGCATGCACGATCGGAGGCGTCCCGTAACGCTGGCTGTACATTTGGTTCAGGCCACAGGGCTCAAAACGCGAAGGCATCAGAAAGATATCCGCTCCCGCCTCGATCAAGTGCGACAGGTTTTCGTCGAAGCCGACAACTGCCGCAATCTGGCCGGGATATTGGCGCGCCAGCGCGAGCGCATCGCTTTGCATCGTTGCATCGCCACTGCCCAGCAGTACCAACTGTGCCGGGGATGCCACGAGTTGCGGCGCGATTTCGAGCACAACATCCAGCCCCTTCTGGTGCGTAAATCGCCCGACCAAGCCAAACAGCGGCATTTTAGGATCGACAGTCAACCCCATTTGCATTTGCAATTCGCGCTTGTTGGCGGCCTTGCCGGCCATATTTCCAGCTTCATACCCGCACGCGAGGGCGGGATCGTTCGCGGGATTCCATTCGCTGTCATTGATACCGTTCAAGATACCCGTCAAGCTACTGCTTCTAGCGCCCAATAAACCCTGAAAACCGAATCCCAGCGCATCTGTTTTTATTTCCTCGGCATAAGTCGGACTCACGGTCGTGATGTGGTTTGCGTAATACAGGCCGGCCTTGAGAAAAGAAAAATTTCCGTAGTACTCCACTCCATGCGGCTGAAAACTTTCCGCAGGAATATCCAGTTCGGAGATCGCCTGCGGCGGGAACACGCCTTGAAAAGCCAGATTGTGAACCGTCATCACACATGGTGCGCTCCCCGGCGAAAAGTGCATGTAAGCTGGCGTCAATCCGGTCTGCCAATCGTTGCAATGCACGATTTCCGGCTTCCAATCGAGCGGCGACCCCTGCCCGCCCAAAATCGCGGCCACTTTCGACAACAAACCGAAACGCAGCGCATTATCCGGCCAATCGTTGCCATTCCCGTCCTGATAGATACCACCGTCGCGCTGGAACAATTCCGGGCAATCGATCACCCAAAGCGGCACGCCATCCGGCAAGGTGCTCGCAAACAAACGGGCATCCGGGAATCCTGCGATCCCGGTAAAAAATGCTTCAATCTTAAACGACTCAAGTGCGGTCAACACTTGCGGGTAGCCCGGCACCAGCACGCGCACATCGTCGCCCAGACGGCGCAAGGCCAACGGCAATGCCGCACTGACATCGGCCAACCCACCCGTCTTGATTAATGGCGCAACTTCCGAAGTAACAAATAACACTCGCATTTTGACTTTCCTTGCCCGAATTCCGGGACGACACCGTTAATCAGCCCCGCATCGCCTCAACATGCGGCAAGTGCCATATATCGCGGTTGTAATCAAGAATGGTGCGGTCGCTGGAAAACTTGCCGCTGGCTGCAACATTCAAAATACTCATGCGCGTCCAGTGGTTCGCATCCCGATAAGCGATCGCCACCTCGCGTTGCGCCTGCACATAACCACGAAAATCCGCTGCGGTCAGCCACGGGTCATTGGGGCTATAAATGGACTGGATGATTGCATCAAAGACGCCCGGCTCGAACAAATTAAAATGACCGCTTTCCAGCAAGTGCATTACCCGTTTCAGATCCTCATCCTCGGCAACGATCCGCGCCGGATTGTAGTGCCCCCGGGTTCCTTCGACTTCTTCTGCCGTTAATCCGAACAGGAAGAAATTTTCCTCCCCCGCCTCTTCGCGAATCTCGATATTCGCGCCGTCCAGCGTACCGATAGTCAGCGCGCCGTTCATCATGAATTTCATATTGCCCGTACCGGAGGCTTCTTTGCCGGCGGTCGATATTTGCTCCGACAGATCAGTGCCGGCGCAAATCACCTCCATCGCCGATACGCGGTAATCCGGGATAAACGCCAATTTCAGTAGTTCGCCCACATCCGGATCGCTGTTAATCACGGCTGCGACGGCATTAACGAGCTTGATGATGCGCTTTGCCATCTTGTAACCGGGTGCCGCTTTGCCGCCGATCAGCACACAACGCGGCGTCCAGTCCGCAGTATCTCCGCGCTTGATGCGGTCATACAAATGGATCACATGCAGCACGTTGAGCAACTGGCGCTTGTATTCATGGATACGCTTCACTTGCACATCGAACAGGGCATCGGGATTGAACTCAACGCCACAATCGCGTTGCACCATTTCCGCCAGACGCGCCTTGTTGGCTTGTTTGATGGCGCGCCATTTGGTGCGGAAAGCCGCATCGCCGGCATAAGCGGACAATCCTTGCAATTTGTCCATATCGATAAGCCAGCTTTCGCTCTCGGCATGTCCGACCAGATTCGACACCCAGCCTTTGCCTTCGGCACCCAGGGTATGCGTAATCAGATTGCTCAGCGCCGGATTTGCCCAAGCCATCCAGCGGCGCGGCGTCACACCGTTCGTTTTGTTGTTGAATTTTTTCGGCCACAAGTCATAAAAGTCGCGGAACAAATATTTTTTCAGCAACTCGGAATGCAGTTCGGCCACCCCGTTTACCGAAACACTGGCCACAATCGCCAGATAAGCCATGCGAATGTGCTGCTCGTGCCCCTCTTCGACGATGGACATGCGGCGTTGCCGCTCGACATCTCCCGGCCAATGCTGCGCCACAGCTTTCATGAAGCGTGCATTGATTTCGTAGATGATCTCCAGCAAGCGTGGCAACAAACGCCCGAACATGCTGACCGACCAGCGTTCCAATGCCTCCGGCAACAAGGTGTGATTGGTATAGGCCACCGTACGGCTGGTGATATGCCAGGCCTCATCCCAGGACATCCCGTGCTCATCCATCAGCAAGCGCATCAGTTCTGGCACGGCACAAGTAGGATGAGTGTCGTTCAACTGGAAGAAATTTTTCTCGGCAAATCCGTTGAAATCATTACCGTTACTGCTCATCCATTGGCGCAACACATCCTGCAAACTGGCGGAAGCCAGGAAATACTGCTGACGCAGACGCAATTCCTTGCCGTTCTCGCTCGCATCGTTGGGGTACAGCACCATGGTGATGTGTTCGGCCGCATTCTTTGCCGCCACCGCATCGGCATAGCTGCCCGCATTGAACTCTCTCAAATCGAACTCTTCGGTAGCGGCGGCTTTCCACAAACGCAAGGTATTCACCGTGCCGTTGTGGTAGCCGGGAATCGGCACATCGTAGGGCACCGCCATCACATCGTTGGTGTATTTCCAGTAAGCGCGCAACCTGCCGTTCGTGTCGTGATGCAACTCGGTCTGCCCGCCGAACTTAACGCGCGCGGCAAATTCGGGACGCTCGATTTCCCACGGGTTGCCATTGCGCAACCAATGATCCGGCTCTTCCATCTGATAACCGTTGTCTATCTTCTGGCGGAACATGCCGTATTCGTAGCGCAAACCGTAGCCCATGACCGGCAATTGCAAGGTGGCGCAGCTATCCAGGAAACACGCTGCCAGCCGCCCCAAGCCGCCATTACCCAGTCCGGCATCGTGCTCCTGCTCTTCGACCTCTTCCAACACCAGACCAAAATTTCTCAACGCTTCGGTCGCCGAAGCCTCGATGTCGAGGTTCAACATGGCATTGCCCAGCGTCCTCCCCATCAAGAATTCCAGGGAAAGATAAAAAGCCCGCTTGCAATTCTGCTCGCGGTAAGCTGCCTGGGTGTTTTTCCAGCGCTCGACCAGGCGATCCCGCATGGAATGGGAAAGTGACGCATAGACATGGTGCGCAACGAGATGTTTGGTATCCCAGCCCAGCGTATGGCTGAAATAGTGCCTGAAATCCTCGACAATGCTTTCGGCATCCATGCCTAAAGGCGGTTGCTCGATATTGATTGCCAACGGGTTTTTAACAAAAAAAGGCTCGGTATAAATGATGGTTCTCCAATGGTTCAAATTCAATTCGGCACCCGCGGATTATATCAACCCGCGTATCTGCCCCCAACCAACACAAGCTTGCGCTATGCGAAGTGCTACAAACCGCTCAACACTTTGATATGTGCTGCCGCGCTACGCCCCAAGGCATGCAGCGCGTAACCGCCTTCCAACACCGAAACGATACGTCGCCCGGCATGCCGGGCCGCAAGCGCTTTAAGTTCTTCCGTCACCCACACATAATCGGCCTCGCGCAACGCGAGCCCTCCCATGTCGTCCTCGCGGTGCGCATCAAACCCCGCCGAGATGAACAGCATCTGCGGTTGAAAACGTTCCAGTGCCGGTAGCCATTGCCGCGTCACCGCCGCACGAAAATCCTCGCCCGAAGCACCTGCCGCCAGCGGCACATTGATGATGTGCTCATTACCGCTATCCGCGCCGCAATACGGGTAATACGGATGCCGGAAGGTCGAACACAACATTACGCGCGGATCGTCGTGAAAAATATTTTCCGTACCATCGCCGTGATGCACATCGAAATCGGCAATCGCCACCCGCTGCAAATCATACTGTTCCAGCGCATGCGCCACCGCGACAGCGACATTGTTGAATATGCAAAACCCTGCCGCATTGGTCCGTCCGGCATGGTGTCCCGGCGGACGGATATTGCAAAACGCATTCTCCGCCGTTCCCGCCATGAGCCTGTCCACCGCGTATACCGCCGCACCCGCAGCATGCAGCGCCGCCCCCAAGCTGTACGGATTCATTGCCGTATCGCCATCCAGATGCACCAGACCCGTTTGCGGCGCACGCGCAAACACCGACTCGACATACTCTTGCGCATGCACACGCAACAGATGCTCCCGCGTGACTTGAGGCGCTTCGTGGCAATCGAGAAACTGCAACAGGCCGGTCGCAATGAGGTGATCCTCTATCGCGTGGATGCGCGCCGGACACTCCGGATGATCCGCCCCCATATCATGCTTGAGGCATAGTGGATGAGAAAGGTAAACCGTTTGCATATCAAGCGCTCAAAGCACCTTGCGCACCGACTTGATACTCTCGTCTCCCGCATTCGTCTCGACTTTGAAACCGAGCCTGTCCATGAGATGCAACATGTCGGCATTGTTCCTGAGCACTTCGCCCTCGATCGCTTTCAGCCCCTTGGAACGTGCGGCATCCATCACAGCCATCATCAATTTCTGCCCCAAGCCCTTGCCGTGCATACTATCGGCAACCACTAAAGCGAATTCGCAACTCTCACCATCCGGGTTGGTGGTAAAACGCGCGACGCCGAGTTCGACTTCCTTGCCGTGCTCCTCGGTCACTGCGATGAGCGCCATCTCGCGGCTATAGTCGATCTGCGTGAAGCGTACCAGCATCGCGTGGCTCAACTCCTGCATGCTGTTCATGAAACGGAAATAGCGCGACTGTTCGGACAAATTGCGTACAAAGGCCTGCACCAGCTCGGCATCTTCGGGGCGGATCGGACGAATCGTGATATCCATACCGTCTGCCAACTGCCAACGGCTGACCAGATGCGTCGGGTAGGGATAGATCGCCATATGCGCATAACGATCCGCGCTCGGTTGTCTGAACTCTACAACCACGCGTGCATCGGCAGCCAGCACACCGTGCTCGTCCACGATCAGCGGATTGATGTCCATCTCCATCAGCATCGGCAATTCGCACACCATCTCCGATACGCGCAACAACACGCTTTCCAGCGCATCCATATCGGCCGGCGGCATGTGGCGGAACGCGCCCAGCAACTTGGAGATGCGCGTGCCCTTGATCAGGTCCTTCACCAGGAGCGTATTCAGCGGCGGCAGCGTGACCGAACGGTCCCCCATCACCTCCACCATGGTTCCCCCGGCACCGAAAGTAATCACCGGGCCGAACACCGGATCGTTAATCACCCCCACCATCAGCTCGCGCCCGTTCGGCTTGACGATCATCGGCTGGATGGAGATTCCTTCCATATGCGCATTGGGACGATTGCGTTTGATGTTCTCGGTGATCTCGTGATACGCCGCACGCACCGCCTGAGCATTACCCAGATTGAGCATCACGCCGCCGGCATCGCTTTTGTGCGTAATGTCGCGCGAATTGACTTTCATCGCCACCGGAAAACCCAGTTGCTGCGCGATCAGCAAGGCTTCGTTGGGCGAATGCGCCACCATGGTTTGCGCCACGGGAATATGGAACGCGGCCAACAATGCCTTCGACTCCATCTCGCTCAACACCTTGCGCTTGTCCAGCAATGCGCCTTCGATCACCATGCGCGCACCTTCCACATCCGGTTCCAGATGATGCGACAACGGCCCCGGCATCTGCATCAGCAGTTTCTGGTTCTGGTAATACGCGGAAAGATAGGAGAACACCTCCACTGCCGGCTCCGGGGTACGGAAATTCGGTTTCTTCGCACGTGCAAATTCTCTGCGCGATTCGGCCACTTGCGCTTCGCCCATCCAGCAGGTCAACAACGGCTTTTTGTAGTGATTGGAAAGCTCGATCACCGCTTTCGCGGCCTCCAACGGCTTGGTCATCGCTTGTGGCGTCAGAATAGTCAGCACGCCATCCACATTCGGATCTTCCAGACAGACGGCGACCGCATGTTGGTAACGATCTACCTGCGCGTCCCCGATAACATCCACCGGATTGCCGTGCGACCAGTTGGGCGGCAATACCTGATTCAAACGCTCCATCGTCGCATCCGACAAAGTCGCCATGACCAAGCCCAGATCCGATGCGCGATCCGTCGCCATCACACCCGGCCCGCCGCCATTGGTGACGATAGCCAGACGATTGCCGGAAGGATGAAAACCGCAAGACAATGCTTTGGCCGCCGAAAAAAGTTCCGTCACCGTTTTCACGCGCACCACACCTGCGCGACGCACGGCGGCATCAAAGGCATCATCCGATCCCACTAGCGAAGCGGTATGCGACATGGCCGCTTTGGAACCCGCCTCGTGGCGACCGACCTTGACCAAGATCACCGGCTTGACGCGCGCAGCCGCCCGTAGCGAGCTCATAAAACGGCGCGACTCACGTATACCCTCGATATACATCAAAATATTCTGGGTCTGCGGATCGGATACCAGATAATCGAGTATCTCGCCAAAATCCACATCGGCGGACGAACCCATTGACACGACGCTGGAAAATCCCACATCGTTCATCTGCGCCCAATCTAAGACGGCAGTGCATAAGGCACCGGACTGGGATACCAGAGCCAGATTACCCGTGTTCGCCCCACCCTTATTGAACGTGGCATTCAGCCCAATCCCGGGACGCATCACGCCCAGGCAGTTCGGGCCGACCAGACGAATACCATAGCGCTTGGCATTGTCCAGCACCTTGCGTTCCAGCTCCTTCCCTTCCGGGCCGATCTCGCCGAAACCCGCAGTGATAATGACTGCCGCTTTGACACCGCGCTTGCCGCATTCGTCAATGATATCGGGCACCGTTTGCGGCGGCGTGGCGATCACGACCAACTCGATTTTTTCTTCGATTGCGGAAATGGAGGCATATGCTTTGCGCCCCTGCACTTCCGCATTCTTGGAATTGATGGGATAGAGCGCGCCCTGAAAGCCGCTTTCCAGCATGTTCTGGAACACGATCTGACCGACAGCATCGACACGGTCGCTGGCACCGAAAACGGCCACGGATTTTGGGGCAAAAAGTGGGGTAAGGTAGTGTTTGGACATGGCTGTAAATACTGGAATAGTTAAGGACTCTTGTTCCCGGTGGAGTTATAACGCTTGGCGTCATGCGCCCCTGAAAGTTATTCAGTGATTTCGCACACTGCCTGCCCGGGATGATTATCCTCGCGAGCCATCGATTTTTCTACCGACTCCGGTATGCACCGAGCATCCCAAAGCCCAATTTCCGGCGCGAACAAGAGCTTTTTGCCGAACTCGGACGCCAACATCAACCTCTCCGCTGCCTGCGGGGAAAGCCCCTCGCCCAGTTCGAAGCGCTCGCCGCGTATGCACAACACGAACACCGCCGGTGGCGCTTCCCGATAGAACTGCTCGTACACTTCCAGCAACGCCTCCGGCGCCAGCGCATGGCTATACAGCACAGGAGCCGCATCCGGTTGCACGCGATAGAAAGCATACGGCACAGCAGTATCCATCCCCGCATCGACGAACAGCACCAACTGCCGCCCCTGCATGTCCAGCGCATGCTCGACCTGCAATTGAAAATCTTCCAGCAGATCGACCTGATCGGAAAGACCGCTTCCCGTCAGCCACACATCCAACTCGCGCAATAACAAAGGCCCTAGCGCATCGTCGCCGCGCGACTCGTTGCCGACTGCAAAGATCAATACCGGCGCGACCATCACTCGGCCTTGCAGAATGTGCCATCGACGAAGCGCGACAGACTGGACAACTGCGCACCCGCCGCACCCACCACCTCGATTTCCAGCGGCATCTTGCCCAGCGCATGCGTGGCGCAGGACAGGCAGGGGTCGAAAGCGCGTATCGCCACCTCGATGTGATTCAGCAAACCTTCGGTGATCTCGCGCCCGTCGAAATATTGCAGCGCGACCACGCGGATGGCCTCGTTCATCGCCTGATTGTTGTGGGTGGTGGAGACGATCAGGTTGCAGCGGGTGATCTGGTCGTGCTCGTCCACCTTGTAGTGATGGATCAACGTGCCGCGCGGCGCTTCGATCACGCCGACGCCGCGCTCCTGACGCTGGCCGATATTCACCAGTTCGTCACCTTGCAAGTCGGGATCGCGCAACAGTTCGCGGATCATCTCGGCGGCGTGCAGCATCTCGATCATGCGCGCCCAGTGGAAACCCAGCGTCGCGCCGGTGGCCGATCCGCCGCTGAACGCCATGAAATCCTTGCGCGCCTGCTCGGCCAGCGGCGTGGGAATGAAATCGCATTGCGTCACGCGCGACAGCGGCCCGACGCGGTACCAGCCCTCCTCCGGCCCCAAGCTGCGCAGGAAGGGGAACTTCATGTACGACCAGCTCTTCACATCCTCGAAGATCACATCCCAGTAATGGCTGTAATCGTAATGGTCGAACAGCGTCTTGCCGTCCATGTCGCGCGCGCGCAGGCCGCCGTGGTACAGATCCATCGCACCGTCGGCGCGCACCAAGTTCAGTGTGTGAGCCTTGAAGGTACCGAAGTTGTTGTAGAGGTCGATGTTCTGCTCGAACAGCTGGCGCGCGATACCGACGGAGGCGCGGCTCCACTCCACCATCTGCTCGATATCCTCGAGCAGATAATCGCGCTCTTCCAGACTGACATTCTTGTTCACCCCGCCGGGGACAGAGCCCGTGCCATGCACGCGCTTGCCCGCCGTGACCCGGATCACTTCCTGCCCGTATTTGCGCAGCAGCACGCCCTGTTTCGCCACTTCGGGATAGGCGGCGGCGATGCCGACGATATTGCGCTTCGCCACATCCGAATCGAAACCGAACAGCAGGTCGGGCGAAGACAGATGGAAAAAATGCAACGCATGCGATTGCAATATCTGGCCGTAATGCATCAGCCGCCGCACTTTCTCTGCGGTCGGCGTGAGTGTCGCCCCCACGATCATGTCCATCGCCTTGGAGGCCGCGAGATGGTGGCTCACCGGACAGATGCCGCACAGGCGCTGCACCATCACCGGCGCTTCCCAGTAGGGGCGACCCTGGATGAATTTCTCGAAGCCGCGAAACTCCACGATATGTAGCCGCACCTGATGCACGCGGTTGTTCTCGTCCAGCAGCAGCGTCACCTTGCCGTGCCCCTCCACGCGCGACACGGGTTCGATGGCCACGCGGCGCAGACTTTCCGGATGGGCGGCAGTCTCCAAGTCTTGGGTATTGGTCGTATCAATCATATTTGATCAGTCCGTGTCCGAGTTCGGGCGTCTTGCCCGCGATAAGGTCGGTGAGAAATTTCCAGATAGCGTCGCCGGAAGGCGGGCAACCGGGAATGAAATAATCGATCTTCACCACTTCGTGCAGCGGATGCACCTTGTCCAGCGGCAACGGCAATTCCGGGTCGTTGGGGATATGTCCGTGCGCCAAGCCCGGTTCGGTCAGGTACACCTCGGTCAGGCAGGCGCCCAAGTCGAGATGGTTGCGCTGCGCGGGCAAGCCCCCGGTGATGGCGCAGGAACCGATGGCGATCAGTATTTTGCAATTCTTGCGGAACTCGCGCAGCACATGCACGTTCTCCGCATTGCAGATACCCCCCTCGATCAATCCGATATCGCAGGAACCGCAATGCTTGATGTCGGTGATGGGCGAGCGGTCGAACTCGATCAGTTCCAGCAGTGCAAGCATGCGCTCGTCGATGTCGAGGAACGACATATGGCAGCCGAAGCAGCCGGCGAGCGAGGTCGTAGCAACGCGCAATTTTTTGCTCATGGTGCCCCCTCGCAGGCAGAACAAGCACCGCCGGTTCCCGGCTGGCGCGGCGCATCGTCCAGCGCCTGCGCGCTAATCGGACGCCGGTCGTAACGCCGTTCGCCGATGGGGATACTGAAACCGACGCGCTTCTTGAGTATCACGCCGACCGGGCAGACCTGCATCGCCTTGTCTGCCAGCGCGATGTTGGTGTCTTTCAACTGGCCAGATGCGGCGTTGACGATGAGGTGCTTGGCAGCACCCCGCCCCGATAACGCGAATACGTTTTTCCCGTCCACTTCGCCCGAGGCGCGCACGCACAGTTCGCACAAAATGCAGCGGTTGAAATCCAGCAAAATGTCGGGATGACTAGCGTCCAGCGGGCGGTCCGGGTACTGGTGACGGAAACCGGCGGTATGCACCTCAAGGTCGTAGCCCAGCGCCTGCAACATGCAGTTGCCGCTCTTCTCGCACGTGGGGCAGAAGTGGTTGCCTTCGGCAAACAGCATCTGCACCAGCGTGCGGCGCAGCGCGTTGAGTTCCCCGGTATCGCTCTCGATTTCCAGTCCGGTTTCGGCGGGCATGGTGCAGGATGCGGCGGTGTGGTTGCCCATCTTCACCGTACACAATTTGCAACTGCCGTGCGGCTTAAACTCGGGGTGGTAGCACAAGTGCGGGATGTACTGCCCCGCCGCAAGCGCGGCTTGCAGCACGGTCTGGCCGGGTTCGAAGCGAACCTCGACGCCGTCGAGATGGAATGTATCGCTCATGCATCCTCCGTTTTCAAATGGGCTCCCGCATCGTCGCGTCCGGTCATCTGGCGCGCACGGGCAAGCGCGCCGTCGAGATCAAACGCCGGCTCGAAATCGAGCGACTTCAAGCGATTTTCGTAAGCGGGACGGAAATGTTTCAGCGTGTGCAGCACCGGATTGCAGGCGGTGCGCCCGAGACCGCAATGCGACGTGGTTTGCAGTACGTGATCCAGGTTTTCGATCTCGGCGAGGTCGTGGCGCGTGCCGTGCCCCTCGGCAATCTTGTCCATGGTCTGCTGGAGCATGGCGGTGCCGACGCGGCAAGGTGTGCAGAAACCGCAGCTCTCGTGCGCGAAGAAATGCACATAGTTGCGCGCAACTTCGAACATGTCGCGGCTGTCGTCGAACACCATGAATGCACCGGCGGTAGGCAAATCCTCGAAGCCCAGTTTGCGGTTGAACTCGCTCTCGCCCACGCATGCGCCGGAAGGCCCGCTGATCTGCACCGCACGCGTGTTTACCGTGCCGCAGTCATCGAGTATCTCGCGCACGCTCACGCCGAACGGATATTCGTAAATGCCGGGACGCGGACAATCGCCGGACACCGAGATGAGCTTGCTGCCGGTGGATTTTGCCGTGCCGATGGCCTTGTAATTCTCCGCCCCCATCTGCACGGCAAGCGCGGCCTGGCAGAAGGTCTCTACATTATCCAGCGCGGTCGGCTGCTGCAAGTAGCCGTGCGTGACCGGGAACGGCGGGCGATTGCGCGGCACGCCGCGCTTGCCTTCCAGCGACTCGATCAGCGCCGATTCCTCGCCGCAGATATAAGCGCCCGCCCCCAAATGGATAGCGATGTCGAAATCGAACCCGGCTTTCCCGAATATATTTTTGCCGAGCAGATTCGCTACACGGCGGCGTTGCAGCACTGCTTCGAGCGGCTCCAGCAGGTAGCGGTATTCGCCGCGCAGGTAGAGAAAACCGCGCTGCGCGCCCACCGCCAACGCGGACAGCGTCATGCCCTCGAACACCAGATCGGCATAGGAAGTGAGCAGCACGCGATCCTTGAACGTGCCGGGTTCTCCCTCGTCGGCGTTGCACACCACATGCTTGACCGTTCCTGCGGCATTGCGCGTGGCTTCCCATTTCAAGCCGGTAGGGAACCCCGCACCGCCGCGCCCGCGCAGAGCGGAAGCCTTGACCGCCCCGACAATACCCGACGCACCCAACGCGATGCCCGCACGTAGCGCATCGCCGGGTGAAAGTTGGTTGCCGAGCAGCAAACCTTTGCGGCGGATATTATCCTCAACACGGAAAAAATCGGCTGGCCACTCGCTCAACGGAGTGCGGTTGCGGATCAGGTGACCGACCTCCTGTACGCGCTGGTGAGTAAGCCTGGTGATCGCGCGACCGTTCACCAGCATGGCTGGCCCCTGATCGCACATCCCGGTGCAGGAAGTCATCCCGATACTGACCAAGCCGTCTTCCGACACCTTGCCCGGCTGCAGCCAGAGCTGACGGCACATCTCTTCGAGCAAGACTTGATTGCCCAGCATGCGGTCGGTGATGTTGTCGGAAAACAGCACGCGGTATTCGCCGTGCGGCTTCAGGTAGAGGAAGGAGTAGAAACCCGCCACGCCCTCTATTCTGGCGCGCGGCAGCTGCAATTTCTGGCTCAGATAATCGATCGTATCGGAATGGATGTGACCATAATGCTCTTGCGCTTCGCGCAGGATTTGCAACAGGTCGTTCGCATTATGCTGGCGACGAACAAGTATCGGATCAAGATACTCGGAATGCGTGTTAATTTGACCGTCCATATGAACCCTTTCAAATTGGCGCAAGCGGGATATATCCTCCGTTTCCTGGCCGGATTCTACCCGCACATAACCTAGATGGATAGCCATCAATCTCAATCCAGGTCGGTCAACTGAATACCGGATTTCGAAGTGCAGTGTACCCAGCAGACATGACAACCTGATTGCACTATCGCGGTGCTATACCCTGCGCCAATTCCGGCAACACCAATCCAAAAATATTGCGCGCCCACCTCGAAAGGCATAATCTTTCCACATAAATGCCATAAAGGATTAGCCTCTCCGTAACATCTACGAACGACAATTGCATGATCGGCTCAAGCCCCTCCCATTCCAAAAACCAAAAGGATGTTTATTCATGAGACCCCCCTTGCCGCAAGAAGAAATTAAACGCATTGATGCCTATTGGCGCGCTTGCACCTACCTTGCAGCAGGCATGATCTACCTGCGCGGCAATCCGCTACTCAAAGAGCCTCTCAAACCCGAACACATCAAGAACCGTCTGCTCGGTCACTGGGGCGCAAGTCCCGGCCTGGCATTCACCTACATCCACATGAACCGCCTCATCAACAAATACGATCTGGATGCGATATTCATGGCGGGTCCCGGTCACGGTGCGCCCGGCGTGTTGGGGCCGGTATATCTGGAAGGCCGCTATAGCGAGGTGTATCCGAACAAGGGCGAAAATGAAGAAGGCATGCGCCAGTTCTTCAAGGAATTTTCCTTCCCGGGCGGCATCGGCAGCCATTGCACCCCGGAGACACCGGGCTCCATCCACGAAGGCGGTGAACTCGGTTACAGCGTGTCACATGCTTTCGGCGCTGCATACGACAATCCTGATTTAATTGTCACGGTGATGGTGGGCGACGGCGAATCCGAGACCGCGCCGCTGGCGACCTCCTGGCATTCCAACAAATTCCTCAACCCGATTCGCGACGGCGCAGTGCTGCCCGTCTTGCACCTGAACGGCTACAAGATCAACAACCCGACCATCCTGTCGCGCATCTCGCACGAGGAGTTGGAGAACCTGTTCAAGGGCTACGGCTGGACGCCGTATTTCGTCGAGGGCAGCGATCCCGAGACCATGCACCAAGCGATGGCCGCCACGATGGAACAATGCGTGCTGGAAATTCGCCGCATCCAGCAGGAAGCTAGAACCCCACCTAGCCCCCCCTTGTCAGGGGGGGAATCAGCGCAGAACTCCTCCCCTGACAAGGGGAGGGCGGGAGGGGTTAAGCGCCCGCGCTGGCCGATGATCGTGCTGCGTTCGCCCAAGGGCTGGACCGGGCCGAAAGAAGTGGACGGCAAAAAGGTGGAAGGCTTCTGGCGCGCGCACCAGGTGCCGATTGGCGATGTAAAAACGCCGGAACATTTCGCCAAACTGGAAGAGTGGCTCAAGAGTTACAAAGTATCGGAATTGTTCGACGCGGACGGCGCGCTGCTGCCCGAACTGAAGGCATTGGCGCCCAAAGGCAACCGCCGCATGAGCGCCAATCACCACGCCAACGGCGGCTTGCTGCGCAAGGCGCTGCACATGCCGGACTGCAAAGATTATGCGATTGAAGTGAAAAATCCGGGCACGACTACCGCCGAGAACACCCGTCCGCTGGGTAAATTCCTGCGCGACATCATGCGCGACAACATGGGCAATTTCCGCGTATTCGGTCCTGATGAGAACAGCTCCAACAAGCTGGATAACATATACGAGGTGAGCAAGAAGACTTGGATGGCGGATATGCTGCCGGAAGATGCGGGCGGCGGCGAATTGTCGCCGGATGGCCGCGTGATGGAGATGCTGTCCGAGCACACGCTGGAAGGCTGGCTGGAAGGCTATCTGCTCACCGGGCGTCACGGCTTCTTCTCCACCTACGAAGCCTTTGTGCACGTGATCGACTCCATGTTCAACCAGCACGCGAAGTGGCTCGCGATGTCCAAGGATGTGCCTTGGCGCGCGCCTGTGTCATCACTGAACCTGCTCATCACCTCCACCGTGTGGCGGCAGGATCACAACGGTTTCACCCATCAGGATCCAGGCTTCCTCGACCTGGTGGTGAACAAGAGCCCGGAAGTGACGCGCATCTATCTGCCGCCCGATGTGAACTGCCTGCTGTCGGTCGCCGATCATTGCCTGAAGAGCACCAATTACATCAACGTCATCGTCTGCGACAAACAGAAACACCTGCAATTCCTGGATATGGATGCCGCCACCAAACACTGCACCAAAGGCATCGGTATCTGGGACTGGGCCAGCAATGACCAAGGCTCGGAACCAGACGTGGTGATGGCGAGTGCGGGCGATATTCCGACCAAAGAAGCCTTGGCGGCAGTCGTGCTGCTGCGCGAAAACTTCCCCGGCCTGAAAATCCGTTTCATCAACGTGGTCGACCTGTACAAGCTGACGCCTTCCAGCGAACACCCGCACGGGCTGACCGACCGCGACTTCGACAGCCTGTTTACCACCGACAAGCCGGTCATGTTCAACTTCCACGGCTACCCGTGGCTGATCCACCGCCTCGCCTACCGCCGCAATAACCACAAGAATTTCCACGTGCGCGGCTACAAGGAAAAAGGCAGCATCAATACACCGCTGGAGCTGGCGATCCAGAACCAGATCGACCGCTTCAGCCTGGTGATCGACGTGATCGACCGTATTCCCGCGCTACATGTGGCAGGAGCTCACGTCAAAGAGAAAATGCTGAACATGCAGATCGATTGCCGCAACTATGCCTACGAGCATGGTATCGATTTGCCGGAAGTGGATAACTGGACCTGGCCTTACTAAAACCAGTGCCGAGTACTGAGTACTCAGCACCCGATAATGAAAACCATCCTGACCATCAATAGTGGCTCGTCTTCAATCAAGGCGAGCCTGTTCGCAGCGGACGGTTCGAGACGCAATTTTCGCTATGAGCATCTGCGCAATCACAAAGAGGCATTCGATCAACTCATGATCGAGCTGTCTGGACACATGCCCGATATCGTCGCCCATCGCTTCGTGCATGGCGGAGAGATCGCGGATGCCGCGCGTTTGGTTGACGCGGCGGAGCGCGCACGACTGGAAGACATCATCCACCTCGCCCCGCTGCACCTGCCGGGCAACCTGATGGGGCTGGATATGTGCCGGCAGCGTTTCGATGTGCCGCAGTTCGCCTGCTTCGACACCGCGTTCCACAACACCATGCCGGAGTTGGCAAAACGCTTGCCGATTCCGCAGGAACTCGGCCTGCACCGCTTCGGATTTCACGGTCTCAATTACGCCCATGTCGCGACACGGCTACCGGATATTCTCGGCGATGTCATCCACGGCAAAATCGTCGTCGCGCATCTCGGCAGCGGTGCCAGCCTGTGCCTGCTGGAAGATTTGAAATCAATCGACACCACGATGGGTTACACCCCGGCGGGCGGCATCACCATGGGCACGCGCAGCGGCGATATGGATCCCGGCGTGATGCTCGAATTGGCCAAGCGCTACAACGCCACCCAGCTAGGCGACCTGGTCTTCCACCGCATGGGCTTGCTTGCCTTATCCGACGGCGAAAGCAGCGAAATGAGCCACCTGCTGTGCAGCGACAACGGCCAGGCAAAATTCGCGGTCAACTACTTCTGCCATCAGGTGCGTGCCGCCATCGGCAGCCTTGCCGCCAAATCCGGCGGGATTGATGCGCTCGTCTTTACCGGCGGCATCGGTGAAAACAGCGCCGATATCCGCAAGCGCATCTGTAGCAAATTGGGCTTCATGGGATTTAGTCTGGATGAGCGCGCCAATGAGCAGGGCACTACGCGAATATCGGCAGCAGCCTCAAAACCGGTACTCGTCATCAAAGCCGACGAGGAAGATATGATGCACAAGCTGTGTACCCAACACATAAACAACATGCGTCATTAGCGGGCTGTTAGCCCGCCGCCGCAAAGGGCGGTATGATTCGTACCCCGAAAAAACATCACCCGGTTGGCAATCCCCTACAGAAACGCATGCGCGTGACACTCGTCTAAAGCCTGCCTTTCCAAAGGAACTTGCCTCATGTCAGATGAAAATTTGCTGGCGAGTTCTATTTATTTTTTGCTTGTCGTACCCCGTCGCCCACGCAGGCGAACTCGAACTATCGTACGGCTACGGCCCGCGCGATGAAAATTTGCGCTGGGCAATCTCTGGAGACATCACCGGCAACGCACCCAACATCATGTCCGAATTAACCTGGCGCAACCTGAAAGGTCATGAGCATTACGTCGGGTTGAATTACAGCGCTCCGTCCGGCTGGATGGGGCGGGCGGATATTCGGATCGCGGATTTTCGCAGCGGGGGCGAGGTACAGGATTCCGACTACAAGCTCGACAATCGTCAGGGAGAATACTCCCGTTCCCTATCCGCCACGCATGGATCCAATGCACGGGATGTCGCACTTTTGATTGGACAGCGGCGCTACCTGGATGAAGCGATAACCTGGTCTATCACTCCAGTCATCGGCGTGTCGCGCAACGTCACCGACTTGCGCATGAACGATGGCATGCAAGCCATTCCCGCCTCTGGCCCCTACCCCGACCTGAACAGCAGCTATCGCGCCCGATTCGACTCCATCATGGCGGGGGCAGAAACACGCTGGTGGTTTACGCAAACCTTGGGGTTGGACATGAAGTGGCACCATTCATGGTTCAACTATTCTGCCGAGGCGAACTGGAATTTACGTACCCAGTTCCAACACCCGGTGAGTTTTTACCACGAAGGGCAAGGAGTGGACGACAGATGGGTGCTGGGCTTGCTTGCGCGCGTGAACAGCGAATGGACAATGGAACTCAGCCACAGCATCCGCAAAGGCATGTTCCAGAACGGCCTGGATGTCTCCAATCTGGCCAATGGTGCCCGGCAAAATACGCTGCTGCGCGATGTGGAATGGTCATCCGCAGCAACGTCGCTCGTCGTACATCGGGTTTATTAACCCCAGGCTGAACCGTAGCGCTTCCGGTTGCCCCCCGGAAGGCTGGACGCTCATCCGCGCTTCAACGCTTCAATGCGCTCTTCCAATGGCGGATGGGTCATGAATAACTTGGAGAAACCGCCGCCGCTGGAGATCGCCATCGCGGACATGTTCTGAGGCATGGCTGCGGCCTGCTCATGGTTCGCCTTCAATCTTTCCAGTGCGGCGATCATCTTCTGGCGGCCTGCCAGACTTGCGCCGCCCGCATCGGCACGGAACTCGCGCTGACGCGAGAACCACATGACGATGATGCTGGCCAATACCCCCAACACCAGTTGCGCCACGATCTCGGCCACGAACGCGCCGATGCCGGGACCTTCGCGCCCGTCGTTCTTGAGCAGCACGCGATCCACGAAATAGCCGAACAGCTTGGAGAAGAACACCACGAAAGTATTCACCACTCCCTGGATCAGCGCCAGCGTCACCATGTCGCCGTTGGCAACGTGGCTGACTTCGTGCGCCAGCACCGCCTCGGCTTCGTCTTTGCTCATACTATTGAGCAGCCCGGTGCTCACGGCCACCAGCGCGTCGTTGCGGTTCCATCCGGTCGCGAATGCATTCACATCGGGCGCATCGTAGATCGCCACTTCGGGCATGCCGATGCCTGCGGCTTGTGCCTGACGGCGTACCGTCTCCACCAGCCAACGCTCGGTCGGATCGAAAGGATCGGTGATGACTTGTGCGCCGACCGACTGCTTCGCCATCCACTTGGACATGAACAAAGAAACGATGGAACCGGCGAAGCCGATCACCGCCGACAACACCAGCAATGCGCCGAAATTGATGCCGTTCTGCCCCACCCAGCGATCCACTCCTAGCAGACGCAAGGTGATGTTGATGACGAACAGGACAGCGATGTTGGTCAGGATAAATAGAAAGATGCGTTTCATTACTCGTCTCCGAAATGGCATTGTTCACAATCGTCGCATCGCGACTCTTACTAACGGCGCGCAGTCTACCACGCCCCTCACGGCATCCCAGATGGGGGTGCCGTGCGAGATTTCAAGTCCCGGATCTGCGGTGATACACTCGCGCGGCATTGGAGCCACCTCAGGAGAAAAAGTTGCAAGACCTACTTCACCACCCCGCCGTACAAGCCGGACTCATCCCCTTCCTCGTAGCATTGGTGACCGCAGAGCTTTTCCTGCGCCTGCGCTTGAGCGGTTTGGCCGTCATCGCCGGTTTCGCCGCCACGGTCTATCTCGCCAGCGATTTCGGCTTCGAGCCGCTCACTCAAGCGCACAAAATCGTCTGGCTCGGCATCGCCGCAGCCGCACTCGCCATCCCGCTCACGCTGCTGACATGGGCTCATTGGCGCATGCTCCTCACGGCACTTACCAGTAGCGCAACTCTTTGGGTGATGTGGGATGGCCTGCAACAACACACCCCCGCCGATGCGATGCTGCAAGGCGCGGGCGGCGCACTCTATGTGGGCTGGCTGGTGTTCTGGTTCGACGGACTGCGCGATAAACCCGTGGCTGCGGGCAGTGCCGGGATCGCGCTGGGCTTGGGTGCGGGCATCACGACACTGCTCATCACCGCATCGCTACTGGCTCAATTCAGCCTTGCCGTGGGCGCGGCTTCTGCGGCTTATCTGGCCTTGCAGATCGTCTCCAACGGCAGCCTTCCGTGCGGACGCAGCTTCACATTGCCTTTGTCTGTCATCGCCGGACTGGCGAGCTGCATCGCCATATTCGATGCGCACCAGCCTTGGTACATCCTGCCGGTCTTGGGATTGATCCCCATCGCCGCGCTTATTCCCGCCCCAGAAAAATGGGGCGTGCGGCTGCGCTCGCTGACTCTGTCATCGGCCACACTCTCCTGCGCCGCCGGTGCGGCTTATCTGACATGGCATCCACTGTTCTAGCCAGACTCAGATAACAAAAGGGCAAGCCTGCGGCCTGCCCCCAATCGTCCGGTACCGCCATCGTTTTTACTCCCCCGCGATCTCTTTCAAGAAGTCGATGACGTTGTTGGCGAGAGTCTCCCCGGCATACTCCGACT
>SCUU01000301.1 GCA_004297065.1 Gallionellaceae bacterium
GGTTGCTTTAGACCCTGAGAATATCGCAGACCCGCTAAACAAAGATAACCTTACGATTGACGCAGCCATTTATAACCCACTTGGTTCTATCGGCGATTACGTATGGAAAGACACTGACAACGACGGTGTGCAGGATATGGACGAAACAGGTTTAAGTGGTGTAATCTTACGTTTATATGCAGCTAATCCCGATGGTACTCCGACAGGCGCTATTCTGAAAACTGATACTACTGATTCCAACGGTTTCTATCTCTTTAGTGGTCTGACTTTAGGTGATTATGTAGTACAAATAGTTACTGGTTCATTACCAGGTGGTGCTTCTGTCTCTGAAATGATTGATAAAGGTGGTAATGATAGCTTTGACAGCGATTTTAATTCAACAACGGGCAATTCTGCAAAAATCAGCATTGACCCTACTACTCTTGCCAATAAAGATATTTTAACAATAGATGCCGCCATACATCAACCGGTGGTTTGCCCTACTTTGACAGTTTCGACCATTGATGGCGATATTTGTGTGGGCGATTCTACTTTCATTAAAGGTGTTTCAAGCAATGGTGCAGATATTAAATGGTATTTAGCAGCTATCAATGGCACTCCGTCATTTACGACCGATAGTGACCAGTCTCATTTGATATTCCCTACTACCACTACCATTTATTATGCAGAGATTGATGGCCTTTACCCAGGCTGCCCTAATTCCCGTCAGCCTGTAGTGATTGTCTTAAATGCTCGTCCTTCTTTGCCAACATGTGCAGGAGTAGTAGATGAGTGTATTGGCCAAACTATTAATCTGAATGATTATGTAATCAACGGAGCTACTACTCCGGGAGGTACATTTGAATGGCATACAACAGCTAATGAAGAGTCTCCTTTGGTATCAACGCCATCAAGCGTAGGTGCAGGCACATACTATTTATTTGAAAAATCAGGTGCAGGATGCTTCAGCCCTCCAAGAATGCTGAAAGTCAACCTGAAAAACTGTGATACATTGATTGACCTGAGCCTGACCAAAATAGTAACTACAATGACTCCGAATGTTGGAGACAATATTGTCTATACTATTA
>SCUU01000195.1 GCA_004297065.1 Gallionellaceae bacterium
TTAGAGGGTAGTCCCGCAGGGCTATCCCTCTGCGCAAAGCGCGCGCCCGTTAGAGGGAATCGTGTGTTCGCCTTTTCGCGGGTATGCGGGATTCCCTCTAACGGTTGGCAAGCAGGCGCAGTGCGGATTTACTTGCACTTCACTGTCTTACCGCACTAAAGATATGAAATGTTCCGAAGTGAATGGCAAGCGCCAACACAAATTTATACCGCTGAAAAATTGCGCTTGCAACTTGCAGAAACTCCGCATTGCGCTTGCTTGCTGTTAGCTGCTGTATTATTTATATTCTTTTACATCGTCTATAAGAAGTTTATTGTCTTTATAGATTATGGTAATGTCCATTGCATAGTCGGTTTTCCAACGAAGGTCATGAATGACTGTATGAAATATTTTAGCAGTTTCGCCCAAAGATTTTATAAGTTTACAATTAGTTACTTCTACTTTCCCATTGTCGCCAACTGATGTAAAGAAACCACCAGTACCCACAAATTTGGTGTCGTATTTTGCTTTCCATTTCTCCTGAAATTCCTTTGCAGTCATGTCACGATATTCTAAACTAATTGCTTCGTACTTATAATTATAGTAGTCTTCGGTTAATGCTTTCCGCAAACTATCATCAGCAGTTTTCAAGTCATCATTATTTACATAGTCGGTGATAACCTTTGTCAGCCAGTTTTTTATGTGTGTCGTGTCTTGGATTACGCTAGTCTTAACAACATTGTCTTGTTTTGAAGTATTGGTGTCTGTTTGCTCAACCTTCGATGAAAAGTCAGTTCCGCAACTAATTAATGTGAATAAAACTGTCGGTATAATTAAAATTTTTATCATAATTCATTTCGCGTTGTCTTGTCCTGAAATATTGCAGCTAACGGTTTGCAGCTACCCGAAGGTGGCGATTTCGAAGCTCTTCACTGTCAACCAAGCACGAACTTTGATAGAAACACAAAGCTTGATTTAACCACTGAACCGCCACTTTTGGGTAGGTGCTGTTAGCAGATGTAATTCTATTCATTTTCTTGATATTCAAAGCAGGTTAAACAAGTTTCTTCTCCTTCATAGTCGTGGATTACGTTCCCTTTACATTTTTCTCCTATGCAGTCTTTTCTAATAACATTAAATTCAGCGTCACAGTTAATACAATGAATATTAGTTGATTCTGGTTTATTGGGTTTTATAAATGCCCATTTACTTTCTAAATAACCAAAATCACCGTCAATAGTCCTTTTACACACAGGGCAAAAATATGCTCGTCCTAATATTTCTGTTTTTAAATACTTGTTGAGTTTCTTTTTTCCGAGAATGTCTAAAGCAAAATCTAAATGTCTATAAGCATCAGCATATTCAATATCCCAATCATAATAGCCAAATAATGGGTTTTCATAGTTGAAATTTCTGGTCTCAAGAAACCAAGCGTCTTTCCCAAAACACCATGTGTAAGCGTTAAGAATATGGTCTAAAAGTTCTTTGACTCCTATTGAAATTTTACTCGCACCGTGAATCGCTTCATTTCTCTTCTGTCTTACTGTTTCAATAAAATCAATAAATTCTTCCGAAATTTTCTTTTCTGATACAGCACAAAATGTTGTTAGAAGTGCTTCACCTGAAATTGTGTATAAACTGTCAAATTCTTTGTCAGCTCTTGATGGTAAAGTTGGCCAGTCTGCTCTTGTTTTCTCTATCAACAATAGTGGTGTTGTTTTGCAAATTGCCGACTTCATATAAGTTTCTATTCCTTGATGAAGTAGAATTAAAGAAGTTCTTATAGTTCCTGAATTATGTTGCCAAACTTGTTCAATTGAAACTTCTGCTCTAACTGTATCATCATCATATTCGCTGTAATTGTCATAAACTTTGTAAAGAAGATTAAACGCTTGAGTCAAGCACTGTTTTGATACGTCTTCAAAGTCTTTATGTGTCGGTAAGTTTAATATCACTGTTTGTTCTTATTATATCTGCTAACGTTCCCTGTGCTGCTGCTGTGGCGGTTTCCGGAGCAGAAAACTTTCCCCCGATACTGCTATTTAATTATTGCACTGCTGTTCAATTAACCTTGTCGCCCGCCATAGAAGCAACACAGTGTTATGCGGTCGTACTTTTGTCTAACCACGCATTTTTGGCCACTTTCCATTTTTGTCTTTACAAGTCGCCACTGTTTGTTTAATTTTTCCAGCTTTGTCGTAAATGTAAATTGTCCAACCATGTTCTTGTCCTTCGCATTTTTTTGAATAATCAAAATGTTGACTTAACTCACCAGTCGGAAAATATTCCTTACATGATACATATTCACCATTTTTAAATACATGGACTGAGCTTAGGCGTCCCTTGCTGTCGTACCATTTATATTCTCCGTCTAACATTGTCGGTGAATTTGATGCGGTTGCCTTTGGTTCTAATTTGAAACCTTTACCTCCGCACGGTCCCATTGGATAAATATTA
>SCUU01000302.1 GCA_004297065.1 Gallionellaceae bacterium
AGAACGCCGGCCTGTCACGCCGGAGGTCGCGAGTTCGAGTCTCGTCGGCCCCGCCATTTTAGTTTCATGCGGCCTTGGAACGAAGAGGATTTATGAAGACTTATCAGATAAAGAAGCGCGAAGCGCTGGCCCAGCGCCAATGGCATATTGTGGATGCCGACGGGAAGGTATTGGGCCGGCTGGCCAGCGAGGTGGCGAAGGTTTTACGGGGCAAACATAAACCTACTTTTGCGCCTCATGTGGATGCTGGCGATTTTGTTATCGTGGTGAATGCCCAGGGGGTGCGGCTAACGGGGAAAAAGGCGGCGGACAAAATTTACTATCGGCATTCCGAGTACCCCGGAGGAATGCGGACCTCCACGGCGGAGAAGCTGTTGGCCGACAAGCCCGAGACGCTTATTCGGTTAGCGGTCAAGGGGATGTTGCCGAAGAGTCGGTTGGGGAGAAGGCTTTCTACGAAGTTGAAAGTCTATGCCGGCTCGGATCACCCCCACGAGGCGCAGAAGCCCCAACCCCTGGTTCTAAAAGTTTAGGAGTGAATGTCATGGCAGAAAAAGTATTTTGTGCGACCGGGAGACGGAAGACTTCCGTAGCCCGGGTTTATTTGAAAGAAGGCAAGGGTAATATCCTGGTCAATGATCGAAGCCTGGAGAACTATTTTGGCCGCGAAACGGCCAGGATGGTCGTGCTCCAACCTTTCCAGGTGACCCACACCCTGGGGAATTTTGATACCGAAGTGAATGTGCAAGGCGGGGGTATCTCCGGTCAGGCGGGTGCGATTCGTCATGGAATCACCCGCGCCCTTATGCAGGCCAGTCCCGATCTTCGTTCCCCGCTTAAAAAAGCCGGTTTTGTCACGCGCGACCCGCGTGCGGTCGAGCGCAAGAAGTACGGCCACCACAAGGCACGCAAGCGGCCGCAATACTCGAAACGTTGAAATCGTCATCCAAGAAAGTCTCTAGCGGAAGCCGGGCAGGGCTGCGGGTTGCGGTTTTGGGGGCGACTGGCTACGCCGGCGTTGAACTCCTGCGCATCCTCATCCGCCATCCCCGCGTGCGGCTCACGGCTATTACCTCCCGGCAATATGCGGGCAAGCGAGTCAGCGATATTTATCCCTCGCTGGCGGGTCAGTGCGATCTCGTCTTAGAGGAAATCCGGTTAGATCAAATAGCCTCTCAAGTAGACCTTGTGTTTGCCGCCCTTCCCCATGAGACCTCTATGGAGGTGGTGGC
>SCUU01000097.1 GCA_004297065.1 Gallionellaceae bacterium
ACCCAAGGTTGTCATCGTTGCTTGCATGAGAAAGTTGTTAACCATTATGAATGCTATGTTGAAAAACAATGCGTCGTGGAATCCAAAATTCGCTTGACCTCGAACACGGTTGCTCTCCCTTCAAGGGGGAGGTTAGGAGGGGGATGGGGCTATGGCCAGTATTTAACCCATTCCCACCCCATCCCTCCCCTTGAAGGAGAGGGAGTGATCAATCGTAAATTTCACGGTTAAAGCGTGCCGAATCTATAGCCATTCGACTAAGCCCGCACCCCCCACCCGCCGTTGGTGGGCAGAGTACAAGAGCGGGAGAAAGGGCAAACGAACCGCTACGCGAGGTTCACGTTAAATCTGTTTTGCCAGCTCCGATGCTTTTCCAATATAGGTGTCGGGCGACAGTTGTAGCAGGCGCTGTTTTTCCTCCTGAGGGATGCCTAGCGCCTCGATGAAAGTTTTCAGCGAGGCGCGGTTGATGCCGTCTTTGCCGCGCGTGAGTTCCTTGAGCTTGTCGTAGGCGTTTTCGATGTTGTAGCGGCGCATCACGGTCTGGATGGGCTCCGCCAGCACTTCCCAGCTATCGTCCAAATCTTCGGCCAGGCGTTGCGGATTGGCTTCCAGTTTGTTCAGCCCTTTCAGGCACGACTCGTAAGCCAGCAGGGTGTAGCCGAAGGCTACGCCCATGTTGCGCAGCACGGTGGAGTCGGTCAGGTCGCGCTGCCAGCGCGAGACGGGCAGCTTTTCGGCCAAGTGGCGCAACAGCGCGTTGGCCATGCCGAGGTTGCCTTCCGAGTTCTCGAAATCAATCGGGTTTACTTTGTGCGGCATGGTCGATGAGCCGACTTCGCCCGCCACCACTTTCTGCTTGAAGAAGCCGAGCGAGATGTAGCCCCAGATGTCGCGGTTCAGGTCGATCAGGATGGTGTTGGCGCGCGCGAACGCATCGTACAGTTCGGCCATGTAATCGTGCGGCTCGATCTGGATGGTGTAGGGGTTGAAGGTGATGTCGCGCGCGCTGACGAAGCGCTGCGCGAAGCTTTCCCAATCGATGTCAGGGTAAGCGGACAAATGCGCGTTGTAGTTGCCTACTGCGCCGTTGATCTTGCCCAGAATTTCGACACCGGCAATGACCGCGCGGGCGCGCTGCAAGCGGTAGACGACGTTGGCCATTTCCTTGCCCAGCGTGCTGGGTGTCGCAGTCTGACCGTGGGTGCGGCACAGCATGGGCAGGTCGGCCAGTTGGTGCGCCAGGTCGCGCAAACGGGCGATGACGCTATCCAGCGCGGGCAACATCACTTCGGCGCGGCCAGCTTTAAGCATCAGTGCATGGCTCAGGTTGTTGATGTCTTCCGAGGTGCAGGCGAAGTGGATGAATTCGAGTACTCCGGCAGTTTCCGGGTTGGTGGCAAGTTTGTCGCGCAGCCAGTATTCGATGGCCTTCACGTCGTGGTTGGTGCGTTTCTCGATGGTCTTGATCTGCTCCGCGTCCGCCTCGCCGAATTGCGCGGCGAGTTGATCCAGTTGCGCGATAGTGGCGGCCGAGAACGGCTTGATCTCGGCGATGGACGGTTCGGCACTGAGTGCCTTGAGCCATTCGATTTCGATCAGCACGCGATAGCGGATCAAACCGAATTCGCTGAAGTGCTTGCGCAAGCCGTCTACTTTATTGCTGTAGCGGCCATCGAGTGGGGAGAGGGCGGTGAGTGCGGTCAGAGTCATGGTATGTGTTTTGGTTAAAAATAAACTGGCGCTATTTTACCTGCGCACAGATAGAGCGCGGAGCTTTTCAACCTGAAAACCTCAGCTTTATCCGCAGATTACGCAGATTTTCATGCTGTTGACCGCAGAGATAGCATCAACCAAAAGGTGATCAAAAGTATCGAGGCAGCGACTTGGTTTTAATCGGTGTTAATCTGCGTAATCTGCGGACAACTGCTTTTTTATGTTCAATGCCCTTCGATGATGCCGCCACCCAGGCAAATTTCCCCGTCGTAAATGACGACGGACTGCCCCGGTGTAACCGCCCATTGCGCTTCGTCAAAGGTAAATCTGGCATGCTGCGCTTCGTTCGGTTCAATGCGGCAGGCCGCATCGGCCTGGCGATAGCGCGTCTTGGCCGCGTAAGGTTTGCTCGTGTCGGCGGCGTACCCCGAAATCCAGTGCAGGTCGAGGGCGCTCAAGTGCGGGCTGAGCAGGGCGGGGTGGTCGTGCCCCTGCACCACGATCAGGCGATTGCCCGCCATGTCCTTGCCCGCGACGAACCACGGCTCGCCCGAGCTTTCCTTGCCGCCGCCGATGCCTAAGCCTTGGCGCTGGCCTATGGTGTAGAACGACAACCCCATGTGCTTGCCGACCACTTTGCCGTCGGGTGTCACCATGTCGCCCGGCGTGCTGGGCAGGTAGCGGTTCAGGAATTCGCGGAACGGGCGCTCGCCGATGAAGCAAATGCCGGTGCTGTCTTTCTTGGCGTGGTTGGATAGCTTGTGTTCGCGCGCGATGTCGCGCACTTGCGATTTGAGCAGTTGGCCCAGCGGGAACATCGCCTTGCCCAGTTGCTGTTGGTTCAGCCTGTGTAAGAAGTAGCTCTGGTCTTTGCTGTTGTCGGCGGCCTTGAGCAACTGAAACGAACCGTCCACTTCGCGCACTTGCGCGTAATGTCCGGTGGCAATGGCATCCGCCCCCAGACGGATGGCGTGATCCAGAAAGGCTTTGAACTTGATTTCCGAGTTGCACAGGATGTCGGGGTTGGGCGTGCGCCCGGCTTCGTATTCGCGCAGGAAATAGCTGAACACGCGGTCTTTGTATTCCTTGGCGAAATTCACCGCCTCGATGGGAATGCCGATGGTGTCGGCCACGGAAACAGCGTCGATCAAGTCCTGGCGCGACGAGCAATATTCGCTGTCGTCATCGTCTTCCCAGTTTTTCATGAACAGGCCGATGACCTCATAGCCTTGCTGCTTTAACAGCAGGGCGGTGACGGAAGAATCAACCCCGCCGGACATGCCGACGACTACAGTAGTTTTACAATTGCTTTTCACGATTGGCCCCTCTCCCTCCGGGGGAGGGTTCGGGTGGGGGAGCGCTCGTTACTCATAATGCGTGATGAGGTCGAGAGGGTAGCGCTTACCCGCAAGATAGTCTTCCACGCAGCGCAGAATCAGCGGGCTGCGGTGGCGCGCTTGCGTGGCGCGGATTTCCTCCGGCGTCATCCATACGGCACGCACGATGCCTTTGTCTAATGCGCGTTCGGGGAAGTGGGCGAGGATGGGGCCGCCGAAAGCGAAACGCAGATAAGTGACATCGGATGACGGGGAGTGCCAGCGGTAAACGCCGATCAAATATTCCGGCTCGAATTGGTAGGCCGATTCTTCCAGCGCTTCGCGCACCGCTCCGGCTGCGAGCGTTTCGTTCGCTTCCCAATGTCCGGCTGGTTGATTGAACCGCAGGCCTTGGGGGGTATGCTCCTCCACCAGTAAGAACTTGCCATTCTGTTCGAGGATGGCGGCGACGGTGGCGTGTGGTTTCCAGATCATGGTGCGATTTTAAACGGAATAAAAAAAGGCAGGGTTGCCCCTGCCTTTTTTAACTACAGCAATATTACTTGGCTGCTGGAGCTGCGTCAGCCTTGGCTTCAGCTTTCTTTGCTTTGTGAGCTTTGTGAGCTTTTTTGTGCTTCTTGGCTGGTTTGGCTTCAGCAGCAGGAGCGGCAGCGGCTTCTGTCTTAGCGGCAGGAGCAGCGGCGGCAGCAGGAGCTTCAGCAGCAACAGCGGAGAAAGAAACAACAGCGAATACAGCAGCGATCAGTGTGGACAGCAGTTTCATGTTAAGACTCCATATTTTAGTAGATTGATAAACGTTTATGACACTACTAGTGTCAGCGGCAATAACGCTGCCGTCTCCCGTTGCGTTGACACGCTAACGCAACTTTTTATTTGGTGCCGGGGGGGGGACTTGAACCCCCACGCCCTTTCAGGCACCGGATTTTGAGTCCGGCACGTCTACCGATTCCATCACCCCGGCTTGGGAAGGGGCGAATTATCCATGAAACGATATGCCCCATCAACTACAATGCGCGTTTTTTACAGGCTCACGGTTTTGGATTTATGCGTACCGATGAATTTGACTTCGCTCTTCCCGTGCATTTGATCGCGCAACATCCGCCTGGGCAACGCGGTGCAAGCCGCCTGCTGCGGGTTGGCAAGGGGATATTGGAAAACCGCAAATTCGCTGATCTACAGACGCTTCTAGGCGAGAATGACTTGCTGGTGCTGAACGATACGCGGGTGCTGAAGGCGCGTTTATTCGGCGAGAAGGGCAGCGGCGGCAAGGTCGAAGTGCTGGTCGAGCGCGTGCTTGGCGAACATGAGGTATTGGCGCAAGTCCGCGCCAGCAAAACTCCCAAGCCTGGCAGTCACTTCGTGCTGGCCGAAAAAATACGGGTGCAGGTATTGGGGCGCGCAGGTGAATTCTTCCATTTGTGTTTTGAGGATGAGGAGGCCGTGGCGACCCTGCTGGAGCGCTACGGGCACTTGCCGTTGCCCCCCTATATTACCCATGCCGCTGGCGACGAGGACGAGATGCGCTATCAGACGGTGTTCGCGCGCGAACCGGGCGCGGTGGCCGCGCCCACGGCAGGCTTGCATTTCGACGAAGGAATGCTGCAAAACCTGCGCAATAAGGGCGTGGACATTGCCTATGTGACTTTGCATGTCGGTGCGGGTACGTTCAAGCCGGTGCGCGCCGAGCATATTAAAGAACATGTCATGCACAGTGAGCGCTATACCGTTCCGCCAGCGACGGTGGATGCTATTGCGCGCACCAGGGAAAAGGGCGGGCGCGTCATCGCCGTGGGGACGACCAGTCTGCGTGCGCTGGAAAGCGCGGCGGCGGACGGAGAGCTAAAAGCCGGATCGGGCGATACCGATATTTTTATTACTCCCGGCTACCAGTTCAAAGTGGTGGATGTGCTGCTGACCAATTTTCATTTGCCGCGCTCTACCTTGCTCATGCTGGTGTGCGCTTTCGGCGGGATGGATAAATTGCTGGCGGCCTATCGCCATGCAGTGGCAAACGAATATCGTTTTTTCAGTTACGGCGATGCGATGTTAATCGAAAGAGAATAATGAAATTTACCCTGCACAATACTTCGGGGGTGGCCCGTCGCGGCACGCTGGAATTGGCACACGGCAAACTCGAAACGCCCGCCTTTATGCCGGTCGGCACTTACGGTACGGTCAAGGCGATGTCGCCGCTGGAGCTGAAAAACATGGGCGCGCAGATCGTGCTCGGCAACACTTTCCACTTGTGGCTGCGTCCCGGGCTGGAAGTGATCGCGGCGCATGGCGGGCTGCATCGCTTCATGGGCTGGGATGGCCCTATCCTTACCGACTCCGGCGGATTTCAGGTGTTCAGCCTCGGTCCTTTGCGCAAGATCACCGGCGGCGGGGTGGAGTTCAAATCTCCAGTGAATGGCGACAAATGTTTTCTGTCGCCGGAAGAGTCCATGCGCATCCAGAAGGTGCTCAATTCCGATATCGTGATGATCTTCGATGAATGCACGCCGTATCCGGCGGACGAGCAGACGGCGGCTGTCTCCATGCGCTTGAGTATGAGCTGGGCGGAGCGCAGCAAAAAGGCGCACGAGGGGAATGCCAACGCGCTGTTCGGTATCGTGCAGGGGGGCATGCACGAGCATTTGCGCGATGAGTCCTTGGCGGGGCTGGTCAATATCGGCTTCGACGGTTTTGCCATCGGCGGCCTGTCGGTGGGCGAGCCGAAAGAAGATATGCTGCGCATTCTGCGGCACACCGCGCCGCAGTTACCGCAAGACAAGCCGCGCTACCTGATGGGCGTGGGTACGCCGGAAGACCTGGTGGACGCGGTCGCCGCAGGCATCGACATGTTCGACTGCGTGATGCCGACGCGCAACGCCCGCAACGGTCACCTGTTCACCCGCTCAGGCGATGTGCGCATCAAGAACGCGCAATACCGCATGGACACCAAGCCGCTGGACCCGCAATGCACCTGCTACACCTGCCGCAATTTCACCCGCGCCTATTTGCACCACCTGCATCGCCTCAACGAAATTTTGGGCGCGCGCCTGAACTCGATCCACAACCTGCATTATTACCAGGAGTTGATGGCGGACATGCGTGCCGCCATCGAGCGCGACCAGCTCGCCGAATTTGTGGCTGCGTTCCGCCTCGCACGGGCGGGCAAGCGAGTGCCTGGGGCGTAGCAAAACGGTCATGTCATCCATGCTAGAATGCGCCCCTTTGATTTTTTACCTCGTTTTTTGACCGGAGAAGATACAAATGATTTCTATCAGCAACTTGTTCATCAGCAACGCATACGCCGAAGGCGCGGCTCCCGCACAGGGTGGCGGTATCATGGATTTCCTGCCGTTGATCGCGCTGTTGGCGGTGTTTTATTTCCTCGTGTTGCGCCCGCAACAGAAACGCGCCAAGGAGGTGAAAACGATGCTGGAAGCCATGCAAAAGGGCGATGAAGTCGTGACCAACGGCGGCGTGCTGGGACGCGTGGTCAAGGTTGGCGAGAGCTATGTCTCTATCGAGGTGGCCGAAGGCGTCACCGTCAATGTGCAGAAGGTCGCCATTCAAACCGCGCTGCCCAAAGGCACCATCAAGTCTATCTAAAAGTCTATCTAACAACCGTCGAGTTATTGGGGCGCCGCAATGAATCGTTACCCGCTGTGGAAGTATCTGTTGGTTGTTGTCGTGATCGCGCTCGGCCTGGTGTATGCCTTGCCCAATTTGTACGGTGAAGCGCCTGCGGTGCAGGTGTTGCCCCTGCGCGCCAACCTGAAGGCGGACACGGCGCTGCTCAAGCGGGTGGAAGATGCGTTGCATGCGGCACAATTGAATCCCGATGCGCTGTCGCTCGATGCCTCCAGCGTCAAGGCGCGCTTCGCGGATACCGACAGCCAACTGAGAGCCAAGGATGTGTTGCATAGCCAGTTGGGCGAGGATTATGTGGTGGCGTTGAACCTGCTGCCGCGTTCTCCGCAGTGGTTGGCGAACTTTGCCGCGCCCATGTATCTCGGTCTGGATTTGCGCGGCGGCGTACACTTTCTGTTGCAGGTGGACATGAAAGGCGCGCTGGACAAGGCGTTGGAGTCCGCTTCCAGCGATTTTCGCAGTAGCTTGCGCGAGCAGAATATCGCTTACTCGGGCGTGAACCGCGACGGCGCGCGGGTGACAGTGAAGTTCCGCGATGCGGCCACGCGAGGCAAGGGCGAAGCCGAACTCAAACAACGTTTCAGTGGCTTGGAATTTTTCGAGCGCGAGGAAGCGGGCGAGTTTCTGTTGTATGCGCGTCTCAAGCCGGTTGAAGAAACCCGTATTCAGGAAACCGCAGTGCAGCAAAACCTGATTACGCTGCGCAACCGCGTGAACGAACTGGGCGTGGCCGAGCCGGTGATCCAGCAGCAAGGTCTGGATCGCATCGTGGTGCAGTTGCCCGGCGTGCAGGACACGGCGCGCGCCAAAGATATTCTGGGACGTACCGCGACACTGGAAGTGCGTCTGGTGGATGAGGAGCATCAAGTCGGCATCGGCTCGGTCGCCCCGTTCGGCACCGAGATGTTCAAAGACCGCGACGGCGGCTTCATTCTGGTGAAGAAGAGCGTGCTGTTGACGGGCGAACGCATCAACGACGCGCAACCCGGTTTCGATAGCCGCAACAACGAACCCGCCGTGCATATCAATCTGGATGCCGTCGGCGCGCGCAAGTTTAAGGAAGCCACGCGCGAGAACGTGGGCAAGCGCATGGCGATTATCCTGTTCGAAAAAGGCAAGGGCGAGGTCGTGACCGCGCCGGTGATACGCGAAGAAATCGGCGGCGGACGCGTGCAGATCAGCGGCAAGATGAGCGCGGAAGAAGCCAAAGACACCTCGCTGCTGCTGCGTGCGGGCGCCTTGGCCGCGCCGATGGAAATCGTGGAAGAGCGCACCGTCGGCCCCAGCCTCGGTGCGGACAACATCAAGCGCGGTTTCGATTCCACCAAAATTGGTTTTATTGCGATTTCGATTTTTATGATCGCCTACTACCTCATGTTCGGCGGTATCTCCGTGCTGGCGCTGGGCGTCAACCTGCTGTTGCTGGTGGCGCTGCTGTCCATGCTGCAAGCTACGCTGACCCTGCCGGGAATGGCGGGTATCGCTCTCACGCTGGGTATGGCGATCGACTCCAACGTGCTGATTAACGAACGCATCCGCGAGGAGTTGCGCAACGGTATCCAGCCGCAGGCGGCGATTCATGCCGGATACGAAAACGCCTTCGCGACGATTCTGGATTCCAACATCACCACCCTGATCGCCGGCGTCGCATTGTTCATGTTCGGTTCCGGGCCGATCAAGGGGTTCGCGGTGGTGCTGTGTCTGGGTATTCTGACTTCGATGTTCAGCGCGGTGCTGGTGTCGCGTGCGATAGTGAACATCATCTATGGCCGCAAGGCGCGGTTGAATAAAGTCGCCATCGGCTGATGGTTTTTTTTGCGCCCTTCTCCCGCAAGCGGGAGATAACCGGCGACTTGCCCGCCCTCAAGCGAGGGGCTAACCCAAGATGTGAAGTTTTAGGAGTCGCACATGGAATTTTTCAAAATCAATAAAGACGTCCCGTTCATGAGTTACGGGCGCTACACCACCAGCATTTCGCTGCTCACCTTCCTGTTCGCGGTGTTTTTCCTCGCCACCAAAGGCTTGAACTTCGGCGTGGACTTCACTGGCGGCACCGTGATGGAAGTGCATTACGCGCAACTGGCGGAACTCGACAAAGTGCGCGAGCAATTGGGTGGCATCGGTTTGCACGACGCGCAGGTGCAGAACTTCGGTTCCAGCAAGGATGTGCTGATTCAAATTCCGCTCAAACAAAACAAAGCGGGCGCGAAACTGTCCGAGCAAGTGCTGGGTGCGCTCAAGGCTCAAGACGCCGGCGTGCAATTGCGCCGCGTCGAGTTCGTCGGCCCGCAGGTTGGCAAAGACCTGGTGGAAAACGGCGCGATGGCGTTGTTGCTAGTGAGTCTGGGTATCGTCGGCTATCTGTGGATACGCTTCGAGTGGAAGTTCGGCTTGGCGGCGATCATCGCCAACCTGCATGACGTGATTATCATTCTCGGTTTCTTCGCCTTCTTCCAGTGGGAGTTTTCGCTGTCGGTGCTGGCCGCGGTGCTCGCGGTGCTGGGCTACTCGGTGAACGAATCGGTGGTGGTGTTCGACCGTATCCGCGAGAACTTCAAGAAGATGCGCAAAACCGAAGTGGCCGAGATCATCGACAACGCCATCACGCGCACCATGTCGCGCACCATCATCACCCACGCCAGCACCCAGATGATGGTCACCTCCATGCTGTTCCTCGGCGGCGAAACGCTGCACTACTTCGCGCTGGCGCTGACCATCGGCATCCTGTTCAGCATCTACTCCTCGGTGCTGGTCGCCAGCCCCTTGCTGATGATGTTCGGCGTGTCGCGCGAGGACTTCATCAAGCCGGAAAAGATCGAAGCCGAAGAAGTGTTGCCATAATGCTAGATATCATCCTGCATCTGGATACACATCTACTGGCCTTGGTGCATGACTATGGCGTGTGGGTTTACGCCATCCTGTTCGCCATCATTTTTGCCGAGACGGGGCTGGTCGTTGCGCCTTTCCTGCCGGGCGACTCGCTGCTGTTTGTCACCGGCGCGCTGTGCGGCATGGGCTCGCTGGAGCTGCAAATCCTGATGCCGTTGCTGATGGTCGCCGCATTTGTCGGGGACAACACCAACTACTGGATAGGCCACCGTTTCGGCATCAGGCTGTTCAAGCATGACTCGCGTTTTTTCAAGCACGAGAACCTGGAAAAGACCCAGGTGTTCTACGCCAAGCACGGCGGCAAGACCATCATCTTTGCGCGCTTCCTTCCCATCGTCCGCACCTTCGCTCCGTTCGTGGCGGGCATCGGCAAGATGAAATATCAACTGTTTGTCATGTTCAGCGCGCTGGGCAGCTTGGCGTGGATAGGCAGCCTCACGCTGGCGGGTTACTTCTTCGGCAACGTCCCGTTCATCAAGAACAACCTCACCTTCATGATCGTCGGCATCATCTTCATCTCGTTCATTCCGGCAATACGCGAATTCATCCGGCATCGCCGCGAACAAAAGGAAGCTTCATAAAGCGGGGAGCGAGCTCGCTCCCCGCAGTTTTGACGCATCCCAATTCCGTATCGCCCAATCCCATACCACTCCGAGATTGTCATCGCCAAGTTCTGCGGGCGGTTGCTGCTGCAAGAAGTCCAGCACCCGCAGCAGCGTCGCCACGGGCTGTGCAGTATCCACCGGTGCCGCCAGCGTCTGTTTGCTCAACTTCTCTCCCGCAGCATTCACTGCAACCGGCAAGTGCATGTAGGCCGGAGTGTTCATCCCGAGCAAGCGTTGCAGATAAATTTGGCGTGCTGTCGAAGTCAGTAAGTCGGCACCGCGCACGACATGCGTGATGCCCTGATACGCATCGTCCACCACCGCCGCCAGTTGGTAGGCGAACAGGCCGTCGGCGCGTTTCACCACGAAGTCGCCGATCTCGGTCTCAAGGTGCTGGCTGATGTGGCCTTGCAGCGCATCGTTGAATGCGACGGCCTTTCCCCCATCCCCACCCGTCCACCGGAGGGAGAAGGGCTTGTCTTCCCTCTCCCATCGGGGGAGGGATTGAGGGTGGGGGTAATCTGTAAACACGCGCCACGCCCGCCCTTCGCGCCCAGCCGGAATGCCATTGCGGCATGTGCCGGGATAGACCGGCCTCTCGATGCCGTTCATCGCCGAATCCGCGATCTCCTTGCGCGTGCAGCAACACGGATACACCGCACCGCAGTCCTTCAACCGTTGCAACGCCTCCTCATACGCCGCCGTGCGCTGGCTCTGGTGCAGGATAGGTTCGTCGCTATGCAAGCCGAACATTGTCAGCGTGCGCAAGATGTCCTCTGCCGCACCCGGCACGCAACGCGGCGTATCGAGGTCTTCTATGCGCACCAGCCAAGTGCCGTGATGATGTTTTGCGTCGAGATAACTGCCAACGGCGGCGACGAGCGAACCGAAGTGCAGGGGGCCGGTGGGGGAGGGGGCGAATCTGCCGCGATATACAGAAGGAGATGGCATCTGGCTGTAGGTTGGGTTGAGCGTAGCGATACCCAACGGTGTTAGGCCGATGATGGGTATCGCTACGCTCAACCCATCCTACGCGAGCTTGGGGGAGTCAGCCTTCCGGAAAGAAGACAAATAGAACGCATCCATTAACTGACTGGGGAATATGTGAAGTGCCTGCGGGGTGGTGGATAAATGTTCCAGCAGGATATGAATTCTTCCCATCGCAGAAGATGCCAGAAACTACGAATACTTCTTCTGCGCCGGGTGCATGCACATCAAGATCGGGATAGGCGGCCCCGGGAGCAACTTCAAACAAGAGGGCTTTCCTGCCACTTGGATCAGACCACAACAACCTGATGCTGATTCCCGGAGAAATCTCTTTAGATGGCGCATCTGCCCAGTGTTTCGCAACTACCCCGGTCAGGTTCATTTCTTTGGGGTTGATGGATTTCATTATGCAGCAATTACCTCTTCCTCAAACTCCAGCCCCACCTTGCCATCCTTCGCGTCCACGGTAACCTTACCGCCGCTTGCCAGGCGTCCGAACAGTAGTTCGTCGGCCAGCGCGGAGCGGATGGTGTCCTGAATCAGGCGTGCCATCGGGCGTGCGCCCATCAGCGGGTCGAAGCCGTTTTCGGCGAGGTGATCTTTGAGCGCATCGGTGAACAGCGCGTCCACTTTCTTCTCGTGCAGTTGCTCTTCCAGTTGCATGAGGAACTTGTCCACCACGCGCAGGATGACGGTTTTATCCAGCGGCGCGAAGGAGACGATGGCGTCCAGACGGTTGCGGAACTCGGGCGTGAACATTTTTTTGATGTCTATCATCTCGTCGCCCGACACCGCAGTCTTGGAGAAGCCGATCTGCGTCTTGTTCAAGGCTTCCGCGCCCGCGTTGGTGGTCATAATGATGACCACGTTGCGGAAGTCGGCCTTGCGTCCGTTGTTGTCGGTAAGCGCGCCGTGATCCATTACCTGCAGCAGGATGTTGAAAATGTCGGGGTGCGCTTTTTCGATCTCGTCCAGCAGCAGCACGCAATGCGGTTGCTTGCTGATCATCTCGGTGAGCAGACCGCCCTGGTCGAAACCGACGTAGCCGGGAGGCGCTCCGATCAGGCGCGACACGGCGTGGCGTTCCATGTATTCGGACATGTCGAAGCGGTGCAGCGGCATGCCCATCACGTAGGCGAGCTGGCGCGCCACTTCGGTCTTGCCGACGCCGGTGGGGCCGGAGAACAAAAAGCTGCCGATGGGTTTCTGCGGGTTGCCGAGGCCGCTGCGCGACATTTTGATGGCGCGCGCCAGCACGTCGATGGCTTTGTCTTGTCCGAACACGGTGGCCTTGAGGTCGCGGTCCAGATTCTTCAAGGTGTTCTTGTCGTCATGCGACACGGTGCGTGCCGGGATGCGCGCGATCTTGGCGATGATCTCCTCGATCTCGTGTTTGCCGACGACTTTCTTCTGCTTGGATTTCGGCAGGATGCGTTGTGCCGCACCGGCTTCGTCCAGCACGTCGATGGCCTTGTCCGGCAAGTGGCGGTCGTTGATGAAGCGCGAGGAAAGTTCGGCGGCGCTGGTGATGGCGGCGGCGCTGAACTTGATACTGTGGTGTTCCTCGAAGCGGGTCTTCAAGCCTTTCAAAATCTCGATGGTTTGTTCGACAGAAGGTTCGGATACATCCACCTTCTGGAAGCGGCGCGACAAGGCGGAGTCTTTCTCGAAGATACCGCGATATTCCTGATACGTGGTCGCGCCGATGCACTTCAACGCACCGCTTGACAGCGCGGGTTTGAGCAGGTTGGAGGCATCCATCGTGCCGCCGGAGGCCGAACCCGCGCCGATGAGGGTGTGTATTTCGTCGATAAACAGCACGGCATTAGTCGCGGCCTTCAATTCTTTCAGCACCGCTTTCAGGCGCTGCTCGAAATCGCCGCGATATTTTGTACCCGCCAACAAGGAGCCCATGTCCAAGGAATAGACCTGCGCGTCTTTCAGGATGTCGGGTACCTCGCCCTCGACGATACGGCGTGCCAAGCCTTCGGCGATAGCGGTCTTGCCGACCCCGGCCTCGCCCACCAGCAGCGGGTTGTTCTTGCGGCGGCGGCACAGGGTCTGGATGACGCGCTCCAGTTCGAGGTCGCGCCCGATCAGCGGGTCGATCTTTCCGGCGAGTGCATGCGCGTTCAGATCCAGCGTGTAGTTTTTCAGCGCGCTGTCGCTGTTCTCTTGTTCCGCTTCCGTTTCGTTAGCGGTCTTTTGCGCGGCAGGTTGTTCGAGCGGCTTGTTGATGCCGTGCGTAATGTAGTTCACTACATCAAGCCGGGTAATGGCGCGCTGGTTGAGGAAATACACGGCGTGGGATTCCTTCTCGCCGAACAATGCCACCAGAATGTTCGCTCCGGTCACTTCTTTTTTATTGGTCGATTGCACGTGCAAAATGGCGCGCTGGATCACGCGCTGGAAACCCACGGTCGGTTGCGTATCCACATCACCCGTGCCCGGCAGGCGCGGGGTATGCGTCTCGATATGATGGATCAATACGGCGCGCAACTCGTCAAGATCGGCACCGCAGGCACGCAGCACATGCGCTGCGGAAGGGTTGTCCAGCATGGCGAGAAGCAGATGCTCGACCGTGATGAACTCGTAGCGTTTCTGGCGAGCCTCAACAAAGGCGAGATGGAGACTGACTTCGAGTTCTTGGGCGATCATTGTGTTTCCTCCATGTGGCATCTCAAGGGATGCCCGTGCTGCGTTGAAAATGCCGATACTTGTGCGACCTTGGTTTCGGCGACGTCCTTGGTGTAGACCCCGCATACGGCAGAACCTTCATGATGGATTTTGAGCATGATTTGCACTGCTTGTTCCGGTGTCTTGGCAAAAAATGTCTGCAACACCTCGATAACAAACTCCATCGTCGTGAAATCATCGTTAAGAAGCACTACCTTGTATAATTTGGGCGGCTTGGTTTTGCTGCGTTCCAGTTCGAGTACGGATGAGTTTTCGTGTTTGGTTGCCATCGGTGCCATTGTTGCATTTTGTCTGCCACCATATTTGACGATTAGCGCGGTTTTTTCAAGCGTATTAAAAAAACATGCATGAAGTGCTTGACGTTTTGAAACTAACAAAGTAAAAAGCGCGTGGGTGTTTGAATCATAAGTATCTGCAGTACTGGTTTCGCCATGTGCGGTCTTGGAATTCAAACAGTTTAACGGGAATCCACCCGGTTTTTTAGTAAGGAAGCAAGACATGGCAAACGGTACAGTTAAGTGGTTCAACGATGCAAAAGGTTTCGGTTTCATCACCCCGGATGATGGCAGCGAAGATCTGTTCGCGCACTTCTCCGCGATCAACATGAGCGGTTTCAAGTCGCTCAAAGAAGGTCAGAAAGTGACTTTCGAAGTAGTGCAAGGCCCTAAGGGCAAGCAAGCATCCAACATCCAAGCGGGTTAATCCTCGCTTGAGTTGTGCAAAAAGCCCGCCACGAAAGTGGCGGGCTTTTTTGTTTGCGCGCCCCGCAGAGGCGCATTGGGAATAATCAAATCGCGTCCAATGCAGCGTTGAATGTTGTACTCGGGCGCATCGCTTGCGAAATCTTGTTGAAGTCCGGGTGGTAATAGCCGCCCGTATCTACCGGCTTGCCTTGTGCCGCGATCAGCTCGGCAGCGATCTCCGCTTCGCTCTCCGTCAACGTCTTGGCTAGCGGTGCGAAACGCGCCTGAATGTCCTTGTCTTTGGTCTGTGCGGCCAGCGCTTGCGCCCAGTACAAGGTGAGGTAGAAGTGGCTGCCTCGGTTGTCCAGCTCGCCGACTTTACGGGCGGGCGATTTGTTGTTGTCCAGAATTTTGCCGTTGGCCTCGTCCAGCGTATCCGCCAGCACTTGCGCTTTGGCGTTCTTGAATGTCTGCGCCAGATGTTCCAGCGATACGCCGAGCGCTAAGAATTCGCCCAGCGAATCCCAGCGCAGGTAGTTTTCTTCGAGGAACTGTTGCACGTGCTTGGGGGCGGAACCACCCGCGCCGGTCTCGAACAAGCCGCCGCCGTTCATCAGCGGCACGATGGAGAGCATCTTGGCGCTGGTGTTGAGTTCCAGGATAGGGAACAGGTCGGTGAGGTAGTCGCGCAGCACGTTGCCGGTGACGGAGATGGTGTCCAGCCCTTTGCGCGCGCGCGCAAGCGAGGCACGGCAGGCATCCGCCGGTTCCATGATCTTGATGTCCAGCCCGTTGGTATCGTGATCTTTGAGGTACTTCTCGACCTTGGCGATGATCTGCGCATCGTGGGCGCGATGCTTGTCCAGCCAGAAGATGGCGGGGGTGTTGCTCAGGCGCGCGCGCGTGACGGCGAGCTTCACCCAGTCCTGCACCGGCGCATCCTTGGTCTGGCAGGCGCGGAAAATGTCGCCTTGCTCGACCTTCTGTTCTAGCAGGACTTTGCCACTGGTATCGACGATGCGCACCGTACCGTCGCTGCTCATCTCGAAAGTCTTGTCATGCGAGCCGTATTCCTCGGCCTGCTGCGCCATCAGGCCGACGTTGGGCACGGAGCCCATGGTGGCGGGGTCGAGCGCGCCGTTCTTCTTGCAATCCTCGACCGTGGCGACATATACGGTCGCGTAGCAGCGATCGGGGATCATCGCCAGCGTGTCGTAGGCTTTGCCGTCGGCGCCCCACATTTTGCCGCCGTCGCGGATCATGGGCGGCATGGAGGCATCGACGATCACGTCGGAGGGCACATGCAGATTGGTGATGCCTTTGTCGGAATTTGCCATCGCCAGCGCGGGGCCGTTGCGGAAGCAGTCGGCGATGTCGGCCACCAGCGCCGCGCGCTTGGCTTCCGGCAACGCGAACACCTTGGCTTCCATATCGCCGAAACCGTTGTTAATGTTGACCCCCATCTCCTTGAGTTGCGCGCCGTGCTTGTCGAACACGTTCTTGAAAAACACGGAAACGGCATGGCCGAACATGATGGGATCGGACACCTTCATCATGGTGGCTTTGAGGTGCAGCGACAGCAGCACGTCTTCCTTCTTGGCTGCCGCGATCTGCTCGGCATAGAACTGGCGTAGCGCGCGGCGGCTCATCACGGCGGCGTCGATGATTTCGCCTGTCTTGAGGTTCAGCCTGTCTTTGAGTACGGTGGTTTTGCCGTCCTTGCCCACGAATTCGATGCGGGTAGTCACGGCTTCCGGAACGGTCAAAGATTTTTCGCTGCCGTAGAAATCACCGCTGCCCATGTGCGCCACGCGGGTCTTGGAATCGGCTGCCCACTCGCCCATGCGGTGCGGATGTTTGCGCGCATACTGTTTCACCGAGGCGGCGGCGCGGCGGTCGGAGTTGCCTTCGCGCAGCACCGGGTTCACCGCGCTGCCGAGCACTTTGCCGTAACGTGTTTTTATCTGTTTTTCGGTATCGGTCTGCGGGTTTTCTGGATAGTCGGGGACTTTGTATCCCTGCGATTGCAATTCTTTGATCGCCGCCTTCAATTGCGGAACCGATGCGCTAATATTCGGTAGCTTGATGATGTTTGCTTCCGGCTTCAGCGTCAGCTCGCCCAGTTCGGCCAGTTGATCGGCGATTTTCTGGGTGGCGGTCAGATGCTCGGGAAAGTTCGCGAGGATACGTCCGGCAAGGGAAATGTCGCGCGTTTCGACGGCAACACCGGCCGCTTTGGTGAAGGCTTGCACGATAGGGAGCAAAGAGTAAGTTGCCAGCCTTGGGGCTTCATCGGTCAAGGTGTAAATGATTTTCTGGGTTGTCATATCTATTCTCGGGAATTGAAAATTTTTTAAACAAAGAAAATGAAATGAGTCGTGTCCTGCTGTTCAACAAACCCTTTGGTGTGATCTGCCAATTTAGCCGTGATGGCATGCATCCGACGCTGGCCGATTATATCGCGCTTCCCAACTTTTATCCGGCGGGGCGGCTGGATACGGATAGTGAAGGGTTGTTGTTGCTGACGGATGACGGCATGTTGCAGCACCGTATTACCGATCCCAAACACAAACTGTCCAAAACCTATTGGGTGCAGGTGGAGGGGGTGCCGGATGCGGCGGCGCTGGCGCAATTGCAGAGCGGCGTGCAGCTTAAGGACGGGCTCACCCTGCCGGCCAAAGCGCGGCTGATGCCCGAGCCGGAAAACCTGTGGCCGCGCACCCCGCCTGTCCGCGAACGCAAAGCGATTCCCACGAGCTGGCTGGAACTTACTATCCGCGAAGGGAGGAACCGTCAGGTGCGACGAATGACTGCGGCAGTCGGGTATCCGACGTTGCGGTTGATACGCTACGCGATTGGCGAATGGACGTTGAGTGGGTTGCGGGGAGGGGAGTGGCGCGAGGGGGCGCTTGACTATATAGCCACGGATCAACACAGATAAATCCGTGTGCATCAGTGTTAATCCGTGGGCGAATTGCTTTTAATGGATTGAATTTCTCTGGGGTATAATGCGCGCCTTTCAGAAATCACCGATAGGGGACCCCCGATGCCTATTTACGAATATCGTTGCAGCAGTTGCGGCGCACAAAAAGACGTCATGCAAAAAATCGGCGACCCGGTGCTGACCACTTGCCCGGGTTGCGGCGAGGAAGCTTTCGGCAAGCAGCTTACCGCCGCGGGTTTTCAGCTTAAGGGTAACGGCTATTACGCTACCGACTTCAAGAATCCTCCCCCACCCAAGTGCGAGCCGTCGGGTTGCGCATCTTGTCCAGCCATGAGTGGCAACGCATGAAAAAATATCTGCTGACCGGGTTGCTGGTATGGGTGCCGTTGGGCATCACCATCTGGGTATTGAAGTTCACCATTAGCACGATGGATCAATCGCTGCTGCTGTTGCCCGAAGCATGGCGTATTCCGGGTATGGGAGTGATTCTGACCGCGGCGATCGTGTTGTCCACAGGGTTGCTTGCGCGCAATGTGCTGGGGCAGCGCCTGCTGGATATGTGGCACGCGATTTTGCAGCGCATCCCGGTAGTCAACAGTATCTACAACAGCGTCAAACAGGTCAGCGACACCCTGCTGTCGGAAAACGGCAACGGTTTTGGCAAGGTGCTGCTGGTGCGCTATCCGCATCCGCAGGCGTGGTCGCTGGCTTTCCAGACCACCGTGCCGGGTGAAGTGTCGCGCGTGCTGGACGAGGAGCATGTTGCCGTCTTTATTCCCACGACGCCCAGCCCGGTGAACGGTTTTTATTTCTACGTGCGCAAGGCCGATACCATCGAACTCGACATCAAGGTGGATGTGGCGTTCAAATCCATCGTCTCCATGGGGGTGGTGGCGTCTCCTGGAGATGCGGCCACGAAATTGGAAGCTGCCGCGACCCGGCTTGCGGCCAATAAATAATTTTCTCCCTCCGATTTACCTTCAACTGAACTGAATAGATTTAACTATGCGTACTCATTATTGCGGGAGACTCAACGCTTCCCATCTGGATCAGACCGTCACCCTGTGCGGCTGGGCGCATCGCCGCCGCGACCACGGCGGGGTGATCTTCATCGACCTGCGCGACCGTGAAGGGCTGGCGCAGGTGGTGTGCGATCCCGACCGCGCCGACATGTTTGCCATCGCTGAATCGGTGCGCAATGAATTCGTGCTGAAGATCACCGGCAAGGTGCGCCGCCGTCCTGAAGGCACCGAAAACAAGAGCATCCCCAGCGGCGAAATCGAGATACTGTGCCACGAGATCGAAGTGTTGAATGTATCTGTCACGCCACCATTCCAATTGGACGATGAGAACCTGTCCGAAAACGTGCGTCTGACGCATCGCGTGATCGACCTGCGCCGCCCACAGATGCAAAAGAACATGATGCTACGCTACAAGACTGCGCGCGCGTTCCGCCGCTTCCTCGACGACGCCGGGTTCATCGACATCGAAACACCGATGCTGACGAAATCCACGCCGGAAGGCGCGCGCGACTACCTCGTGCCGTCGCGCGTGCATGCGGGCGAATTTTTCGCGCTGCCGCAATCGCCGCAGTTGTTCAAGCAGATGCTGATGGTGGCCGGCTACGACCGTTACTACCAGATCACCAAATGCTTCCGCGACGAGGACCTGCGCGCCGACCGCCAGCCGGAATTCACCCAGGTGGACATCGAGACTTCCTTCCTGAGCGAGCAGGAGATCATGGTGCTGATGGAAGAAATGATCCGCACCGTATTCAAGGAGACGCTGGACGTGACGCTGCCCAACCCGTTCCCGCGCATGACCCACGCCGAGGCGATGAACCGCTTCGGTTCCGACAAGCCCGACCTGCGCGTAACGCTGGAAATCACCGACGTCACCGATGCGGTGAAGGACGTGGCGTTCAAGGTGTTCGCCGGAGTGGCTAATTCCGAAGGTGGCCGCGTGGCGGCCTTGCGCGTGCCGAACGGCGGCGCATTCTCGCGCGGCGAGATCGACGATTACACCAAGTTTGTCGGTATCTACGGCGCGAAGGGCTTGGCTTACATCAAGGTCAACGACATCACCAAGCTGAACGAAGAAGGCCTGCAATCGCCTATCGTGAAGAACATTCACGAGGCGGCGCTGAAGACCATCATAGTCCGCACCGGCGCTGCGAACGGCGACATCATTTTCTTCGGTGCGGACAAGGCCAAGATCGTCAACGACGCGCTCGGCGCATTGCGCGGCAAGATCGGCCACGAGAAGGGCTACACCAACGGCAAAGCGTGGGAGCCGCTGTGGGTGGTGGACTTCCCGATGTTCGAATACGACGACGAGGCCCGTCGCTGGAACGCCTGCCATCATCCCTTCACCGCGCCCAAGGACGAGCATCTGGAATTCCTCGAAACCGGTCCGGGCAAGTGTCTGGCTAAAGCCTATGACCTCGCCTTGAACGGCTGGGAGATCGGCGGCGGCTCGGTGCGTATCCACAAGGAAGAAGTGCAGAGCAAAGTGTTCCGCGCGCTCAACATCGGCGCGGAAGAGGCGCAACTCAAGTTTGGCTTCCTGCTCGATGCGCTGCAATACGGCGCACCGCCGCACGGTGGCTTGGCCTTCGGTCTGGATCGTATCGTCACCCTGATGACCGGTGCCGAATCTATCCGTGACGTGATTGCCTTCCCCAAGACCCAGCGCGCGCAATGCCTGTTGACGCAAGCGCCGAGCGCGGTGGACGAAAAGCAGTTGCGCGAACTGCACATCCGTTTGCGCCAGCCTGCGCCGACTGGGGCAGCCAAGGAATAAGATGCGATACAGGGCTCAAGCACGGTGGTGGCTGTTTGTCGGCTTGCTGCTGTGCTTGCCGTTTGCGCAGGCGCGCGGCCATCACTCGCACGATGACGCGGCCATTGCGGTTGTTTTTCTCTCCGGCTTGCCGGTCGAAGCCCGCGACACTTTCCGGCTCATCAAAAAAGGCGGCCCGTTCCCTTATCCGCGCGACGGCGTTGTATTCGGCAACCGCGAACACCGGTTGCCGCAGCAGCCGCGCGGTTACTATCGCGAGTACACGGTGAAAACGCCGGGCGCGCGCAATCGCGGGGCGCGGCGCATCGTCTGCGGCGTTGTGCCCGAGTGCTATTACACCGGCGACCACTACCAAACGTTTAAACGCATCGGGGAGTAAGCCATGAGTGAAGATTTGTGCGAGCGCTTGCAGGATGTGAACGAGGCCGGCGCGTATCGCTTGAGTTGCCCGCTGGCCGTGCTGGAAGCCAATGTGGCGCTGTCCGGCTTGACCTTGTTCGATGCCGATCTGGCGGCGGTGCAGGGCAAAGGCGAATTCTTGGCGCGCATGGCGCAGGTGTTGCTGGCACCGGACTGGTTCGGGCACAACTGGGATGCGCTGGCCGATGTGCTGGGCGATCTCTCATGGCAACCGTCTGCCGGGTATGTGCTGTTGCTGTGCAACGGCGGCGAGAAGCTGGGGCTGAGCGACGCGGATTACGCCGGCGTGACGGAAATTTTTAACGACACCGTGCGCTACTGGAAAGCGCGAGGCAAACCGTTCTGGGTGTTTTTTGCCTAACGGGCACTTCAAAAGTGTAATGAATTTTATGCCCGTTTTCCCTCACCTCAATCCTCTCCCGCACACCCCACCCGCCGTTGGCGGGCAGAGTACAAGAGCTGGCGAGGAGGCAAACGAATCGCTGCGCGAATTTTATGTTAACGGGGTTTAAGCAACCCGTTTCGGTCTTGGTGGTGATCTACACCGCCGCACTCGATGTGCTGTTGCTGGAGCGCGCCGATTTTCCCGGCCATTGGCAATCGGTCACCGGTAGCCGCGACGGTGATGAGACCTTGCGCGAGACCGCGATACGCGAAGTGGCGGAAGAGACGGGGCTGGATGCCCGGTGCTACGAACTGGCCGACTGGCAGCGGCAAAACGTGTACGAGATTTACCCCAAGTGGCGGCATCGCTATCCGCCCGGCATCACGCAGAACACCGAGCATGTGTTCGGTTTGCAACTTCCACAGCAAGTTGCCGTCCAACTCTCGCCGCGCGAACATCTGGGCTATCAATGGTTGGTCTGGCAGCAGGCGGCGGATAAGGTTTTTTCGCCGAGTAATAGGGCGGCGATATTGGAGTTGCCGGAGCGGACGGGATAGACAAAGGCTAATCCCTCCCAACCTCCCTTTGCAAAGGGAGGTGCCGGAGCGGAGGCATCGGGCAGTTTGGAGGAATGAATTGAGCTTGCGGCAAAGGAAGCGGGACTAACGATCATGGCGCAGGCCACGCCGAATGATGAATCGTCTGCGCCATGATCGTTCCCCTCACCCCCGTTCCCCCTCTAATGAAGCAACTAGCCAATCGACTAGGCGGCAAAGCCGCTGAGTCGCTGGTTATCCCGCGAGCGGGCGAGGGGTACAGGCGGTTCGCTTCGCGAGATTCACGTTAACGGCATCCCCCAATTTGGAGCGATTCATTGAGCCCCCTTTTTAACCCAGATAATCCATTGGGCTCAAAACCCCCTCCAACTCCCCCTTGTCAGGGGGAGAGCAGGTTCGGCTCCTCCCCTGACAAGGGGAGGTTGGGAGGGGTTAGGTTCTAATGGACAATCTGGGGTTAAAGGGGGCGGCGAGCGGAGCGAGCCGGGGGATTTAACGCTTGGAGTTACCAGGAAGCAGCATGCAAGAAAACAAAATCGAAATCGCTTACGATCATCCCGATGCCGCGCAGACAAGTTGCAGTACGGCGCATGCCTGGGCGAAAAAACCGCGCGAGCCGGAAGCGGACGAAAAGGCGGGATTGATCGCACGTATCAAACGCATGCTCAAGGAGCAGGATGCGGTGCTGGTGGCGCACTACTACGTACACCCGGACTTGCAGGATTTGGCCGAGGCGACGGGCGGCATCGTGTCCGACTCGCTGGACATGGCCAACTTCGGCCACCGGCATCCGGCCAAGACCATCGTGGTGGCCGGGGTACGCTTCATGGGCGAGACCGCGAAGATACTGAATCCCGAAAAGCGCGTACTGATGCCCGACCTCGAAGCCGAATGTTCGCTCGACCTCGGCTGTCCGATAGACGAGTTCGCCGCGTTTTGCGATGCGCATCCCGATCGCACCGTAGTGGTGTATGCCAACACCAGCGCCGCAGTGAAGGCGCGCGCCGACTGGATGGTGACCAGCTCCATCGCCTTGCCGGTGGTGAAGCATTTGCACGAGCAGGGCGAGAAAATCCTGTGGGCGCCCGACCGCCACCTCGGCGGCTACGTGCAGGAACAGACCGGCGCGGACATGTTGCTGTGGCAGGGCTCGTGCATCGTGCACGACGAATACAAGGCCAAGGAATTGCAGGAGATGAAAGCGCAACATCCCGGCGCACTGGTGCTGGTACACCCGGAATCGCCGCGCGCCGTGGTGCAGCAGGCCGATGTGGTCGGCTCCACCACGCAGCTCATCAAGGCCGCGCAGAGCGCTCCCAACAGGGAATTCATCGTCGCCACCGATAACGGCATCCTGCACAAAATGCGCGCGCTGTGCCCGGATAAAGTCTTTCTCGAAGCGCCCACCGCCGGTCGCGGCGCGAACTGCACCAGTTGCAGCCACTGCCCGTGGATGGCGATGAACGGCCTGCTCAACTTGGCCGAAGTACTGGAGAAGGGTAACAACGAGATACATGTCGATCCGGCCATCATCCCGCGTGCGGTGCAGCCGATCCAGCGCATGCTGGATTTTGCCAGACAGATCAATCTGCCTACCCGCGGCATTGGCAATGCCTGACCGCACCTTGCCGGAGCAGGGTTTCCCCTTGCGTTTGCCCGGATTTTTTCAAATATTATTTCCCCACAAGGGGATGTCATGGGTAAGAACCTTGCGGGCGCGGCAAAAAACTCATGTATTTGAGCGAACTGATGGGTTGAGATTCAATGTTTGTTATAGATTCGTCCAATAAATAGTTGAACTTTTTGCGGTTTTGCATGCCGGGCGCGCATGGAAAAAATTGATGCGAGAAAACTCAAAGGCGGTGAGCCGCTGGAACGTCGCAGGCAGGTC
>SCUU01000098.1 GCA_004297065.1 Gallionellaceae bacterium
GGCAAGTGATTGCTTATAGCCATCCCACCAAGCAACCAAAAGACGGTTGCCTAGTGGTTGCTTATAAGCCGGCAAAAAGCACCGGCAAGCCGCTGCTTAGCTTTGCATAGCCATTCGACTAGGCCAGCAAAAGACGCTGGACAAGTCGCTGGTTATGTGGGAGCGACCTCCCGGTCGCGATCCGGTGATAACCTCCAAACCCATCGCGACCGGGAGGTCGCTCCCACAACAATCCCACAACAATCCTGCGGACTGATAACACAGATGCGGTATCCCCTCCCTATTGCATACAAAGGCCGAGGGAGTGCATCCTGTTTTGTGACACAGTAAGACTAGTAGGTTCCAGCAAAACAGTTACTGTTCGCGGTGAGCTTGTCGAACCGCTAGTCCCGCGCCAATACTGGCCTTCGACAAGCTCAGGCCGAACGGTTTATTTGTAATCATTCTAACGGAACGCTCTGCTAGTAAATCCAAACGCATGCAGTGCGCGTCCCGAAATTCTTCAAGCGATTCTACCTTGCCAAAGTCGTGTTGGCACACCTTCGTAGGCAATTTTTTCGCAGGGGATCGGAAACAATGTCCCTGCGGGCTTTTCCGTGGCTTCCACCCAGCACGGCGGCATCCCGGCGAGGAACATCGGCACGCGAAAGAGGTGAAATTCCCTCGGCGTCAGTCCCAAATCGGCCCCCAAAGCAGCCGTCATGCCCGCGTAGTTCATGTGTAAATTGGTTTTGCCCATTTCCAGCAGGATGGTTTCGACCTCGTGCGCCATTTTGAAATGCGGCCCCTGATCCAGTCCCTGTTCCCTGGCAAGGTCGGCGAGCCACGGCAAGCGCTCGTCGCAGGAATCGATAGGGCGACCATAACCGTAAATATGGCGCGACTTGAGTTCCCCGGCGATGAAATCGCGCAGCGTTTGACCGGAGGCAACTGCTTTCCCTGCGCGCTGGAAAAAGTCGATGGCGCGCAGGCCGGGACCGCCGCCGTAGATGCGCGCTTCGGAAACGGCCAGCGCCGCACTCAAGCCCAGCACCGGGCTGCTGCGGCTGCTGCCGGCGAGAGCGGCGACGCGGTTGTTCCAGATGCGCGCATCGGGGTAGCTGGTCAGCACCCAGATGCCGTGCAGCAGCTTGACTTGCTGGGGGGTAAAGCGACGTCCGGTGATGCCGAACAGGTACAGTTCCAGCCAGTCGGCATTGTGCAAGTCCCGGTGCAGGTCGTGGCCGCGAAACACCGCGCGCGTGCCCGGCCAGCATGCGCCGACCCGGGTGCGCAGGATACCGGCGTGGGTAGCCAATAATTCGGGGCCGTTCATGCTTGCTCCTTGGTGGCGGGATCGTCTTCCAGTTCGACCGGATAGAAAGGGAATTGCTTGTAGCCGTAGCGCTCCTGCTCCAATGCGTGTGCCGCCGCACCGGGCAGGCGCAGCAGCAGATAGAGCATTTCCCCTTCGTTAGGCTGGAAGCACAAATCCGCGAATGCGGCTGCGGCAACACCGCTGATGTTCAGCGGGAGGCCGACAGCTTTTTCCAGTTCCCGGCGTTGTGCGACCAGCCAGCACAGGCGCGGCGTAGCGCCGATGTGCGCGAGCGTTTCCAGCAACTGGCGCACGCTGGTAGCGGTGGATACGCCGTGGGGATCGAAGCCCGGCGGATGTTCACGCTGCGGCCATGTATCCACGATGTCGTCTTGCATATCGCGGTGGACGTAGACATTCCACGCGTTCAGGTCGGTGCCGCAAGCGTCCCACGCGGTCATGGCGTCGAATACCTCGCGTGCGCCGCGATAGCGTCCCGCGCCCACGGAGAGTGCCGCGATCAGGGAAGCCGCTGCACTGGAGCCGCCCACGCCGCCGCACATGGCCGCGTGTATCGACGGGTCGCGCGGGCCAGGGTTGGCGAGCGCGACCGCCAGGGCTTCCAGCATGTCGAGCCGGGCGGCACCGGGCAATTCGTCGCGGAACAGCAACAACAACATTTCGACCCAGCGCGTATTGCCCAGCATCTGGCCGAAGACATCGTAGCCGCGGCAATAAGCGGCGCGTGTGGCGAAAGGATTGTCGGGCTCGGCCTCTTCGCGCCAGATGCGGGTGTGGATTTTTTCCGTGCTCATTTCAACGTCCCCAGTGTCTTCATGCGCAGCATCATGGGCGGCACTTCTTCGCCGTCGATGCGCACGTCGAGCAGTGTCGGTCCTTTGCGTTGCAACATTGCGTCGAAGTCGAGAGTGTCCAGTTCCTGCGGCGAGCCGATGACGTGGCCGGGGATGCCCATGGCTTCTGCGAGTTTGCAGTAATCGACCTGGGGTAATTCGTAGCCGATGGGTTCGGCCTGCGCCAGCCGCTGTCCGTGCTTGACCATGCCCAGGGCGCTATCGTTGAGTATGACGAATACGACGGTGAGCCCCTCTGCGGCGGCCACGGTGATTTCCTGTCCGCTCATCAAAAAAGCGCCGTCGCCGGTAATGCACACCACCGGACAAGCTGGGTTGCCGCGCGCAATGCCGACCGCCGCACCGATGGCCCAGCCCATCGGGCAAAAGTCCATCATCACGCGCAACCAACTGGCGGTTCCCGAGCGCTGGTTGGTATCCGGGCGCTCGATTGCTGCCCGCTCCTGTTCGATGCGCCTGTCGTGGGGTTGGAGGTAATGCGTCGTCCACACCATGCTGTTGCCGGAGTCGGCAAGAAAGCGCGTGTCGGGCGGGCAGCGCTCGGACAAGGTTTTCATGAGGCGCTGCGGTTTGATCGGTGTGACTTCGGAGCTGTAGCTCCCGGGCGATAACAGGGTGATTCCGGCCTGGCTGCGGCTGAAATTCCCCAGGGGTTCTTCCGCGTTTTTGATGTTGAATGTCGGGTCGTCTTTCAGCAGTCCGATCAGGTGTTCGCACACCGCGCGGATGTTGCCGCGCACATGGAATTTGGACATCGGCGAGCGCATCAGGTTGTCTTCGGAATTGTCGATGTGTATCAAGCGCTCATTGAGCAGCGAGTCGCACCAGCCGCCGCTGACGAACTCGCTGAAGCCTGTGCCGAATGCCAGCACAATATCCGGTGCGCCGGCCAGAAGATTGTGCGCGCTGGCGTGGCCGCCCATGCCGAATACGCCGCAATAGGCTTTGTGGCGGGGATTGATGTAGCCCTTGGCGTCCGGGGTGGTAATGAATAGCGCATCGGTCAGCTTGACGAGGAGCATGATCGCTTCGATCGCCTCAATGCATGATGCACCGATCACGAAGGCTACGCGCGGTGAGCGCACCAGTTCTTCTTTGAGCCGCTGTAGGGCATGGAGGTCGATCAAAACAGGTTCCTGTTTCAGCAAGGTTGCCAGATCGTAAGTGGGGGTAGGGCTCGGCGTTGCGCCACGCAGGATATCGAGGGGAATCGCCAGATGCACGGATCCCCCGGGAGCGTGATGCGCTTTCATCAGGGCATTGGTCAGCTTGCGTTCAAACTGGCCGGGATGGGAAACCATGGTGTTGTAGCGGGTGCAGTGGTCGAACATGGCAAAAGCGTTGACGCCGGTGCTGGACGATTCCTGCAATGCGCCCCTGCCGAATGAAGACAGAATGGGGAGACCGCTGATCGCCAGCAGCGGAACATTGTTGTCGTGGGCGCAGGCCACGCCGGTGATCATGTTGGTCGAGCCGGGGCCGGAAGTGGCGCAGCACACGCCGAGGCGTCCGGTTTCGCGGGCATAACCGTCGGCCATGAACGCCGCGCCCGCTTCGTGCCGCGCCACGATCGGACGCAGCCCGCCGCGTCGCTGGCTGCGCGCCATGGCATTGAACAGCGGTTCGATGGCGCCGCCCGGCACGCCGAACACGTATTCGACCCCAATCTGTTCCAGATAAGTCACCAGCAAATCGGCTATTTCAAGCGCTGGCGCAAGCATGCGTCCCGCGTTTTTACCGCGCATTATTTCGGCATCGCTTGGGCCAAGCGAAATTTCGGCACTCATTTTGAGCACTCCTCCCTGCGTCATTACGCAACCCCGCATCGCCGTTGCCGGTGATGGTAGGAGCGCCGGCCTATAGCCGGTTATTTTTATGGGGACGCATGCTACCGCAATTTTTGCGCGGCGCGTATTTTTTAACCATGGTGTGTAAGGCGTGCGTAAAGCCTGATATTATCGCCGCTACGGGAAGCGCTCGCGAGTGGTCGAAACGTTGCGGGAGCAGGCCTGAAGACGTTGTCATGGAAAGTTGAGCGGAGAGTTCCGGGTGCGTGACCAGATTCGCTTGAACCTTAAAACCTCAGTTCTATCCGCAGATTTCGCAGATTAACGCAGATTTTTATGCTGTTAACCGCAGAGATCGTATCACCCCAAAGGTGACCCAAAGTATCGGGGTAATGGTTTGTTTTAATCGGCGTAAATCTGCGTAATCTGCGGACAACTGCTTTTTTGGGATTGAACGATACTAAAGAAAACAATCATGAGCATGTCCACAACAGCTTCACTATTTTGCAATGCGCCGTTTTTTTTGCGGCGCGCTGGGGCTGGAGCATATGTGCTGGCGGCTTCTTTGCTCATGAATGCGTTTGTCCCGGCATGGGCGATCCCTCTGGATGCCGCCGGGTCGCCGCGTCCGGACGTGGCGCAGCCGGAAGATTATGCCGGAGAGTTGCGCGACATGGCCCCGTTCCTTCTTTCGCCAGCACTGTCCCGGTTGGGGCCGAGCGAGAACATTGAAATAACGCAAGCCATAGACGCATTTCCGGAAGTGGTGGTTTTCCCCATCCATGTTGCCGGTGCCGTCGTGGCCTCCAGGCCACGTAGCCTTGCCAACAAGGTGGCGCAGACATCGGGCGAAGGCACTATCGCAGTCATTTATCCGGATATCGGCGAGCCTTACCGCAGCGTGTTCACGCAAATAATCAATGGCATCGAAGCCAAGGCCCAAGGGCGCGTCGTCAATTTCGCAGTGGGGGCTAACGTGGACGTCGGCGAGTTGAATAATTCGCTGCGCCGCCAGGATGCCAAGGTGGTGATCGCGCTGGGGCGGCAGGGAGTCAAAGTGGCCTCCGCGCTGGACGGCAACATCGGTGTGGTGGTGGGCGGCGTGTTGGCGGCACCGGAAAATGAGGCGCGCAACCTGCAAGTGAACAGTCTGTCGCCGGATCCGGCGCTGCTGTTTTCGCGCCTGAAAGGCATGATGCCCAAGGTGCGGCGTGTCTTTGCCGTGTACGACCCGCGCCAGAACGAGTGGATGATAGGTCTGGCAAAAGAGGCCGCGCGCGCGCAGGGGCTGGAGTTCGTGGCCTACGAGGCGCAGGATTTGCGCGGTGCGATAAGCGCTTATCAAACGATATTCGATACTGCGGACAATACTCGGGATGCTTTATGGTTGCCGCAGGATTCCACCACGGTGGAAGAGGGTTCGGTGCTGCCGCTCGTGCTGCAGGAATCGTGGACGCGCAACCTGGCCGTGTTCTCCAGCAGCTTCGGCCATGTCCGGCGCGGCGTGCTGTTCTCGCTGTATCCCAACAACGTCGAGCTGGGGCGTCATCTGGCGGGTTCCGCGCTCGGCTTCCTGGCTTCCGGCGGGAACGGGACCGGCGGCATGATCCCGCTGCGCGAAGTGCTGATGGCGATCAATCTGCGCACGGCCAAGCATCTCGGGCTCAATGCCAGCCGCCAGCAGGGGTTCGATATGGCATTCCCCGAACAATAAGGCGCGCCGGATATGAAAAAAATATTCTCCGCGTTTGTCTGCGAGTTCAGTTTTCAACGCCAACTCAGTGTCACGGTTACCTTCGGTATTCTCTTCTTGACGCTGCTGTCTTCCGTCGTCGGTTCATGGCAGGCCAACGAGCGCGCGCGCCACGATATGATCGAGCAGGGGCAGCAAATCACCGAAAACCTGGCGCGGCAAAGCTCCTTGGCGCTGATTTACGATTCTGCCGACAATGTCGCCGAAAGCGTGAAGGCCACCATGGCTTTTCCGGGTGTGATCGGCGTGGAAATACGCCATGCCAACGGACGCGTCCTGTTGACGCGCGGCAATGCCAACCCGGTCGAATTTCTCGCGCGCGCCGAAGATCATGTCGGCGGATTGCAGGCCGCTGCCGTGCTGGATGCAGAGAGTGCCGGCGCATGGAATTTTGCCGCGCCGGTTTATTCGCAGCCGCCCGCGGAATCGCCGTTTGGCGAAGCGGCCTCCCCCGAATTGCTCGGCCAGGTTTCGGTGGTCATGAGCAAGGCGGCGCTGACCCAGCGAACCCGCGATATTTTTATGACCAACCTGGGCACGTCGTTTTCCTTTGCGTTGCTGTTCCTGTTCATGCTGCGTCTCCTGACGCGCAGCATGATGCGACCGCTCAACCGGTTGTCGGACAGTATGGAACGCTCCCAGATGGGCGAGTCGCAGGTGCGCGCCGAACCCGGCGGGCCCAAGGATATCGCCGCCATGGCGCATGTGTTTAACCGCATGATGGCGGTGCAGGAAGAACGCGAGGCGGCTCTGCGTATCGCCGCGATTGCCTTCGAGACCGACGAGGGCATGATAGTGACCGACGAGAATGCGGTCATTATCCGCGTCAACGGGGCGTTCACGCGGCTGACCGGCTACAGCGCCGGGGAAGCCATCGGCCAGAAACCGTCCATGCTTAAATCGGATCGGCAGAGTGCTTATTTTTACCAGTGCATGTGGGAAAGCTTGAGCGAACATAATAACTGGCAGGGCGAAATCTGGAACCGGCGCAAGAACGGGGAGATTTATCCGGAATGGCTGAACATCACCGCCGTGCTCGGCAAGGACGGCAAGGTCACGAATTATGTCGGCACGTTTATCGATTTCACCGAACGCAAGCAGGCGGAAGACGAAATCCAACATCTCGCCTTTTACGACCAGCTCAGCCAATTGCCCAACCGGCGGTTGCTGATCGACCGTCTGCGCCAGGCCGTTATCACCAGCGCGCGTAACCGGACCGGGGGGGCGCTGCTGTTCATCGACCTCGATAATTTCAAGACCCTGAACGACACCAGGGGACACGGCATCGGAGATTTGCTGCTGATCGAGGTGGCCAAACGCCTGCAAGCCTGTGTGCGCGAAGGCGACACCGTGGCGCGTTTCGGCGGCGATGAGTTTGTGCTGTTGCTGGAGGGGTTGAGCGATGAGCGGGCGCAGGCCGCCGTGCAGGCGCGGGGTGTGGGAGAAAAGGTGCTGGAAACGCTCGGTCAGCCCTATATGCTCGAGGGCAACGAGTTCCACAGTTCGTCGAGCATGGGCATCACCCTGTTCATCAGCTACAAAGAGAAGCTCGACGAGTTGCTGAAACAGGCCGACACGGCCATGTACGAGGCGAAAAAATCCGGGCGCAATACGCTGCGCTTTTTCGACCCGGCCATGCAGGATGAACTGGAAGTGCGCGCCCAGCTTGAAGCCGGTTTGCGCGAGGCGTTGCGCAAACAGGAGTTCCGGCTTTTCTACCAGATGCAAGTCAGCCACACCGGACGCATTGTGGGGGCCGAGGTGTTGCTGCGCTGGATACATCCCGGGCGCGGATTGATTTCGCCGCTGCAATTCATCCCGCTGGCGGAAGAGAGCCGGCTCATTATCCCGATCGGGCGCTGGGTGTTGGAAACCGCCTGCCGGCAAATCAAGCAATGGGAAGCGCACCCTCACACCCGCGATTTGCAGCTTGCGGTCAATGTCAGCGTGTGCCAGTTCCGCCAGGCGGATTTTGTTGCGCAAGTGAGCGAGATAGTCAGCCGTGCCGCCATTAACCCGATGCGCCTCAAGATTGAGCTGACCGAAAGCATCGTGCTCGACGATGTCGCGGATACCATCGCCAAAATGCAGGCGCTCAGGCAGCACGGTGTGAGCTTCTCCATGGACGATTTCGGCACCGGCTATTCGTCGCTGTCTTACCTGACCCAGTTGCCGCTCAACCAGCTCAAAATCGACCAGTCGTTCGTGAGCCACATCGGCGCAAAAACCTCCGATGCGACCATCATTCAGACCATCATCGGCATGGCGGTCAACCTGGGTATAGAGGTGATCGCCGAGGGCGTGGAAACGCAGGAGCAGCGCGATTTTCTAGAGGCGCATGGCTGCACGCTCTACCAGGGGTATCTGTTCGGCAGGCCGGTACCGCTGGAAGAGTTTTCCGTCTTGTTGAACGCGCGCTAAAGCGCTTCTCCGCCGCATTAATTTCTTTTCCGAAGCGTGAGCAAGGTATTCACCCGCGAATCCGACGGCGCCGACGACGATGATGATGGATCGCCGGCGTTGCCCGCGATCCCCGCAGGCACGAAAAACTACATGACCCCGGCGGGTTACCTCCGCTTGAAAGAAGAGTACATGCACCTGCTGGACGTGGAACGTCCGGCGACGGTGCAGACCGTTTCATGGGCTGCTGGCAACGGCGACCGTTCCGAAAACGGCGATTACATCTACGGCAAAAAGCGCCTGCGCGAGATCGACCGCCGCCTGCGCTTTCTCGCCAAGCGCATGGAGAACTCCGAAGTCATCGACCCGCAACAGCGCCAAGGTTGCGGGCAGGTCTTCTTCGGAGCGACCGTCACGGTGTGCCATGAAGACGGTATCGAGCGCACCTACAGCATCGTCGGCATCGACGAGGCGGACGCGGGAAAGGGCCATATCAGCTGGGTGTCGCCGCTGGCGCGCGCGCTGCTCAAGGCACGCGCCGACGATGCGGTGAAATTGCAACTTCCCGGTGGCGTCGAAGAGCTGGTCGTGGTCGAGGTGGCCTACCGGAGCATCGGGTTCTAGCTTTACTGTGTCACAAACAAAAATAGCCCAAATCACCAATGATCCTATTGCCCATCGCCCTTGAGGGAACGGCTGATACGGTTATAGCCATTCGACTAGGCCAGCAAAAGACCGCCGGTTATGTGGGAGCGACCTCCTGGTCGCGACTCGGTGCAAACCTCCAAACCTATCGCGACCGGGAGGTCGCTCCCACAGCAATCCTGCGGCCTGATGGAGTAGTCCAGGATAAACCCAGATGCGCCCCCCTCACTACCGCATACACGGGCCGAGGGAGCGCACTCTGTTTTGTGACACGGTAAGGCTAGGGAAGCGCTGATTTAATCCCAAATAATCCATTCGGAAATGCTGCCCGCGTCCCCCTTTACACCCGGAGGGTGCGAGAACCTCTGCGAGGCACCCGGAGGGTGCGAGAACCTCTGTGCGGAAAAGGGGGAATGCGGCTTCGCAACCCGGCGCGGCGCTAATGAACAGTCTGGGTTGATCCACTCTCTCTCCTTGAAGGGGAGGGAGCGGTACGCCGTAAACTCACGGTTAAATCTCTATGGGATCAATTCCCCGCCCCTTGGGGCGTAAAGCAGGCGAACAGCCTGCGGGTTTGACCTTGGGGTTGATACTCCGCCCCTTGGGGCGGGGTTCTTCATTCGTGCCGAATCTATAATTCAGTCGCTTGACTTAATCAGGCGACTGAATTAACGTGCGCCACCTTTCGATTTCGGGGCGAAGCATGATCGCTAAAAAAGAAACCCGCTGCCTGTTGTTGAAAACGGCGCAGCGCCTGCTCGGCCACGAGCCGACTTCGCAGGAAGAAACCCGCTGGCGCCTGCTGCAAGCGGCTGCCGAGGTGTTCGCCGAGGTGGGTTACCACGCGGCGACCACGCGCGAAATATGCAAGCGCGCCGAGGTCAATCTGGCCTCCATCCATTACTACTACGGCGACAAGGCGGAGTTGTACCGCGAAGTATTCCGTCTGCCGTTTCTGAGCGAATGCAATGTGTTCGCCACGCTCGACATCGCGCGGGTGTCTCTGCAAGAAGCGCTGCATTCCTTCTACAGTTGGCTGTTCCCGGCGGATGCGGAAGAAGACCCGATGCGGCGACTCTTCATGCGCCTGCATGCGCGCGAAGAGGCCGAACCCAGCGGCGTGCTGGGCGACGCCATGGTGCAGGCATTCCGCCCCAATCACGAGAAAGTGCAAGCGCTGTTGTGCCGCGAGTTCGGATTGAAAAATCCGGATGTGGAAGTGGACAGGTTGACGTTTGCGGTGATCGGTCTGGCGACCGCCTACTTCCACAATCGCATGGCGGTTGAAAATTTTGTCCCGCATTTGCTCGGCGGGCCAAAAGCGATGGAAAAGATGGCGGAGAGAATGGTGGACTACGCGGTGGCGCTGATCGAAGCCGAGCGCGTGCGCCGGGCTGCGGCTACGGGGGGCAAGAAATGAGCAAGCGATTCATCTGGGCGGCGTGCGCCGCGTTCGCGCTGGCAGGATGCGCGGTGGGGCCGGACTACAAGCGCCCCGACACGCCGCAGCCGCAGTGGCACGGCGCATTGCCGCACGGCGGCAAACTGGACGGGCTGGAGCAATGGTGGGAACAGTTGAACGATCCGCTGCTGGGCGCGCTGATCGTCAAAGCCGAGGAAAGCAGCCCTTCTATAAACATGGCGCTGGCGCGCATGAACGAGGCGCGCGCCAATGCGACCATCGGCGGTGCGGGGCAGTATCCGTCCTTGGTGCTGGGGGCGGGCGCGGCACGCAGCCGTTCGGCATTCGGCATGCAAGTGATGGAGCAAAGCGTGGGCAAGGTCGGTTTCGACGCGAGTTGGGAGATCGACCTGTTCGGCAAAAACCGGCGCACGGCGGAAGCGGCGCAAGCGCGTTTCGGCGCTGGCGAGGCGGGCTGGCACGATGCGCGCATTTCTTTGGCGGCGGAGGTGGCGGATGTGTATGTCGAATTGCGCCAGTGCGAAGCGGCATTGTCCATCGCGGAGCGCAACCGGCAATCGCGTGCCGCAGTGCGGGAAGTCACGCGCATCAAGGAAGGCGCCGGGCTGGCTTCGCCTATGGATGCCGCACGCGCCTTGGCGGGCGAAGCCGAGAGCGATTCCGCTTACATCGCCAAACAGGGCGAGTGCGCGCGGGCCGTCAATCGCCTCACCGCGCTGACCGGCATCGAACAGAATAGTTTGAAGGCGCGTCTTGCCGCCCGTCAGGGCCAAATCCCGCTGGCCAATTTCGTCGACGTCAGCAGCGTTGCCGCGCAGGTGCTGAGCCAGCGCCCCGATGTCGCCATGGCGGAAGCGAACCTGGCCGCCGCCAGCGCGGACATCGGCGTATCCAAAGCCGCGCTATATCCCAGCCTCACGCTGGTGGGGTCGGTGGCCAGCAATGTGATTTACCTGGGCGGGCAAAGCACCCAGGTGCCTACCTGGTCGTTCGGCCCCAGCCTGTCGTTGCCGCTGTTTACCGGCGGACGCGGACAGGCCGGGGTGAAGGCCGCGCAAGCCCGTTACGACTATGCGCTGGCGAATTACCAGAAGACCGTGCGCGAGGCGGTGCGCAATGTGGAAGACGCACTGGTGCGCCTGAACGTGGCGAATGCGCGCGCGCACGACGGCGACAAGATGCAGGAAAAATACCGGCAGTTGTTTCAGGCGACCGAGGCGCGTTTCAACGCCGGCCTGGGCAACCGCGTCAGCCTGGAAGAGGCGCGCCGCAACTGGTTGCAGGCGCAGGACGCCGCCGTGGCAATGGATCGCGAAACCGTCTCGGCATGGATCGCGCTGTACAAGGCATTGGGCGGCGGCTGGGAGCGGGCGGCTCGTCCCGGCAAGCTCGCAGACAACTCGAATTCGCAGAAGTGAAAAACTCGCGCAGCGATTCGTTTGCCTCCTCGCCCGCTCTTGTACTCTGCCCGCCAACGGCGGGTGGGGTGTGCGGGATAACCAGCGACTTGCACGGCTTTATCGTGCTTATTGATCCGGCCAGATGAAGTTTGAACTCAGAAATTCATACACCGAAACCCCTCCCAGCCTCCCCTTGCACCCGCAAGGGGTACGCCGGTGGGTACCCCGCTGCTTCGCAGCGACCCTTCCGCAGTCAGGGGAGGAGCAGGCTCGGCTCTCCCCCTGACAAGGGGGAGTTGGAGGGGGTTTAGGTCTCGCACTTCAAACTTCACTTGGCCGGATCAATAGTCGAGTGGCTATAACCAATCACTTGCCGCGTTTTGTGCGGCTTAGTGAGATGGCTAGTTGTTCCATCAGTGGTTTCATCAGAGGATAGTGGTGAGGGAACGGGCACAGTAAATTTTTATCAGGGGCGGCATATTTGCCATGCCCGTTAGGAGAGCGGAATGAAAAAATCGAAACATGTTTTATGGGTGGCTGTGTTGATCGGTATTGCCGGGGCATTCCTCGCCTCAAGAGGTGCGCACAAGGCACCGCCTGCGACCGGAGAAGCCGCCGCCAAACCCGCGTTGACGGTGAGCACGGTGACGCCGGAGACGGCGCAATGGGCGGAGCGCGTGACGGCGAGCGGGCCGGTGCTGGCATGGCAGGAGGCGGTTATCGGCGCGGAGATCGGCGGCGTGCGCCTGGTCGATCTGCAAGCCAATGTGGGCGACCATGTGAAGAAGGGCGAGTTGCTGGCGCGTCTGGCGGACGAGATGCTGCTGGCCGATGTGCACCAGCAACAGGCCGCGCTCGACGAGGCGGGCGCGCGCTATAACGAAGCCGCAGCGAATGCGCGGCGCGCGTTGCAGGTCAAGGATTCAGGCGTGATGAGCGCGCAGGAATTGCAGCAATTCGCCAATGCCGCCGAGATCGCCAAAGCGCAGATGAAATCGGCGGAAGCGCGGCTGGAAAACGCCAGATTGAAATTGCGTTACACCCGCATAGTGGCAGCGGACGATGGCGTGATCTCGGCGCGCAATGCGACGCTGGGGTCGGTTGCGCAGGTCGGTTCCGAAATGTTCCGCCTGATCCGCCAGGGCAAGCTGGAATGGCGCGCCGAGTTGACCGATATGCAGATGCAGCGAGTGCGCGTCGGGCAAAAGGTGCAAGTGCGCACCGGCCCGAACGATACGGTGGCGGGCACGGTGAGCAGGATTTCACCCACCGTGGATACGAGCACGCGCAACGGCTATGTCTACATCGCGCTGAACGAAAATAAAACGCTGCGTGCCGGCGTATTTGTCCAGGGCGAATTCGAACTGGGGCGCTCGAATGCGCTGACCGTGCCGCAGGACGCGGTGGTGGTGCGCGACGGCTTTTCCTATGTGTACCAGGTCGGCAAGGACGGTCGCGTGGCGCAGATGAAAGTGTCCATCGGCAGAAGGCAGGCCGACCGCATCGAGGTGAGCGGCGGCATTGGCGCGGATGCGACGCTGGTGGCCACCGGCGCCGGTTTCCTCAACGACGGCGACCTGGTGCGTATCGGGCCGGCCAAGGCCAAGGGCAAACCCGACGTGGCGTCGGCGCAATCGCCCGCGCACAAGACCCATATTTAAACCGAGGCCGACATGAATATTTCCGCATGGGCGATACGCAACCCTATCCCTTCCATCATGCTATTCGTCATGCTCACGCTGGTCGGGCTGGCGAGCTTCAAGACCATGCTGGTGCAGGACGCGCCCGACATCGAGCTGCCCATCGTGGTGGTCACCGCCAATATGGAAGGCGCGGCGCCGGTGCAGATGGAAACCGAAATCGCGCGCAAGGTCGAGAACGCCGTGGCGGGCTTGGGTAAAGTGAAACACGTTTACAGCAACATCACCGACGGTATTGCCCGGGTCTCGGTCGAGTTCGATCTGGAAAAAAACAGCAACGAGGCGGTGGACGATGTGCGCGATGCCATCAGCCGCATCCGTTCCGAGCTGCCGGGCGACATGAAGGAGCCGATCATCTCCAAGGTCAACACGGCGGGACGCCCGATCATCACTTTCAGCGTTGCGTCCGAGCATATGGACGCGCAGGATTTGTCCTGGTTCGTGGATAACGAGATTTCCAAAAAATTGCTTACCGTGCAGGGCGTGGGCAAGTTCACGCGCATCGGCGGCGTGGACAGGGAAGTGCGCATCGAGGTCGATCCGCTCAAGGTGCAGGCGCTGAATATTTCGCTGGCGGACATCTCGCGCCAGATACGCAAGATCCAGCAGGAATCTTCCGGCGGACGTACCGACATGGGCGGTGCCGAACAATCGGTGCGCACCATCGGCACCGTGCAAACCGTAGAAGAGCTGGCCGCGATGGATGTCGCGCTGCCGGACGGGCGCCACTATCGCCTCGACCAATTGGCGGCGGTGAAGGATGCGCAGGCGGAAAGCCATTCCTACGCCCTGCTCGACGGCAAACCCGTGATCGCTTTCGAGGTTACCCGCACCAAGGGCAGCAGCGAGGTGAGCGTGGCGCAAGCGGTGCGCGCCGCGGTGGACAAGCTGAATGCGGAGCACCCCCATGTGCATATCAGCGTGGCGTTCGATTCGGTCGAGCGCGTAAAAGAAAACTTTGAGGGCTCCATGCACTTGCTGTACGAGGGCGCGATCCTCGCCGTGCTGGTGGTATGGTGGTTTCTGCGCGACGGGCGCTCCACCTTCATCTCGGCGGCGGCGTTGCCGCTGTCGGTGATCCCCACCTTTATCGGTATGCAGTACCTGGGTTTTACGCTGAACATGGTGACCCTGCTGGCGCTGGCGCTGGTGGTGGGGATACTGGTGGACGATGCCATCGTCGAAGTCGAAAATATCGCGCGCCATTTGCACATGGGCAAGACGCCGTATCAGGCGGCGATGGAGGCGAGCGACGAGATCGGTCTGGCCGTGGTGGCGACCACCTTCACGCTGGTGTCAGTGTTCCTGCCCACGGCCTTCATGGCGGGCATCCCCGGCAAATTCTTCAAACAGTTCGGCTGGACGGCGGCGCTGGCGATCATGGCCTCGCTCGTGGTGGCGCGCTTGCTCACGCCGATGATGGCGGCCTACATACTCAAGCCGAGCGTGGCAGTGAAAGAAGAGCACGGCAAAGTAATGCAACTGTATCTGCGTCTGGCGCGCTGGTGCCTGTCGCACCGGCTGGCGACCGCATTCATGGCGGTGGCGTTCTTTATTGGTTCGCTCAGTCTGATCCCGTTATTGCCCAGCGGTTTCGTCCCGCCTGCGGATCGCGCGCAGACGCAGGTGACCATCGAGTTGCAGCCTGGCAGCACGCTGGATCAGACGGCCGCCGCCGCCGAAGACGCGCGCGCCATTTTGATGAAAGTGCCGGAAGTGAAAGCGGTGTTCACCGCGGTCGGGCGCGGCGCGGGCGGCGACCTGTTCTCGGCGGGCAGCGAATCCGATGTGCGCAAGGCCAACCTGACCGTCACGCTGGTGCATCGCTCCGAGCGCAAGCTCAAACAGTCCGAAGTCGAAACGCTGCTGCGCGAAAAAATGCAGGCGCTGTCCGGCGCGCGCGTGACCGTCGGCACGGGCGACAACGGCGAAAAATTCCAGTTGCTGCTGGCGGGGGAAGACCCGCTGGCGCTGGTCGATGCGGTGCATGCGGTCGAGCGCGAACTGCGCACCCTCAAGGGGCTGGGCAACATTACCTCGACCGCGAGTCTGGTGCGTCCAGAAATCAGCATACGCCCGAATTTCGCGCGCATGGCCGACCTGGGCGTGACGGCGGAGAGCGTCGGCGAAGTGGTGCGTATCGCCACGGCGGGCGATTACAGCGCGGCGCTGTCCAAGCTTAACCTGCCGCAGCGGCAAGTGCCGATCCGCGTACAGATGCCCGAATCGGCGCGCGAGCAGATCGACATGCTGGCGCAACTGCCGGTGCACGGCAAAGCGGGTAACGTGAAACTGGGCAACGTGGCCGACATCACCGTGAGCAGCGGCTCGGCGCAGATCAACCGGCTGGACCGCAGCCGCAACGTGGCCATCAACATCGAGTTGAACGGACGCCAGCTCGGCGACGTTGTCGCCGAAGTCAGCAAGCTGCCCAGCCTGCAAGCCTTGCCGCCGGGCGTGAGGCGCGGCGAGTCGGGCGATGCCGAGCGCATGAAAGAGCTGTTCGGCAGCTTCGGGCTGGCGATGCTCACCGGCGTGCTGTGCGTGTATATCGTGCTGGTGCTGCTGTTCAAGGACTTTTTGCAACCGGTGACCATCCTGGCGGCGCTGCCGTTCGCTTTCGGCGGCGCGTTCGTGGCGCTGCTGGTCACCCACAGCAGTTTCTCCATGCCGTCGCTGATCGGCTTGCTGATGCTGATGGGTATCGTCACCAAAAACTCCATCCTGCTGGTGGACTACGCCATCATGGCGCGGCGCGAGCAGGGCATGAACCGTTTTGATGCACTGATGGACGCGTGCAGCAAACGCGCCCGCCCCATCGTGATGACCACCATCGCCATGGGCGCAGGCATGCTGCCGATCGCCATGGGCTGGGGCGCGGAGCCCAGCTTCCGCATGCCGATGGCTACCGCCGTGATCGGCGGCCTCATCACCTCCACGCTGATCAGCCTGTTCGTGGTGCCGGTGGTGTTCACCTACGTGGATGACTTGATGGAGAGGTTCAAACGCCTGCGCCGCAGCGATGCGGAGATGGGGATGCAGCAGGTGTAAGCGCCGAGGGTCAATAGGGTGCCTCTAAAAATCCAAACCCCGTCGCGATACTGTGTTGCTCAAGAAATTTTAACGCTTGCATATCAAACATATGCGGCGCGCGGACTTTCTTTCGCGCCTTGTCTCGCTTAGGATTTTGAATTTTTAGAGGTGCCCAATAGTCGGGTTGTAACTCGCTGACATCCGGCAGGCGCGCTCGTGGCTGATGGTGGCGTGTGAAATGCCGGTTTGCGCGAGCGGTGTGCGCCTTGCAATATGCTACCCCGACTCGGTGCGGCGGAGCCGTCCGGTGCGGGAGGGGTGGCAGGCGACTGCTCCCGCAAGCCGCTGGCTTCGCCAGTAACGTGCCGCAGTCGCCATCCCCGCTACGTTCTTCATCAGCCTGTTACAATTCGCCCATGTCCGAATTCTACGCACTTGTCCCCGCCGCCGGCTCCGGTTCCCGTATGGGCGGCGATCTGCCCAAGCAGTATCTCGACCTTGCCGGGTTCCCGCTGATCCACCACGCGCTCACCACTTTGTGCGCGTGTCCGCACATCGGCGCGGTGTTCGTCGTGCTCGCGCCGGACGATGAACATTTCAAGCGTTACGACTGGTCGCATTGCGCGGGCAAACTGGAGACGCTGTATTGCGGCGGGGCGACGCGCGCCGAGAGCGTCGCGAACGGTTTGCTGGCCTCGGAACTGGAGCCGGACGACTGGGTGTTGGTACACGATGCGGCGCGTCCCTGCCTGACGCAGGCGCATCTGGACAAGCTGATCGCCGAGTTGCGCGACGATGCGGTGGGCGGCATCCTCGCCGTGCCGGTGGCGGATACGCTGAAACGCGCCGACGCGCAGCAGCGCATCGAATGCACCGAGAGCCGTGAAAAGCTGTGGCAGGCGCAGACGCCGCAGATGTTCCGCGCCGGATTGCTGGCGCGGGGTTTGCAGCAGTGCCGCAGCGTCACCGATGAAGCGTCGGCCATCGAGGCGCTGGGGCTGCAACCCAAACTGGTGGCGGGCGATTCGACGAATTTCAAAGTGACCTATCCGCAGGACATCGGGCTGGCGGAGCTGTTGCTGCAAAAAAGGAAATAGACATGCGTATCGGACAGGGTTTTGATGTTCATCAGTTAGTGGCGGGGCGCAAGCTCATCATCGGCGGGGTGGACATCCCGTATGAGAAAGGTCTGCTCGGGCATTCCGATGCGGACGTGTTGCTGCATGCGATTTGCGACGCGCTGCTGGGGGCTGCGGCGCTGGGCGACATCGGCAAACATTTCGCCGATACCGATGCCAGATTCAAGGGCATAGCCAGCCGTATTTTGCTGCGCGGCGTGGCGGGCAAGATCAAAGCGGAGGGTTATCGTGTCGGCAACGTGGACGCCACCATCATCGCGCAAGCGCCCAAGATGGCACCGCATATTCCGCAGATGGTCGCCAACATCGCGCTCGATCTCGGCATCGCGCTCAACGCGGTCAACGTGAAAGCGACCACCACCGAAAAGCTGGGCTATGCCGGGCGCGGCGAAGGTATCGGCGCGCAGGCCGTCGCTTTGTTGTTGAAAGTCTGATGAAGATACTTGCGCTAGAAACCTCCACCGAATACTGCTCGGTCGCGTTGTGGCAAGACGGCGCGGTGACGGCGCGGTGCGAACTGGTCGGGCAGAAGCATTCCGAAATGTTGTTGGGCATGCTGGATGGCTTGCTCAAAGATGCGGGCGTCACGATCAAACAGATCGATGGAATCGCCTTCGGCAAAGGCCCCGGTTCGTTTACCGGCGTGCGCATCGCGTGCGGCGTGGCGCAGGGCTTGGCATTCGGCGCGAACTTGCGGGTGGTCGGCGTGTGTACCTTGCAGGCGCTGGCGCAAGCCTCGGGCCGCGACAAAGTGATTGCGGCGCTGGATGCGCGCATGGGCGGAATATATCTCGCGGCTTATGAAAAACATCGGGATGCTTGGGTGACGGTGATAGAACCCTGCCTGTGCAAGGCAGAGGATGCGCCCGTTGTTGTGGGGGACGGCTGGTTTGGCGCGGGCAGCGGTTTTGCGCTGAACGATGCCGCGCTGTCGGCGCGCTATGACGGGCATTTGAGCGGTGTCGATGCGCATGCCGTGCCGCACGCGCGCGCCGTTGCGCAACTCGCTGCGGCTGAATTTGCCAAGGGCAATGCGCTGGATGCGGCACTGGCGTTGCCTTTGTATCTGCGCGACAAGGTGGCGTTGAAGACGAGCGAGCGATGAACCCGGATTGTGCATTAGCGCCGCGCCGGGTTGCGAAGCCGCATTCCCCCTTTGCCTCGCAGAGGTTCTCGCACCCTCCGGGTGCACCCGGAGGGTGTAAAGGGGGAAGCGGGCAGCATTTTCTATCTCATGGATTTTTGGGTTAATAGTGTGGCGGTATATGGTTTTTGTGGGGGCGACTTCCCCGCTGCGATTGGTCTTGTGGGAGCGACCTCCCGGTCGCGATCAGAGTGCGCCTCCGCACCCTTCGCGGCCGGGAGGCCGCTCCCACAAGTTATGGCGTCCCGGTTTTGAATGGGCATTGGGACAAGGAACGAACCGGTGCCGGTGGCGGGGTTCGAGGTGCTGGCAAGAGGCTTGTCGGGTAATGTTACCGTGAAACTCGCGTAGCGATTCGTTTGCCCTTTCTCCCGCGTGCGGGGGAAAGTTGGATAGGGGGAAACGGGCATGGCGAGTTTCATTATCGGGGGTGGCATCATTGCCATGCCCGTTAATCCCAGATTGTTCATTAGCGCCGCGCCGGGTTGCGAAGCCGCATTCCCCCTGTGCCTCGCAGAGGTTCTCGCACCCTCCGGGTGCCTCGCAGGGGTTCTCGCACCCTCCGGGTGTAAAGGGGGAGGGGATGCTGTGGCTCCTATGGACTATCCGGGCTTAACCCAGATAATCCATTGGGCTCAAAACCCCCTCCAGCTCCCCTAACCCCCCCATACCCCCCTTGTCAGGGGGGAACAAATCAGGGGGAGAGCAGGTTCGGCTCCTCCCCTGACTGCGGAAGGGTCGCTGCGAAGCAGCGGGGTACCCACCGGCGTA
>SCUU01000303.1 GCA_004297065.1 Gallionellaceae bacterium
ACGACGAACTATAAGCTCTGATTCTTGCATCAGAATACTTTGTATAGCCACCTGTATATATCATTGAAAGAATGAATGAGTTTTTTCAAAAAGATATAATTTCTATACGAGATTTAAACAAACAAAAACTTGAGGTAATTTTTGAGGCTACAAACAAAATAATAAGTATGGAACCTAGCAAACGCCGCGAGATTGCCAGAGGTAAGACACTAGGATATCTTTTCTATGAGCCTAGCACTAGAACACGTCTAAGTTTTGAAGCTGCTATGGCATTAATTGGAGGAACGTCGCTAGGAATTTCTGACGTATCATCTTCTTCTACACAGAAAGGTGAAAGTCTTGCCGATACAGTCAAGATAATGTCGATTTATTCTGACGTCCTAGTTTTACGACACTCACTTGATGGCTCTAGCAGATTTGCAGCAGAGGTTTCATCAAAGCCTGTAATCAATGGAGGTAGTGGAACAGAAGAACATCCAACACAAGCAATTCAAGACTTGTTTACAATTAAGAAGGAAAAAAATAAGATTGATGGTCTTAAAATTGGTATAGTCGGGGATCTAAAATACGGAAGGACTGTTTACTCACTCTTGTATGCATTAGGAAATTATGATGTGGAAGTACATTTGATATCGCCTCAGGCACTTAAAATTAGAGCTGATTCAACATATGACATTAAGAAACGACTTTCTTACACAGAATCAACATCACTAGAAGAGTACATCGATGACTTGGACGTAGTTTATGTAACAAGAATACAAAAAGAACGATTCCCAGATGAAGAAGAATATCTCAAAGTAAAAGGAAGCTATGTGATAGGTCTTGATATTATAAAGAAAATGAAAGAAGACGCAATTATCTTACATCCCTTACCAAGGCTTGATGAGATCTCAGTTGAAGTGGATAAGACAAAGCAAGCAAGATATTTCAAACAGGCAGAATACGGAAAACATACAAGAGCTGCCCTGCTAGGACTGCTTCTTAATGAAAATGGATTTTAGATAAAATATTTTTAGATTTTACAGCGTAACGAGTTTTACATTATCCATTTTTTTGTTAGTTTGAAAATCTTTTGTGATAGTACAAACCCTTTCTGCTTCTCCATCTAGCATGAAAAGCTCCATGCATTTATCGCCCTCTATCTTGCTGTGCAAATGAGTTGTAATCAAGTCCTCAAAACTGTGCTTTATTCCAGAGACTATATGATCA
>SCUU01000220.1 GCA_004297065.1 Gallionellaceae bacterium
TGTCTGCCTGTCCGATCTGGTGCAAGGCACCGTCTGCAAGATCCTCGATGCGGAGGAGGTGAAGCCGCACAAGGTGCGCTACTACCTGGAACGTCGCGATCCGGACTTCGCCGAGAAGATGGCGGAGGTGCTGTGCGTCTATCGCCAGGTCAAGCTGCTGAAGAAGAAGCCGCCGAGCGACGCCGTGGCGATCGTCTCCTACGACGAGAAGCCGGGCGTGCAGGCGATCGGCACGACGGCCCCGGACTTGCCGCCCGAGCCCGGCCAGCATCAGACCTTCGCCCGCGATCATGAGTACAAGCGCCACGGCACCATCAGCTTGCTCGCCGGGATCGACCTGCTCACCGGCAAGGTCCATGCCCTGGTCAAGGACCGCCACCGCAGCCGCGAGTTCGTCGAATTCCTCAAGCTGCTTGATGCGGCTTACCCGGCGCACACCGCGATCAAGATGATCCTCGACAATCATTCTGCACACATCTCGAAAGAGACACGCGACTGGCTCGCCGAGCAGCGCGCCGGCCGATTCGAGTTCGTCTTCACGCCGAAACATGGCTCATGGCTCAATCTCGTCGAGGGCTTCTTCTCCAAGCTCGCCCGCTCGGTGCTCCGCCACATCCGCGTCGCATCCAAGCAGGAACTCAAGGACCGCCTCATGGCCGCCATCGACCACATCAATAGACATCCCGTCGTCCACACCTGGACCTACAAGCTCGACCGCGCCGCCTGATATGATTCGATCCTCGGAAACGATGTACTAGTACATCGATTCCTTAGATCCAATCAGTTGTAGCCGGTTCCAGCCGAGTCGCGACATATGGTATATGTGAGGGGTGCGGTTGCGAGGAGGTATGTCATGGCGGCACCTCGGCGGATGATTGATCTGGCGATCGGTAAGAAGGAACTGTCGCAGTTGCGATCGATCGCGCGGTCGCGGACGGAACCTGCGGCGCGGGTGGCGCGGGCGCGGATGCTGCTGGCGTACCGGGAGGATCCGTCGTTCTTCGCGGTGGGTCGTGCATTGGGCGTGCATCACCAGACGGTGCAGCGCTGCGTCGAGCGGG
>SCUU01000099.1 GCA_004297065.1 Gallionellaceae bacterium
TAATTTGTACTCCAGTGTGTACGCCGCTCTCTTGCCATTTTCTGCTGTCATTTTTGCGTCTCCTTAACTTGAATTTTATACCCGGTTAAGAAATACGTTTTTACGGGGCAAGGTCAGTTTTATCGATTTGACTGGGCTACCGTTGATGTCTCTGTCGCCATTCTCACCTATGGAAGGATGTCAGAGCGCCTGTTGAATTGGGTAGCATCTCCCATGATAGAAGGGAGCCTGACTCATTTCGGTGACTATGATCCGGTTGGACTGGACGAGTATCGAAAATTGAAAGAACGTGCACCGCGCACATCGTTTTATCTTCCGCCAAATTTGGAAAACTATTTCAAGGAAAATAAATTTCTCAAGCCAGCGTTGATGGACAAGAGTAGTGCGCTACTGCCACGTCTGGCCGAAACGAAGGATGCGAGCATTTTGACGGTTATTGATTTGATGCAACGTTATGGCGGTGGGGTGGAGCAGGAAGTGCTGCTGCTGAATGCGATAGACGCATCATTGTAAAAATTGTTTTTCAGCCAATATCTCGCCATTATTTTGGCTTTTTCTTTGCCGCAACCGATGCCGTCTTGAACTCTTGCAAGCTGCGCTGCTTGCCTTTGCTGGGAGCATCAACCATTCCAACGCTTGATAGCAAAGCATGCCCGGGCGCAGCAAACGGATTCAGCACCGTCACCCCGCTCCAAGTAAAGCCATCCTGAAAGTCTTCGCTGAGCAGTATGCGGCAGCGGTTCTCGGCGGCTACGGCGAGGATGAGGGCGTCCCATATTTGCAGTTGGTGGTCGGCGGATAAGTCCAGTGCGGACTGGAAGGCTATCCAGCTTGAGTCCGCCACCTCGAAGCTGTCTGCCCAACTCAGGATGGCATCGCGCGCCGGGGCTGGTTTGCGTTTGGCTTTGGCGGTGAGTACGCGGTAAAGCTCGCCCAGCGTTTGCGCCGGGAGCAGCACAGATGCTACGGGCAGCCGTTCGATCAATTCGCGCGCCATGTTGCACCGGGCTTTGTCCCCCATCCCTTCTGCATAGGCGAGGATGTTGGTGTCCAGAGCGATTCTCATGTTTAGCCTTCGTACAGTTCGTCGCGCGTCCAGTTGCGTGCGCCTGTCGCCGTCTGCTTTTTGAGCCTTGCCAGCAAGGTTTTTTTCGCGGCAGTGCGTTGTGCATTGTTCGCTTGGGCGGGGCTGATGGTTGCCACGGGTTTACCCCGCGATGTGACGGTGACCGTTTCTCCTTGGGCGACTTTGCGTAGCAGGCTGGAAAATTGGCGGTTGGCATCGGCTGCAGTGATTGTGTCCATGGCGTTTTTATGGAAGTAGTGTTAGACACTACTTTATGGAAATTGGGCTGGCGCGTCAAACGTTAATCCCAGATACGAATCCATTAGAACCAAACCTCTTGTAGGGGCACAATTTATTGCGCGATTGCTCTCAAAGAATTGCTCGATAAATCGAGCTCTCACAGGTTAAACCTACCGGACAAGCCTGAGCCAAAGTTGTGTTCGTCATTCCGGCCTTCGCCGGAATGACGCAATTTTTGCTAATGGATTATCCGGCTTAAACCCCTTGCTTCAAACTGGCCGAAATAAAATCGTCGAGGTCGCCGTCCAGCACGGCTTGGGTGTTGCCGACTTCGTGGCTGGTGCGCAGGTCTTTGATGCGCGACTGGTCGAGCACGTAGGAGCGGATCTGGTGGCCCCAGCCGATGTCGGATTTGGTGTCTTCCAGAACCTGCTTCTCGGCATTGCGCTTGCGCAGTTCCTCTTCGTACATGCGCGACTTGAGCATGGACATGGCCTCGGCGCGGTTTTTGTGCTGCGAGCGGTCGCTCTGGCACTGCACCACGATGTTGGTCGGGATGTGGGTGATACGCACCGCCGAGTCGGTTTTGTTGATGTGCTGCCCGCCCGCGCCGGAGGCGCGATAGGTGTCCACACGCAAATCGGCGGGGTTGATGTCGATCTCGATGGAGTCGTCCACTTCGGGATAAACGAACACGCTGGAGAACGAGGTGTGGCGGCGGTTGCCCGAGTCGAACGGCGATTTGCGCACGAGGCGGTGTACGCCGGTTTCGGTGCGCAGGTGGCCGTAGGCGTATTCGCCGCTGATCTTGAGCGACGCGCCCTTGATGCCCGCGACTTCGCCGTCGGACTGTTCCAGGATTTCGACCTGAAAGCCTTTGCGTTCGGCGTAGCGGATATACATGCGCAACAGCATCGAGCCCCAGTCCTGCGCTTCGGTGCCGCCCGAGCCGGCCTGGATGTCGAGGAAGCAATTGGCCTGATCCATCTCGCCCGAAAACATGCGGCGGAACTCCATGTCGGCAACCAGCTTTTCGGTTGCGGCGATGTCGGCGGCGATACCGTGCAGGCTGTCGTCGTCATTCTCCGCCAGCGCCATTTCCATCAGCTCGCCCGCATCGCTGAGCGCCTGTTCGACTTTTTGCAGATTGAGCACCACGCCTTCCAGCATCTTGCGTTCGCGACCCAGCTCCTGCGAGCGTTTGCTGTCCTGCCACACGGCAGGGTCTTCGGCGAGGACGACGACTTCGGCTAGACGATCCTGTTTGCCGTCGTAGTCAAAGATACCTCCGCAGTTCGATGTTGCGGGTGCGCAGGTCTTGTATCTTGTTGGTGAGGGCGTTGAGTTGTTCGGCTTCCATGATGGGTCCAGATATTCTGAAAGGGCGCGATTATACATGCAATGCAGGTGTCCAAAGAATGCGCCCCCTACAGGAATAACAGCCCTATCGCCACACCTGCCGCCATTGCGGCGAACCCTCCGGCAACTTGTTTCGCCAAGGCCTTGCCGCCGATGAACGCCAACATGCCGAATTTGAATGCCATGTTGGAAATGAAGGCGATGGCGATCGCCGACACGGCTTGCTCCCCGGTCAATTTGGCGAGCGAAAACAGACGCAAGCTGGACAGGGTAATGGCGTCCACATCGGTCAGGCCGGAAATCAGGGCGACGATATACAAGCCGCTGCTACCCGCGATGTCCGACAGCCAGGCCGAACACAGCAACACGATGACATACAGCAAACCGAAGCCGAGTGCGGCGTGTATCTCGGTCGGGTTGGCCGTTTGCGGCATCGGGAGTTCGGAAGCGGTGTGGAGCCGGCGCCAACCCAGCAAGGTGAAGACCAGACCGAACAGTAAGCCGAGCCCCATCGGGGGGAGCAACTTGTCGATCACCCCGGGGGAGACCACGGTGCTGACCACTGCAAGGCGGATCAATACGACCTGACTGGCAATGAGAATGACTACGGCGGAAAGGCGCACCATGTTTTCGCTGGTCTTGCTATGCCGTGCATACACCATGGTGGTGGCGGTGCTGGAAACCAGACCGCCCAGAAAGCCCAGCAGCGGTGCGCCGTAGCGGTGTCCCGTCCAATGCAGCGCAACATATCCGGCGAGGCTCAGCCCCGAGATCAGTACCACCATCATCCAGGCATTGTGCGGGTTGAAGGCATTGTAGGGGCCGTAGCTTTTGTCCGGCAGGATAGGCAGGATGACAAAGCTCAGCACGGAAAATTGCAGGATGGAAACCAGGTCGCGGCGCGACAGCCGTTGCGACATGCCTTGCAGTTCGGGTTTGAAATAGAGCAGGGCGGTGGTGGTGATGGCGATCATGACGGCGAGTTTGGAAAGGCCGAACCAGATCAGTGCGCCGAGCGCGTAACAGATCAACAGCGCGGCGACGGTGGTGGTGCCGGGGTCGTTGTTCTCGGTCGGGGTATTGATATAGGCCGCCACGATCATGCCCGCAATAGCCAGCAAGCCGATTGCCACCAACCAGGGCGTACCGCTTTTGTCGGCCAGCAGCGCGACGAGCGTGCCGAACAGCGAGACCAGCGCGAAGGTGCGCAGCCCGGCCTTGGCCGAAGGGTTGCGCTCGCGCTCCAGCCCGATCAGCAGGCCGATGGCGAGACTGGTGAGGAATTGCGGTAGCGCTTCAATGCCGTTGCCTTGCAGGAAACCGGTCTCCATTATTTGGCTCCTTACCAGTGGCGTACGATGAGTTGCAAACTTTCGCTGCCATTGTATTCGTTGACACTCAGGCTGTACACCGCGCGGATTGTGTCCGGCGCAGGCTCGGCGGAAAAGAAGCGGATGGCGTCGAAACTACCCTCTGGCGACGACAGTTTCAGCTTGAGATGCTTTTCACCGACCACGCGCTGTGTCTGCACTCGGAAGTCGCCCTGGAACAGCGGCTCGGGGAAACCCTGCCCCCAAACTTGTTGTTCCAGCGTACGGGCGATGGCCACGGAAAAATCGCCGCGCGCGAGTTCGCCGTCGGTCTCGATGACTTTCACCAAGTCCGCCGGGGTCAGCAGCGACTGCGCCACGCTTTCAAATGCGCGCTGAAATTCTTCGAAGTGTTCCTCGCGCACGGTCACGCCCGCCGCCATGGCGTGACCGCCGAATTTTTGCAGCAAGTGCGGGTAACGTTTTGCGACGAGGTCGAGCGCATCGCGCAAGTGCAGGCCGTTGATGCTGCGCCCCGAACCTTTCAACTCGCCGTCTTTGCTGCGCGCGAAGGTAATCACCGGGCGGTGGAAGCGGTCTTTTAAACGCGAAGCGAGAATGCCGATCACGCCCGGATGCCAGCTTTCGTCGAACAGCGCGAGGCTGTAGCCGTCGGCGGGATTGATGCGTTCCAGCGCGGCGAGCGCCGCTTCCTGCATATCGGCCTCGATGCTGCGGCGCTCCCGATTCAAGGCGTCCAGCTTGGCGGCAATTTCCGTCGCCTCGGTTGCATCATCGGTTAGCAGGCAGCGGATGCCCAGGCTCATGTCCTCCAAGCGTCCCGCCGCATTGAGGCGCGGCCCGACGATAAACCCAAGTTCAAAAGACGAGGCTTGGGCTAACTGCTTGCGGGCAATCTGGAACAGTGCGGCGATGCCGCAGCATGCGCGCGCGGCACGGATGCGCTGCAAGCCTTGTTGCACGAGGATGCGGTTGTTTTCGTCCAGCCGCACCACATCGGCCACCGTGCCGAGCGCCACGATGTCGAGCAGGCTGCCGAGGTTGGGTTCGCTAAACCCCTCCCCAGCCCTCCCCTTACCAGGGGAGGGAGCGGTGTTCCTTCCCCCCGACAAGGGGGGATTGAGGGGGGTTGGGGGTTGGGGTTTCGATGTGGCAGAAAAATATCCCCGTTCGCGCAACTCCGCCCGTAGTGCCAGCAACACATAAAACATCACGCCGACCCCCGCCAGATGCTTGCTGGGAAATTCGCAACCCGGCTGGTTCGGGTTCACGATGCACCGCGCATCCGGCAGCGCATCGCCGGGCAAATGATGGTCGGTCACCAATACTTGTATGCCCAGGCGGTTGGCTTCCGCCACGCCTTCCACGCTGGCGATGCCGTTGTCCACGGTGAGCAGGATGTCGGGTGTGCTCTCTGCCGCCAGACGCACGATCTCCGGCGTCAATCCGTAGCCGTACTCGAAACGGTTGGGCACGATGAAGTCCGCACGCGCACCGAACATCTGCAAACCGCGCATCGCGACCGCGCAGGCCGTTGCGCCGTCGGCATCGTAGTCGGCCACGATCAGAATTTTTTTATTTGCCGCGATGGCGTCGGCAAGCAAACGCGCCATAGGCGCGATGTTTTTCAATTGCGTGAACGGCAGCAGGCGGTTGAGGCCGGTATCCAGTTGCTCGGGACGACCGATACTGCGTGCCGCGAAAATGCGCGCAAGCAAAGGGGTAAAGCCTGAGGCGATAAGTTGTTGTTGCGCTTCGGGAGGGGCGGTACGGGAAACAAGCTGGGTCATGCGCGAAATGGATCGTTTAAGTGGCGGGAGAGTTTAGCAGAGGCTGGCCTGCGCTAGTCAGCCGCATGAAAATCCAGTAGAGTGGGTGCCCGTTAAATACCACTAAGAGTAAAACCCATGAGCGCTAAAGGGCAACAACTACAAGACCCGTTCCTGAACGCATTGCGCAAGGAACATGTGCAGGTCGCCATTTACCTGGTCAACGGCATCAAGCTGCAAGGCCAGGTCGAGTCTTTCGATCAATATGTCGTGCTGTTGAAGAACACCGTCACCCAGATGGTATACAAGCACGCTATTTCCACCATCGTTCCCGCACGCGCTGTCACGATCCCGTACGACGCCGACTGATGACTTTATCAACAACTGCCCCTAATACGGCGGTATTGGTCAGTCTCGATTTCGGCGCGCCGGACTACGCAGAAAGCCTAGAAGAGTTACGCCTGCTGGCGGAGAGCGCCGGTGTGCGGACGCTCGCGCTGGTGCAAGGCAAGCGGCAACGCCCGGATGCGTCCACGTTCGCGGGTAGCGGCAAGGTCGATGAAATCGCCGCCATCGTCGAAAAGTTGGAGGTGCCGCTGGTGATTTTCAATCACGACTTGTCTCCGGCGCAGATGCGCAATCTTGCCGCCAAGCTGCAGACGCGCGTGATCGACCGCACCATGCTGATACTGGATATTTTTGCGTTGCGGGCGCAGAGCCACGAGGGCAAGGTGCAGGTCGAGCTGGCGCAGCTCAAATATTTGTCCACGCGCTTGGCCGGTATGAATACCGACATGGGGCAGCAAAAATTTGCGGTGGGCGCGCGCGGTCCGGGCGAGACGCAACTGGAACTGGACAGGCGCAAATTGGATAGGCGCGTGCATCTGCTCAACGAGCGGTTGAAACAGCTCAAGCGCCACCGCGAATTGCAGCGCAAGGCGCGCAACCGCTCCGAGGTGCTGTCGGTTTCCATCGTGGGTTATACCAATGCGGGGAAGTCCACGCTGTTCAACCGGCTGACCAATGCCAATGTGTATGCGGCCGACCAGTTGTTCGCCACGCTGGATACGACATCGCGCAAAATCTTTCTGGAAGGGGAGAGCCGGGTGCAGGTGGTGCTGTCCGATACCGTGGGCTTTATCCGCCATCTGCCGCACGGCTTGGTGGCGGCTTTCCGCAGTACGCTGGAGGAAACCGCGCTGGCCGATTTGCTGCTGCATGTGGTCGATGTGAACAGCCTAGAGCGGAACGATCAGGTCGCCGAGGTGAATAGAGTGCTGGCCGAGATCGGCGCGCAGGATATCCCCCAGATCGTGGTGTATAACAAGATCGACTCGCAGGGCTTGTCGGCTGCGGTGAAGCGCGATGAATATGGTAAAATCGTCAGCATTCATTTGAGCGCGAAGTCGGGTGCGGGGCTGGATGAGTTGCGCGCGGCCATGATTGAAGCGCGCGATAGTCCGGTGATCGCGGCGATGCCACAAGAGTGGCATCCACTGAATAACAATTAAGTTAAAGAAGGCAGGATGGACTTATGGGATTGAACGATCCGCAATGGGGCAATAAAAACAGCGGTGCCCCCCCCGATCTGGAAGAAGTGCTGCGCAACCTGAATAAAAAGGTTGAAGCGCTGTTCGGCAGATTAAGCGGCAATGCGCCCAAAAATGCTAGCTCGGGCAAGCCGTCGGGCGGGTTCGCGGGCGGCATTGGTCTTGTCGTCATCATCGTTGCGCTGATCTGGATGGCGAGCGGTTTCTACATCGTGGATGCCAGCCAGCGCGGCGTGGTGCTGCGTTTCGGTAAATATGTCGAGGCGACCCAGGCGGGGCCGCGCTGGCATATGCCGTACCCGATCGAAGCTGTCGAGATCGTCAGCTTGAGCCAGGTGCGCACCGTGGAAGTGGGCTACCGCGAAAACGTGAAAAACAAGATGTTGAAAGAGTCGCTGATGCTGACCGATGACGAAAACATCATCGACATCCAGTTTGCCGTGCAGTACTTCCTGAAAGACCCCGCCGACTATCTGTTCAACAACCGCGCGCCGGACGAGAACGTGCGTCAGGCTGCCGAGACCGCCATCCGCGAAGTGGTGGGCAAGAGCAAGATGGATTTCGTGCTGTATGAAGGCCGCGAGCAGGTGGCGGCTTCCACGACCAAACTGATTCAGGACATTCTTGATCGCTACAAGTCCGGCATCGTGGTGAGTAAGGTGACCATGCAGAACGCGCAGCCGCCAGAGCAAGTGCAGGCCGCGTTTGATGATGCGGTCAAAGCGGGGCAGGATCGCGAGCGCCAGAAGAACGAAGGTCAGGCTTATGCGAACGATGTGGTGCCCAAGGCTAAAGGTGCGGCAGCGCGTTTGATGCAGGAAGCGGATGGCTACAAACAGCGCGTGATTGCCAATGCCGAAGGTGATGCGAGCCGTTTCAAGCAGATTCTGGTGGAGTATGAGAAAGCGCCGCAAGTCACCCGCGAACGCATGTATATCGACATGATGCAGCAGATCATGACCAGTAGCAGCAAGGTGCTTGTGGATCAGAAGAGCGGCAACGGCAGCCTGTTGTACTTGCCTTTGGATAAGCTGATCCAGAGCACCAATCCGGGAAGCGGTGGATTGAATGAAGCGCAGACTGCGGCTGGCCGTCCGGCGAACAACGCCGAACAAGTTGCCCCGCAAGCGGCGGTGCCGAATGATCCGCTTATTTCGTCCGGGCGCGAAACATTGCGCGGTCGCGACAGGGAGTCTCGTTAATGAAAAATATTGGAAATCTGTTGGTGGGCGCAATTGTCGCGCTGGTTCTGCTGAGCATGAGCGCGTTCGTCGTCGATCAGCGCCAGACCGCGATTGTGTTTCAGTTGGGTGAAGTCGTGGATGTGACAACCGCTCCGGGCTTGTACTTCAAGCTACCTCTGGTGCAAAACGTGCGCTTCTTCGATTCGCGCATCCTGACTTTGGATAGCGCGGAGCCGGAACGTTTCATCACGGCGGAAAAGAAAAACGTTCTGGTGGACTCGTTCGTGAAGTGGCGCATCGCCGATGTGAAGCAGTATTACATCAGCGTGGGCGGCGACGAAATCCGCGCGCAAACCCGCTTGCAGCAAACGGTGAATGCGTCCATGCGCGAAGAGTTCGGCAAGCGCACCATCCACGAAGTGGTGTCCGGCGAACGCGAAAAAATCATGGAAGTGCTGCGCCAGAAGGCCAGCGCGGATGCAGGCAAGATCGGCGTCGAGGTGTTGGACGTGCGTTTGAAACGTGTGGACTTTCCGGTCGAGATCAGCGACTCCGTCTATCGTCGTATGGATGCCGAGCGCAAGCGTGTCGCCAACGAGCTGCGCGCGACGGGTAACGCCGAGAGCGAAAAAATCCGCGCCGATGCGGACAAGCAGCGCGAAGTGACGCTGGCCGAAGCCTACCGCGATGCGCAACGGCTGAAAGGTGAGGGCGATGCCAAGGCCGCATCTATCTATGCTTCTGCGTTTGGGCGAAACTCCGAGTTCTTCGCTTTCTACCGCAGCATGGAAGCCTATAAACAGACCTTCAAGAATAAGAGCGATGTGATGGTGCTGGATCCAAGCTCTGCCTTCTTCAAGTACCTGAAGAGCTCGAACAAAGGCGGCAAGTAGTGAAGGGCGCCTCTAAAAATCCATATTTCATCCCAACTGCCGCGTTGCGGAAAAAATTTCTTGCTTACATATCATCCATATGCGGCGCTGCAAAATTTTTTCCGCGCCTTGCATTTGGGCGATATCTGAATTTTTAGAGGTACCCTCAAGTCATGGAATACTGGCTGGCCGCGTTGGGTTTGATGCTGGTGCTGGAAGGGCTGATGCCGTTTTTGTTTCCCGGCGTGTGGCGTGAAACTCTGCATAAGCTGTCCCAGCTTCAAGACAGCCAGATGCGCTTTGTCGGTCTGACCTTGATGCTGAGCGGATTGCTGCTCATTTACTGGATGAAATAAACTCAAAACCCTAGTTCTATCCGCAGATTACGCAGGTTTTCATGCCGTTGTCTGCCGAGACTGCGTTGCCGCCAACGGCGGGAAAAAGTATCGGGAGCATGGTTTGTTTTAACCGGCGTTAATCTGCGTAATCTGCGGACAGTTGTTTTTTTTTAGGATAAAGAATGCCGAATTGGTTGTTGCCGGAAAATATACAGGACATGCTGCCGGACGAGGCGTGGCGCATCGAAAGCATGCGCCGCGATGTGCTGGAGCTGTTGCGTTTGTCCGGTTATCAGTTGGTCTCCCCCCCGTTGCTCGAATATGCCGAATCGTTGCTCATCAACGACAGCGCGGATATGGATTTGCGCAGTTTCAAACTGGTGGATCAACTCGGCGGTCGCACTTTGGCGCTACGCGCCGACATCACGCCGCAGGTGGCGCGTATCGATGCGCATCTGCTCAACCGTCAGGGCGTTACGCGCCTGAGCTATGCGGGCAGCGTGCTGCACACCCAGCCTTCCGGCCTGATGCGCACCCGCGAACCTTTGCAGATCGGCGCGGAGCTGTACGGCCACAGCGGTCTGGAAAGCGATCTGGAAGTGCAGCGCTTGATGTTGCAGTCCCTGGCTTTGCTCGGTATTCAAGGCGTGCATCTCGATCTCGGTCACGTTGCCGTGTTCCGCGCATTGGTTAAAGGTGCTGCGATTGATGGCGAGCTGGAAGCGGCGTTGTTCGGTGCTTTGCAAAGCAAGGATGTACCCAGCTTGAAAGGATTGGTCGCCGGATTGTCGGAGGAGGTGCAAGCAGCGTTGTTGGCCTTGCCCGAATTGTACGGCGGGGTAGAGGTGTTGCAGCGCGCGCGGCAAGTGTTGCCAGACAGCACCCATGCGGCACTGGACGAACTGGAACGCGCGGCGACGCAGTTGCAGCCCTTGGCGCAACATGTGGGCATTGATCTGGCCGAATTGCGCGGCTACCACTACCACAGCGGCATGGTGTTCGCGGCGTATCACGCGGGCAGCCACGATGCGATTGCGGTGGGCGGACGCTATGACGACGTGGGCAAGAGTTTTGGCCGCGCCCGCCCGGCCACGGGCTTCAGCATGGACTTGCGCCAACTGCACGGTTTGTTGGGCAAGCAAGCCATGCCCAAGGGTATTCTTGCCCCGCACAAAAACGATGCGGCGCTGGATGCGGCGATTGCAAAACTGCGCGGTCTAGGGCAGGCGGTGGTGGTCGATCTGCTATCCGACCCGGCACATCGCGCCGAGTTGAATTGCGACCGCGAACTGGTATGGCGCGACGGCGCGTGGATTGTGGTTAAAACATAAACCCCTTCCGGCTTCCCATTATCAGTGGAGGTGAGCGGATTACTCCCCTGACAAGGGGAGGTTTAGGAGGGGTTAGGGTTTTCAGAAATTAACAAAAATTTAGGAATCGGCATGTCTAAGAACGTGGTAGTGATCGGCACACAATGGGGTGATGAAGGCAAGGGCAAGATCGTCGATTGGCTCACCGATCATGCGCAGGGCGTGGTGCGCTTTCAGGGCGGCCACAACGCAGGGCATACGCTGGTGATCGGCGGCAAGAAGACCGTGCTGCACCTGATCCCTTCCGGCATTTTGCGCGACCATGTGATGTGCTACATCGGCAACGGCGTGGTGCTGTCGCCCGCCGCGCTGCTGAAAGAAATGGACATGTTGGCTGCGGCGGGTATCCAGGTGTACGAGCGCTTGCGCATCTCCGAGGCGTGCCCGCTGATCCTGCCTTACCACGAAGCCGTGGACAAGGCGCGCGAAGCCGCTAAAGGGGCCGGGAAGATCGGCACGACCGGGCGCGGCATCGGCCCGGCCTACGAAGACAAGGTGGCGCGCCGCGCGATCCGCCTGCAAGACCTGTTCCATCGCGAGCGTTTTGCCGCCAAGCTGGGCGAAGTGCTGGACTTCCACAATTTTGTTTTGAAAAATTACTTCAATGCGCCCACCGTCGATTTCCAGAAGACGATGGACGATGCGCTGGCCTTGGCCGGGCGCATCAAGCCCTTGGTGATGGATGTGCCGCGCGCGCTGTATGACGCCAACAAGGCGGGGCAGAACCTGCTGTTTGAAGGTGCGCAAGGTACGCTGCTGGACATCGACCACGGCACCTATCCTTTCGTGACATCGAGCAACTGTATCGCCGGTGCGGCCTGTGCCGGTGCGGGTGTGGGGCCGCAGACGCTGCACTATGTGTTGGGCATCACCAAGGCCTACACCACGCGCGTCGGTTCCGGCCCGTTCCCGACCGAGCTGTACGATGCGGAAGACAAACAGGATCCTATCGGCAAACACTTGGCCGACAAAGGGCACGAGTTCGGCGCGACCACCGGACGCGCGCGCCGTTGCGGCTGGTTCGATGCGGCCGCGCTCAAGCGTTCTATCCAGATCAACGGCGTGTCCGGCCTGTGCGTGACCAAGCTGGACGTGATGGACGGCATGGAGACCGTGCGCATCGGCGTGGGCTACAAGATCGACGGGCAGCACAGCGACATTCTCCCGGTCGGTGCCGAGTCGCTGGCCGGCTGCGAGCCGGTGTATGAAGATATGCCGGGCTGGAGCGGCAGCACGGTGGGCGTGAAGAAATTCGACGACCTTCCCGTGCAGGCCAGAAATTATCTGCGACGCATTGCGGAAATTTGCGAAGTACCGGTCGATATGGTTTCGACCGGACCGGATCGCGATGAAACCATCGTGCTGCGCCACCCGTTTGAGTCTTGATGGGGGCTTGGAATCGTTTTTTGAATTATCCGGTTTAGAGGGGTATAGTCGTCCTCGACAAGTGTTGTTTGTGAGCAAATAGCTCTTTGTTTCAATCAGGTTAAATTTCAACAACGTTGCGCCGAAGTTCTATCCGAGAGCAATACATTGGACAATCTGAATAAATCACACGCCATGATTCGACCGAGGTTCCCCCTTAAACGCCTCAGTCTGGCAGCGCTGTTGGCTCTTTCTGTGCAGGGAGTTCACGCCAACCCGCTGTCGCCCACCGTCGCCAACGGCCAAGCCAGCTTTGCCAGCAGCGGCAACATCCTCACTGTCACCAACACCCCCGGCACCATAATTCACTGGCAAGACTTCTCGATACAGGCGAATGAAGTTACCCGCTTCGCCCAACAAAGCGCCGCGTCCACCGTCCTCAACCGCGTTACCGGCGCCAACCCCAGCAACATTTTAGGCAGCCTGCAATCCAACGGACGCGTATTCCTTATCAACCCCAACGGCATCCTCTTCGGCCAAGGCGCCACCGTAGACGTGGCCGGCATGCTCGCCAGCACTCTCAACCTCAGCAACACCGACTTCCTCGCCGGCCGCTACCGTTTTGGCTCCCCTCGCCCGCTGGCGGGGGAGGGGCAGGGGGTGAGGGTGACTAACCAAGGCAACATCACCGCCGAAAGTGGTGGCCAGATATACCTCATCGCCCCCAACGTCGAAAACACCGGCATCATCAACGCCCCCAACGGCGAAATACTACTGGCGGCAGGGCACAGCGTCGAACTCGTCGACACCGGCAACCCCAACCTGCGCATCAACATCACCGCCCCCGCCGGAGACGCAACCAACGTAGGCCAACTCGTCGCCAGCGCGGGCAATCTCGGCCTATTCGGCACCATCGTTAAAAACAGCGGCACCGTCAACGCCAGCAGCGCCACCCTGCAAGGCGGCAAGATCGTCTTCAAAGCCAGCCAGCGCACCGAAATTGCAGGCACGGTCACCGCGAATTCGACAGCACCCCAACCCACCCCAACCCTCCCTTCTCAGGGAGGGAGCAATACTCCTCCCCTGACAAAGGGAGGTGGGGAGGGGTTAGGCGGCACCATCCATATCCTCGGCAATGAAGTCGGCGTCATGGACGGCGCGAAAGTCAGCGCCGACGGCGCGAACGGCGGCGGCACCATCCTCATCGGAGGCGACTACCAAGGCAAGAATCCTGACATACCCAATGCGCAAATTACCTACGTCGCCCCCACCGCCAGCATCAGCGCCGATGGTGGCACAACATCAATTCCCTCCCCTTCAAGGGGAGGGCTAGGGTGGGGATGGGGTGAAGGGATAGGCAACGGCGGCAAAGTCATCGTCTGGTCCGACAACACCACGCAATTTTCAGGCAACATCTCCGCCAGAGGTGGGGCGAAGGGCGGCAACGGCGGCTGGGTAGAAGTCTCCGGCAAACAGACCCTGAACTACATGGGATTGGTGGATACCAGCGCCGCCAAAGGGCAGATGGGATCGCTCCTGCTCGACCCGATGAACATCACCATCAGCACCGCCGTGAACACCGCGTCGATGGCATGGACGGCTGGCACGCTCACCTATGCTGACCCCGCGACCGCTATTGCCACTTCGAATCTGAACGTGACCACACTGCAAACGCAACTCGCGCTCACCAATGTCACCGTGGACACCACCGGCGGCGGCTTGGGCACGGGCATCATCACCGTGTCCTCGCCGGTCGCGTGGGCGGCAAACAAGCTCACCCTCAACGCGCTCACCAACATCAACATCAACGCCGCGATGACAGGCACCGGTACGGCCAGCCTCGCGCTGCAATACGGGCAAGGCGCACTGGCGGCAGGCAACGCCAGCACCTACAACGTCAACGCCGCAATCAACCTGCCCGCCGGAGCCAACTTCAGCACCAAGCTGGGTTCGAATGGCGTGCTCACCAGCTACACCGTCATCACCTCGCTGGGTGTGGCAGGCGATGCCACCGTATTGCCCGCCACCATGACGCTGCAAGGAATGAACATGGGCCTTGCCGGGAACTACGTGCTGGGCGCGAACATCGACGCCACGACTACCAACACATGGAATGTGGCGGCAGGCTTTGTGCCGGTGGGCAATGCGGCCACTAATTTCACTGGCACATTTGACGGGCTGAACCACACCATCAGCAACCTCACCATCAATCGGCCTACGGTTGCGCAAGTCGGCCTGTTCGGCAATACCGCTGCAGGGGCAGTTGTTCAGAACGTAGGACTAGTGGGTGTCAACATTAGCGGACAGGGTAGCGTCGGCAGCCTAGTCGGTGCAAACCAAGGCACGGTAACCTCAAGCTACGCAACGGGTAGCGTAACCGGTAGCGGTAATGACGTGGGTGGATTGATTGGGTGGAATATTGGATCCGTCAGCAAAAGCAACGCAGCGGTGACTACAACCGGAGCCGCATTTGTGGGCGGGCTGATCGGAACCACCGTCAATGCATCAGGTGTGGTGAGCAACAGCTACGCCACCGGCAATGTAACCGGTACGGATATTGTCGGCGGACTCGTCGGGATCAATTGGACTTCGTTGATCAACAACAGCTATGCCACAGGCAATGTCACCGCGACCAATGTCACGGGCTTTGGTAGAGCGGGCGGCTTGGCCGGTCAAAACTACCTCACTGGCTCGATCAGCACCGGCTACGCTACGGGAGCCGTGACCGGTATGGCGGGTCAAACCGGTGGTTTGATCGGGTGGAATGAAGGGACGAGTACCGTTGCTTCAAGTTTTTGGGATGCCACCACGTCAGGTAAAGCTAACGGTTTAGGTATCGGCTCAAACGGCGGGGTGACGACCCCATTGAACGGGGTTGCCGGCGTTGCGGGAACACCGCAAGCGGGTGTAACCGGCCTCACCACCGCACAATTTTTAACTGCCGCCAGTTTCACCGGCTTCACCTTCGGCACGGTAGGCGGCACGGCGAACCAATGGGTGATCGTGGATGCCGATGGCACACTGAACAATGCAGCCGCTGCGGCGGGCGCGACCCGTCCCATGCTGTTGAGCGAATACAGCACCACCATTTCCAACTCGCACCAGTTGCAATTGATGGCAACGAATCTCGCGGGTAGCTACACGCTGGGGGCGAACGTCGATGCGACGGCAACCAATGGCACCACAACTCCGACGGGCGTATGGGGCAGCGCAGGCTTCGCGCCGATTGGGAATGCAACCAATTTCACCGGCACATTGAATGGTGTTGGACATTCGGTCAATAATCTGTACATCAATCGCCTCATTAACGCGCAGGGGTTGTTTGGAACAGTGGGCGCAACGGGTGCGGTCAGCAACGTGGCCATGGTCGGCGGCAGCATCAGCGGAAGCGGAGTTGTTGGGCCGCTTGTGGCGAATAACTTTGGGCAGGTTGCGAACAGTTATTCTTCCGGAATCACGGTAAACAGCACGACCGGCACGGGATATGCGGGTGGCTTGGTGGGTCTCAATCAAGCGGGCGGCAGCGTCACAACGAGCTATTCATCGGCCAGCGTCAGCGGTGACTGGGGTTCCGGCGGACTGGTCGGCGGGAATGCGGGGACAATTTCCAACAGCTACGCGACCGGCAGCGTGACGGGCGTCGCAACAACATCCGGGAGCGGGGGGCTGGTTGCAACCAACTATTCCACGGGCTCAATACTGACCAGCTATGCGACTGGTGCAGTCGGCGGGTCGGGTATCTTTGGCGGGTTGGTTAATAATGGCCAGACAGGCAGCCAGATAACCAATTCCTTCTGGAATACCCAGACTACAGGACAGTCGCTTGCGGTTAATTCAGTATTTAACTTGGGTACGACCACCGCTACCGGCCTCACCACAGCCCAGATGCAGCAGTTCGCCAGCTTCGGCGCGTGGAACACGGCGGCTCCCAACACCATTTCCAACACCGGCGGCAGCACCGCCGTGTGGCGCATCTACGAAGGCAGCACCGCACCCTTGTTGCGCAGCTTACTCACCCCCATCACCCTGACGCCCGTATATAACGGCACGGTGCAGACGCTGACCAATGTGGCCGACTATACCGCCAGCATTGCCAGCCCGGCCACGGCGAACATCATCCAGAATGGCCTCACGCTCACCAGCAGCGCTACGGCCGGCACACACACTGCGCTACTCAATGTCAGCAGCAATCAGCAAGGGTATGACATCACTACATCGGCAGTCACCATCACGGGCACAGGCAGCACGGCGAACAACATCGTCATCGCCAACGCGCTGACTGCAACCAACGGCACACTGATTTTGAACGCAACGGGTTCCGTGAATTTGACGGGCAGCCTGACGCTTACCAATGGCACGGTAAATGTGCAGACCGGTGGAGTGACGGGAACGGGTACGTTAAATGTGAGTGCAGGCGCATCATCAGTTGGGACGTTGAAAGCCGCAACGTTGGGGATGACCGGCGGATCGTTGACTTTGGCTGGAGTTGGCTCGACGACGCTCACGACATTGAACTTCAACCCCGGCACCTCGACCCTGAGCAATGCGGGCACACTGAACATCGGCTCGCTGAATGTGACTGGAAGCCTGGTAGCGGCGGCAACGGCCACCCTGGCCGGTGCGGGTGCGGTGAACCTCACGGGCACGGGCACGATCAACGCCACGTGCAACAGCTGCGCGGCCATCTTGGTGGTGGACGGGGCGGGCAAAGTGCTGACCAGCAGCGGCACACTGACCATGACGGGCAGCAATGTGCCGTGGGCCTATCTCTACCTGGCGAACGGCGCTGGCCCCGTGGTCAACGGCGCGACCGGGACGTGGAACCTGAACGGCGGGCAGATACTGGCCGGGGCGGGCGTCAACTTCGGCTTCACCAACAGCGCGGGCGGCATCTTCAACGCGGGGGCGGGCACGACAACCAGCGGCGGCACGGTCGACGTGGCATACACCAACAGCGGCACGATGAACGTGAATGCGGGCACGCTGTCCGTCACTGGTGCGCTTACTCAATCCGGCACCATCAACGTGGCAACCGGCACAACATTGGCCAAAACTGCAGGCTTCACCAACGCCGCCCCCGGTATCCTCAACGGCAGTGGCTCCATCGCGGTGGGTGCAGGCGCGGCGGCCTTGACCAACAGCGGCACGATCAACCCCGGCACCGACGGCACGGCGGGCACATTGTCTATTACCGGCGATCTGGTGATGGCGGCGGGCGGCAAGTTGAATGCCGATTTGATGGCACCGACGGCGGGGAATTACGACGTGCTGAGCGTATCGGGCATAACAACCTTGACCAACGGTACG
>SCUU01000100.1 GCA_004297065.1 Gallionellaceae bacterium
TTGCAAAAACGAAGGCATATAAGCACCTGCTTCCAGTTGCACCGAGGGGTTTGGCTTGAAAATACTATTGTGCATCACCGCTGGCCCTCGAAATTGAGGTGAATTTCAACAAACTGTTAAGGCGCTTATCCATCTCGCCGCCCGGATCAATAATTGAGCGCAATGGCTCTATGTGATGTTCGTACATATCGCTGATAAATGCGTACCGTTCATGTACGGAACGTTTATCCGTGCGCGCCTTAATTTTCATTACTTCATGGATAACGGCAGCGTGGCGGCTTTCACTGACATGGCGAACCTCATCCAAACGATCCTTGACCTCACGGCATCGTGCAAGAGCCACATCAGGTGATTTGCTCGTTATGGCTTTATGCAGCTCTTCAGTTTGGTAGGAAATATCCTCCAGAATGGAAACCAGAATACCCGGAGAAGAAAGCCGCTGCCGGCTGGACAGATGGCGAAAAAACTCACCAAAAGCATGAACCATTTCCCATTCGGAGTTGGATTCTGCTGATATTTCCAATATCCCGTATTCCTCCAGCAGTGCGAGAACCATCTGCGGAGATTGCTCTTCTTTCGGCAAATACTTAGCCAGCAGATCACGCATATCGTGGACTGATACCAAAGATTGCGTATCAGCCATGCGCTCTAATATCAGCCAAAATGAAGACGCAATGGACAGTGACTTAGCTGGATTCATGTACGAACTGATATTGCATGATTGCCGCCCCTATGGGTAGAAAGATAAATCGTACCCGAATGACAGTATAGCCAATAGGGTCAGATTAGGCTTGGGATTCCCTATGCCTACACCCCGCCAAAGCTCCCCTGCTCCAACAGCAGTTTGCGCTCAACAGGCTGCGAGGTGCTGACTGATAGTATAATCCGCCCCCAATTTCCGCTTTCTGGATAGGAGCAATCTCGCATGACCACGATAAAACCATCGCGGTATTGAGTGCCCGTCGCAGAAGGCCAATCAATTTTTTTGTATTTGGATAAGAAATGACCACGGAATCTACTGCCCCAATCCCCCAGGAAGAAAACCAGATCATTGCCGAGCGCCGCACCAAGCTGCACGAGTTACGCAAAAACGGCGTCGCGTTCCCCAACGATTTCGAGCGCGCGAATCTCGCCGCCGATTTGCATAGAGCCTACGGCGACCAAGACAAGGAGCAACTGGAAGGCGCGAAGATTACCGTTGCGGTGGCCGGGCGCATGATGTTGAAGCGGGTGATGGGCAAAGCCAGCTTCGCCACCATCCAGGATATGAGCGGTCGCATCCAGTTGTTCATCAGCAATGGCGACACGGGCGAGGAGGCGCACAATGCGTTCAAGCATTACGACCTCGGCGATATTCTCGGCGCGACGGGCGAGGTGTTCAAAACCAAGACGGGCGAGCTTTCCGTGCGCGTGACCGGGCTGCGTTTGCTGACCAAGGCGCTACGTCCGCTGCCGGAAAAATTCCACGGTCTCACCGATCAGGAACAAAAATATCGCCAGCGCTACGTCGATCTCATCACCAATGAAGAGACGCGCCGCGTATTTGCGATCCGCAGCCAGACTGTCCAGGCCATCCGCGAGTTCTTTGCGCGCCACGATTATCTCGAAGTCGAGACACCGATGCTGCACCCCATTCCCGGCGGTGCTTCGGCCAAGCCGTTTATCACGCACCACAATGCGCTGGATATGCAGATGTATCTGCGCATCGCGCCGGAGCTGTATCTGAAACGTTTGGTGGTGGGCGGTTTCGAGAAGGTGTTCGAGATCAACCGTAATTTCCGCAACGAAGGTCTGTCGACCCGCCACAACCCGGAATTCACCATGATCGAATTCTACGAGGCGTACCGCGATTACAAGTATCTGATGGATTTCACCGAGAAGCTGTTCGCCGAGGTGGCGCGCAAGGTGCTGGGCACGACGCTCATTTCCTACCAAGGGCGCGAGCTGGATTTGTCCAAGCCCTTCCACCGCTTGACCATGGTGCAGGCGATCCAGAAATACCATCCGCAATTCACCGATGCGCAGTTGAACGACCGCGAGTTCCTCATCAGCGAACTGCAAGACTTGAAGGCGAAGTACAAAGCCAGCGATGCGCTCGGCAGCCTGCAACTGTACCTGTTTGAAGAGCTGGCCGAGACGCAGTTGTTCGAGCCGACTTTCATCGTCGACTACCCCGCCGAAGCATCGCCGCTGGCACGCCGCAGCGATGCGCGCCCGGAGATCACCGAGCGCTTTGAGCTGTTCATCGTGGGGCGCGAAATCGCCAACGGCTTCTCGGAGTTGAACGACCCGGAAGATCAGGAGGCGCGCTTCGACGAACAAGTGGCCGCAAAGGATGCGGGCGACGAAGAGGCGATGTTCAAAGACAACGACTACATCCGCGCGCTGGAATACGGCCTGCCGCCGACCGCTGGCCAGGGCATCGGCATCGACCGTCTGGTGATGCTGCTGACCGACAGCGCCAGCATCCGCGATGTGATCCTGTTCCCGCAGATGCGCCCTGAAGCCTGATAAGGCACGCTGAACAGCGCGATTCAAGCACGGCTGTTGGAACACTATCCCTGCTGCGGGATGCACCTGCACCGCTGCTTGAGCCGCTGCTGAATCGGGCGCACAGCATGCAGCTTCCGGCGGGCATCATCGCGTTCGACGAGAACCAGCCCTGCCAAGATTTTCCGCTGATCCTTAAAACCTCAGTTCATCCACGAAAAACACGAAAGGCGCGAAAAGAAACAATTGGTTACATTCATTCGGTGTCTCACCCAACGGGTTGCATTGTGCTACATGTGAGTTCTTTGG
>SCUU01000221.1 GCA_004297065.1 Gallionellaceae bacterium
CCAGGTCAATCCGGCCCTGCCGAACCAGCGCATCCAGGTCTATGGCCCGCCGCCCACCTCGGGCACCCGCGACGCCTTCCTCGAGCTGGGCATGGCCCCCGGCGCGGAACTGATCCCGGCCCTGAAGGCGATCAAGGACGCCGACGGCGACCGCTTCGAAACCCTGGCCCACACCCTGCGCGAGGACAACGCCTGGGTGGACTCGGGCGAGAACGACAACGCCATCGTCCAGACCCTCAGCCGCACTCCGGGCTCGCTGGGCGTGTTCGGCTTCTCCTTCCTCGAGCAGAACCTCGACACGGTGAAGCCCGAGACGATCGACGGCGTCGCCCCGACGGCCGAAACCATCGCCGACGGCTCCTATCCGCTGGCCCGCAGCCTCTACATCTACGTCAAGAAGCAGCACGTCGGCGTGACGCCGGGCCTTGAGCAGTTCGTGGCGGAGTTCATGTCCGAGGCCTCGGCGGGCCGCGGCGGCTATCTGCAGGACCGCGGCCTGGTGCCGCTGCCGGCCGACCAGCTGGCGGCCCAGCGCGCCGTGGCCGCGGCCATGACGCCGATGACCGCCCCGGCCAAATGATTGAACTGTGGGCCGCCGTGGTTCTGGCCGTGACGACGCCGTCCCAGACGGCGGAGCCGGCCTTGCGCCCTCCGGTCGTGACCCATTTCGCCTGGAGCCGCGAGCCCCGGGCCCGCCTTCCCCGGGAGGCGCGCGACGCCGATATTCGTGAAGGCGTGGTGCGGCTGTCGTGCGACGTCAACGCTTCCGGCGCGCCGATGGCCTGCACCATTCTGTCCGAAAGTCAGGCGGGCGTGGGGCTCGGAAGGGAGGCGCTCAACGCCGCCCGGCGGGCGCGGCTGGCCGAAAGCGCGCTCCGGGACGTGCCCGAAAACGCGCAATACCATTTCGACGTCGTTCTTCGTTAGGCCTCAGGCCGCCACCTTGCGTCTCAGCCGGGCGATCCGGCGCAGGCGGCGCCAGAAACGGCCCCGCTCGGGCTCGGGATAGGGCTGCAGGTTCTCGACGAACTCCTCCGCCGAGGCGCGCCAGCTGAATTTCTCGGCATAGGCGCGGACGGCGGCGCGGTCGCACTCCAGCGCCTTCAGGCAGGCCGTGCGCAGGTCCGCGTCTATGGCCCCCGCGTTCGAACCCGGAATGATGTCGATGGGCCCGTGCGCCGGATAGGCCGCGACCGGCGTGCCCGTGGCCATGGCCTCCAGGATCACCAGGCCGAAGGTGTCGGTCCAGCTGGGGAAGACGAAGACGTCGGCGTCGCGGAAACAGCG
>SCUU01000001.1 GCA_004297065.1 Gallionellaceae bacterium
CGCTGCGCGCGCTCGAAGACGCGCTCCTGGAATTCGCCGGCAGCGTGCTCGTGATCTCGCACGACCGCTGGTTCCTCGACCGCATCGCGACCCACATCCTCGCGTTCGAAGGCGAATCGAAAGTCGCGTTCTTCAACGGCAACTACCACGAGTACGAGGCGGACAAGGTGAAGCGCCTCGGCGCGGAAGGCGCGGCACCGAAGCGCATCCGCTTCAAGCCGCTCAAGTAGAACTCATCCCAAAAATCGGAGCAACATCGGTTAGCCGCAGATGCACGCCGATAAACACCGATAAATTCAAAAACACATGGCCACAGAGCAACTGCGTTGACTGTCAAGCATTCTGAGAATATTTCCAAGGCTGATTGGACCTGAGCATGGCGTTGAGGATGACCAGCATTTTGCGCATGCACGCGGTAATGGCCACATAGTGATGTTTACCCGTTTGGATAAGTCGTCGATAAAGCGCTCGGATGACGGGGTTGTGCTGGATGGCCGTGATCGCCGGCAGGTACAAGGCCGCACGCACGGCGGCTCTGCCGCCTCTGATGTGGCGCTCGCCGCGGTGGGTTCCCGAGTCTTTGGCAATCGGGGCCAGCCCAGCCAGAGCGCCGATCTGTTTGCTGTTCAGGCGGCCCAGCTCGGGAAGCGTGATGAGCAGGCTGCGGGCGGTATTTTGGCCGATGCCGATAAAGCTCTGCAGAAGATTGGCTCGCGACTGGTCGATGGGAGTGGATTGCAGCCAGGAATCGATTTCTTGATCCAGCGCACTCAGGCGCTTTTCCAGAAAAGCGATGGTGACCTCGATATCTTTGCGTACCTTCTTGGCGGTAGCGGTGGCCAGCCGGTTCTTCTCCGCCACCCGCATGCCCATGAGTTGCGCGCGGCGCGCCAGCATCTCGGCAGCCACCTGGCATTGCGCATCGGGCAGCGCGCGCACCGGCGGCTTGATGCGCTGGGCAAACAGGGCGAGTACTTGGGCATCCAGGGCATCGGTCTTGGCCAGCTTGCCCATCGCCTTGGCGAAGTCACGCACTTGACGCGGGTTCACGACCGCGCAGGCCAAGCCGGCGCCTGCCAGTGCCGCCGCCGCCATACGCCAGAACACATTAGTGGCCTCTATCACCACCAACCCCGTTTCGCCCAATGGCTTGAGGCGTTCGATAAGCTCCACACAACCGGCTTGATCATTGGCAACTCGCCAGTGCTCCCCCGCGGGCAGCACGTGCACATCGAGGGTATTTTTGGACACATCTATTCCAACAAAACTCGTAGATTCACTCATTGCTTCACTCCATCCAATCTTGCAAAATTCGGGCTCGTGCCCAGGCAACTGCTCGGATTAAAGCAAAACAGGAAACGGCGATCTTGCTCTGTGTCGATTTGAACCGCGTCACAATCGATCTACCGTTTCCCCGTCCTCAAGTCCGGCCAGACTCGAGAACACTACCAACATACACCCACAAAACGAACATACAAGAACACAGAGATCACAGAGAAATTCTTTTGATCCCGTCAGTTAAACGCATTGCCCCGAAGTTTATCAGCAACGCCCGTTTAAGTCCCGTTGCCTTGAGATAAGACAATACTTGCGCCATTGCGGCCTCCGGCAAAGCACGCGATGACTTGATTTCAATCACCACCGTGTCGAATGCAATAAGATCCAGGCGCTGCCCATGAATCACCTTGTCCTTATATTGAACGTCAACGGCGACCTGTCGCTGGAATGGAATAGCCTTCAACCCGAACTCATGGCACAGCGCATCTTCATAGATAGACTCCAGCAACCCCGGACCCAGTATCCTGTGCACCTCGATCGCTGCACCGATGATCTGTTCGGTGAAATCATCCGCCATAGATTTTCTCTCTGTGTCCTCTGTGGCCGATGCTTTTCAGTGTAACTTGACCCGCGGCTCGGTGCGCCGCGTGATGAGGCGCGCGAGCGTCTCGAAAAACACGCGCGCGAAGCCGTGCAACGCGTAAAGATGCAGCTTGTAGAGCGATACATACATCATGCGCGCGAA
>SCUU01000101.1 GCA_004297065.1 Gallionellaceae bacterium
GTGTGATCGGCCAGAACCTTTTATGCCGCTCAATCCAGGCATACTTCACGCTGACTCCCGCGCAAAGTACGCCGCCGCTTTTTTTAGGATGTCGCGCTCCATCTTGACCCGCGCAAGCTCCGTTCTCAGTCGCGCCAACTCCATTTGCTCCGCGCTCACCGGCTTCGCACCCGCACCGGTCAGCTTGCCGCCCTTGGTGCCAACATCAATTCACTCAGTAATGCGGCGCTTGGTGCTCTTATAGGAACCACATGGGGGATTGGCAATGGTGGTCAAATTCAAGCTATTTCTGCGGCACAAATCGCAGCGCTAAGCCCCTCACAAATAGGTGTGATTGCAGGCATAAATGTAACTACCGCTAACGGAACTGTTTCCAGCGGCCTCGCTTTTCTTAATACAGGTGCATCGGCAGCGCTTACCAGTGACCCCGCAAAGGTCGCAGCTATTCCGGCTGCCTCTGTGCCGTTTCTCTGGGGGCAACAAATTGTAGATTTGGGCGTCAATATCCAATATCTCAGTAATGCGGCACTCGGTGCACTTACAGGACAACCATTGGTGCTTAGTAGGGGGCAGCAAATTTCAGCCATTACTGCGGCTCAAATCGCAGTGCTTAGCCCCGCTCAAATAGGCGTGATTGCTGGCATAAATGTGACGCCTTGGGGGGCTTTCTTCAGTGGTCTCGCTTACCTTAATGACGCGGCGCTTAGAAGTTTAAGTGCAGCTCAGATTGCGGTGCTAACAACTACACAAAAAGCTTCGTTATCCGCAGCACAACATACCGCTTGCGGGTGTTAAAGCCCATAGTAAAAAAAGTTTTCTTTCTGGAAATATATTGCCGCCCGTCTTGCACGGGCGGTTTCTTTTTGTAGTGGGATTTTTCAATGGCATTATTTGGTCGGGAGTGCAATTGCTCTTACAATGCCGCCTCGTTTTGATTTTCTCTACTTAACATGACCCGAATCAAAATCTGCGGCATTACCCGAGAGCAGGGCCTGCGCGCTGTGGCCAACAGCGGCGCGGATGCCATCGGCCTGGTGTTCTACGCCAAAAGCCCGCGTCATGTGAGCGTGCCGCAAGCCGCACAACTGGCGCGTGCCGTGCCGCCGTTCGTGACGGTGGTGGGCTTGTTCGTGAATCCGTCGGTCGAATACGTGCGCGAGGTGTTGGCGCAGGTGTCGCTGGATGTGTTGCAGTTCCACGGCGAAGAGTCGCCGGAATTCTGCGCGCAGTTCGATAAACCCTATTTGAAGGCTTGCCGGGTCAAGGCCGGGGTGGATTTGCTACAATGCGCGACCCGTTATGCCGGAGCGCAGGGTTTGCTGCTCGATGCCTACATCGAAGGCACGCATGGCGGTACGGGCGAGCAGTTCGACTGGGCGCTGATCCCGCATGATTTGCCGCTGCCGGTGATCCTTTCCGGCGGGCTGCATGCGGGGAATGTGGCGGCGGCGATCAAACAAGTGCGGCCTTACGCGGTGGACGTGTCCAGCGGCGTGGAGGCCGGCAAGGGAATCAAGGATGCGGCGCAGGTCGCCGCGTTCATCAAAGAGGTTAAAGACGTTGACTTACAACTATCCAGATAGCACCGGTCACTTCGAGCAATTCGGCGGCATCTACATGGCCGAGACGCTCATCCCCGCCGTGGAAGAATTGCGCCAGCAGTATTTACGCTTCCGCGACGATCCCGAATTCAAGGCCGAGTTCGCCTACGAATTGAAGCACTACGTCGGGCGTCCCAGCCCGATCTATCACGCCAAGCGTCTGTCGGACGAATTGGGCGGCGCGCAGATTTACCTGAAGCGCGAAGACCTGAATCACACCGGCGCGCACAAGATCAATAACGCCATCGGTCAAGCGTTGCTGGCAAAAAGAATGGGCAAGAAGCGCGTGATCGCCGAAACCGGCGCGGGCATGCACGGCGTGGCGACGGCCACGGTGGCCGCGCGCTTCGGCATGGAGTGCATCGTGTATATGGGCGCGGAAGACATCCAGCGTCAGGCGGCCAATGTGTTCCGCATGAAGCTGCTGGGGGCAACCGTGGTTCCCGTGGAAAGCGGCTCGCGCACGCTCAAGGACGCCTGCAACGAAGCCATACGCGACTGGGTCACCAACGTCGAGAGTACCTTCTACATCTTCGGCACGGCGGCAGGCCCGCATCCGTACCCGATGATGGTGCGCGATTTCCAGCGCGTGATCGGCGACGAAGCCCGTGTGCAGATGCCGGAGATGATAGGCCGCCAGCCGGATGCGGTGATCGCCTGCGTCGGCGGCGGTTCCAACGCCATCGGCCTGTTCTATCCCTACATCGAAGTGCCTGATGTGCAGATCATTGGCGTGGAAGCGGGCGGTCACGGCATCGCCAGCGGCAAGCACGCCGCGCCGCTTACCGGTAATGCCAAGGTCGGCGTGCTGCACGGCAATAAGGTGTATCTGATGCAGGACGAGGACGGTCAGATCATCGAGACGCATTCCATCTCCGCCGGACTGGACTACCCCGGCGTCGGCCCCGAGCATTGCCTGTTGAAGGACATCGGTCGCGCGCAGTATGTCGCGATCAACGACGACGAAGCCATCGCCGCGTTCGATGCGCTGTGCCGTTTTGAGGGCATCATCCCCGCGCTGGAATCCAGCCACGCGCTGGCGCATGCGATGAAGATCGCACCGACCATGAGCAAAGATAAAGTGCTGCTGGTGAATCTCTCCGGTCGCGGGGATAAGGATATGAATACGGTGGCGAAGTTGAAGGGGATCACGCTCTAAGATGGAAATGCTGTTTTGTCATTCCCGCGCAGGCGGGAATCCAGCGAAAAAATATATTTTCCGCGAAGCGGACAAAATCAGATGTTGTCCCGCGTTGCGGGGAATGCTTAACTTTCTGGATTCCCGCCTGCGCGGGAATGACGGTGAAGGAGGAATAAATGGAGCGCTATGAAATTATTCTTTACTGGAGTGCCGAAGATTCCGTTTTTATCGCCGAGGTTCCCGAGTTGTCCGGCTGCATGGCGCACGGCGATACTCAAGAGGAAGCTCTGGCAAATGTAAAAGAAGCGATGCACTTGTGGATTGATACGGCGCGTGAGTTTGGCGATCCGGTTCCCGAGCCACGTGCGCATCTGATGTATGCTTGAACTGAATTTATCAAGGAACAAATAAGCAATGAGCCGTATTCAAGCAACCTTCGACAAGCTCAAACAGCAACAGCGCAAAGCGCTCATCCCCTTCATCACCGCAGGCGACCCCTCGCAGCAACTCACCGTGCCGCTGATGCACGGTCTGGTAGCGGCGGGTGCGGATGTGCTCGAACTGGGCGTGCCGTTCTCCGACCCGATGGCGGACGGCCCGGTGATCCAGCGCGCTTCCGAGCGCGCGCTCAAGCACGGCATGTCGCTGCGCGGCGTGCTGGGCATGGTGGCGGAGTTCCGCAAGCAGGATGCGACGACCCCCGTGGTGCTGATGGGGTACGGCAACCCGATCGAGGCCATGGGCTGGGAAGTGTTTGCACAGCGCTGCGCCGAAGTTGGCGTGGACGGTGTGCTGACGGTGGATTTCCCGCCGGAAGAAAGCCACGAGGCGTTCGAGCATCTGCAGCGCCACAACATCGCGCCGATTTTCCTGCTGGCGCCGACCACCAACGAAGCGCGCATAGCCCAGGTCGCCAAGCTGGCGCGCGGTTACGTGTATTACGTCTCGCTCAAGGGCGTGACTGGCGCGGGCAACCTCGACCTGTCGGCCATCGAGCAGAAACTGCCGCAACTGCGCAAGCACATCAAGCTGCCCATCGGGGTAGGCTTCGGCATCCGCGATGCGGCGACGGCCAAGGCGGTGTCCAAGCTGTGCGACGGCGTGGTGGTGGGCAGCCGCATCGTGCAGGAAATCGAAAACTCGAACGAACAGAATGTGGTCGCCAATGTCGGCAAACTGGTAAAAGAGTTGAGGCTGGCAATCGATCAATAAAAACCTTATCCACAGATTACGCAGATTTAAACCAACACCTTCAATATGATTTGGCAGTTAATCTGCGTCAATCTGCGTCAATCTGCGTAATCTGCGGACAAAAAGATTTTAAGCGTTTCAAGGAGAACACCATGAGCTGGTTCCAAAAACTGTTGCCCCCCAAGATCAAACGCCGCGAAGACTCCGACATCAAGAAGAGCGTGCCGGACGGTCTGTGGCACAAATGCCCGTCCTGCGAGGCGGTGCTGTACCACGCCGATCTGGAAAAGAATCACAGCGTCTGCCCCAAGTGCAACCACCATCACCGCATTACCGCGCGTACCCGTCTGGATTGGTTGTTGGACAACGAAGGCCGCTTTGAAATTGGCGCGGAGGTGTTGCCCGTCGATACGCTGAAATTCAAGGATCAGAAAAAATACAGCGACCGTCTGGCCGACGCCAAACGCAACACCGGCGAAGACGATTCGGTGATCGTGTTACAGGGCAGCATCCACGCCTTGCCGGTGGTGGTCGCCGCGTTCGAGTTCACCTTCATGGGCGGCTCGATGGGCTCGGTCGCGGGCGAGCGTTTCGTGCGCGGTGTGCAAGTCGCGCTGGAGCAGAAGTGCCCGTTTATCTGCTTCTCCGCCAGCGGCGGTGCGCGTATGCAGGAAGGCCTGTTGTCGCTGATGCAGATGGCCAAGACCAGCGCCGCACTCACGCAACTCAGCCAAGACAGGCTGCCGTTCATTTCCGTACTCACCGACCCCACCATGGGCGGCGTTTCCGCCAGCTTCGCCTTTCTGGGCGACGTGGTGATCGCCGAACCCGGCGCACTCATCGGCTTTGCCGGTGCGCGCGTGATCCAGCAGACCGTGCGCGAGACCTTGCCGGACGGTTTTCAGCGCGCCGAGTTCCTGTTGGAACACGGCGCCATCGACATGATCGTGGACAGACGCGAGATGCGCGACCAGCTGGCTACGTTGATCACGCTGCTGACCAAGCAGGATGCGGTGGCGAAGCTGGAGGCGGCTTAAAGGTGGTTTTGGCATGCAGGAAAATCCTGCTGTCCACGAAATACACGAAAAGCACGAAACTGCCGTGCCGAAGATGGATGCCGAACATGTTTAAACTTTTCGTGACTTTCGTGCTTTTCGTGGACAAATGAGATTCTGACTTTTTCGATGACCGCATCTCTCGCCGACTGGCTGACCTACCTCGAATCCCTGCATCCCAAAACCATCGCGCTCGGTCTGGAGCGTGTGGCACAAGTCAAGCAGCGGCTGAATCTGCTGCCTGATTTTTCCATCATCATCGTCGGCGGCACCAACGGCAAGGGCTCGGTGTGCGCGATGCTGGAGAGCATCCTGCATGCAGCCGGATATAAGGTCGGCTGCTATACCTCGCCGCATCTGCTGGATTACAACGAGCGTGTGCGCATCGGCAAGCAGCAGGCGACTGATGCGGAGTTGTGTGCTGCGTTTGCGGCGATTGAGTTGGCACGCAAAGGACGGTCGGTGGATAGCCAAGATTCTTCCCTCATCCCGGCCTTCCCCCAAGGGGGGAAGGAGCAAAAGCCTCCTCTCCCACCGGGAGAGGGTTGGGGTGAGGGAGCTCTCCCTGATATCCCGCTCACCTATTTCGAGTTCGGCACGCTGGCTGCGATGCAGTGTTTCATCGTCCACAAGGTGGATGTCGCCATCCTCGAAGTGGGGCTGGGCGGCAGGCTGGATGCGGTGAATGTGTTCGATGCGGATTGTGCGGTGGTGACCAGCATCGATATCGATCACACGGATTATCTGGGCGATACGCGCGAACAGATCGCGTTCGAGAAGGCGGGCATCTTCCGCAAGGGGCGGGTGGCGGTGTTCGGCGACCGCGATATGCCGCAGGCGATACGCACGCAGGCGGATAAGGTCGGTGCGGAGTTGTGGTGCATTGGCGGCGAGTTCGGTTATCAACTTCCCTCACCCGCAAGCGGGATAACCAGCGACTTGGCCGACGTTTCTGGGCGGCCTAATCGAATGGCTAGTAGTTATATCAGAGGGGTTGGGGGTGAGGGCTCTCGCCAAGAAAGTGCTTTCCCCACCCTAACCCTGAAGGAACAACTAGCCATTCGACTAGGCGGGCAAGAGGCGCCCGCCAAGTCGCTGGTTATCCCCCAAAGGGAGAGGGAACAAAACCAAATGCAGTGGGACTATCGCGGCAAGTCAGGCACACGCAGCGCCTTGCCTTTCCCCGCGTTGCGTGGCGCATTTCAGTTGAACAACGCGAGCACGGCGCTGGCGGCGCTGGATGCGTTGAGAGAAAAACTGCCAGTGAGTATGGATGCGGCGCGGCGCGGGCTGGTGGAGGTGCTGCTGTCTGCACGCTTCCAGATGGTTCCCGGCAAGCCTGCATTGATCCTCGATGTGGCGCATAACCCGCATGCGGCGAAATCGTTGGCGCAGAATCTGGCGGCGTTGCCGCCATGCCCCAAGACCTACGCGGTAATCGCCATGCTCAAAGATAAAGACATGGCGGGTGTGATCGCCGCGCTGAAGCCGCAGGTGGATGTGTGGTTGGTGGCGGGTATTGACGTCCCGCGCGGCGCATCGGCAGAGGAGTTGGGGCAGGTGGTGCGGGATGCCGGAGCGGGCGAGGTGCTGAGCTTCTCCACAGCCACCGGGGCTTTGCATCACGCCTATAATCGGGCGGGTGAAAATGATAGAATCCTCGCCCTCGGTTCATTCTATACGGTAGCGGAAGTGATGCGCGCTCGCGGCCTGCGTAGCGCCTGAGTTTCGCGCAGATACACGATGGCAAAACAATTGACTGCGGACGAAGAGTCCATCCTGAAGCGACAAGCCCGTCGCCGTTTGATCGGTGCGGTGGCGTTGACTACGGCAGTGGTGGTGATTCTGCCTATGGTGTTCGACGGCGAACCGCCTTCGACGGCGGTGAACGACATCGAGTTGCGCATTCCGGATAAGGATAAGGTCGGCGAATTTCAATCCGGCCCGGCAGTGTCGGCGGTGAGTGCCCCTGCTGTAGCGGCGCAGGTTTCTGCTCCGGTGGCGGCTTCTGCGGCTGCGACCGCCCCTATGATTGTGGTGCCTGTTGCTTCCGCACCCGTTGCGGCATCAGCCGCTCCTGCGCCAGTGCAAACGGGGAAGGTCGAACACGCCAAGGCCGAGGCAAAGCCCAAAGTGGAAACCAATCACAAGGCCGAAGTTAAGTCGGCTACCCATGCCGTGCCGCAGTCCGGCTTTGTGGTGCAAATCGGCGCGTTTTCGAATGCGGATACCGCCAAAAACTTGCAGGCGAAATTGGGCAAGCAGGGGTTCCATGTTTATACCGAAAAAATTGGACACAATGTTCGTGTGCGCGTGGGCAGTTTCCCTACGCGTGCAGCGGCCGAGAAGGCGCGCCACAAGCTGGAGTCTCAGGGGTTGCACCCCAACGTGGTCAATCTGGGAAACTGATTTGTTAGCGCGATGACGGCTTTTGATTATGTGGTACTGGCGATCATCGGCGTATCGGTCGGGTTGGGGTGGTGGCGCGGTTTTGTGTATGAGCTGCTGTCGTTGCTGGGCTGGGCGGCGGCGTATTTCGTGGCGCGCTTGTTCGCGTCGGAAATAACCCGGTACGTGCCGGACGTTGTGGCATCCGATGTGGCGAAGACGGCGGTGGCGTATGCGTGCCTATTCATCGGTACTTTGATTGTGAGTGGCATTGTGGCGTGGTCGTTGTCCAAGCTTATCAAGTTCGTCGGACTGGGTTTGATGGATGGAATGATGGGCGCGCTGTTCGGCCTGTTGCGAGGAATGTTGCTGGTGCTGATTCTGGTGTTGCTGGCCGGGCTGACGGGTTTGCCGCAACAACCTTTCTGGCGCGACGCATGGTCGAGCCGGTCGCTGCAAAGTGCGGCGCTATTCACCAAATATTTTTTGCCGGAAAATGTGGCGAAAAAAGTGACTTACTAACTAAGGGACTATCGGATAAATCATGTGTGGCATTCTAGGTGTCGTTGCGCAAACCCCCGTCAATCAACTGCTGTATGACGGGTTGCAAGTGTTACAACATCGCGGGCAGGATGCTGCGGGTATCGCCACGATAGAAGGCAATACCTTCCATCTGCACAAAGGCAACGGCCTCGCACACGATGTGTTCCGCACGCGCAACATGCGCGCGCTCGCAGGCAATGCGGGCATCGCGCATGTGCGCTATCCCACGGCGGGATCGGCGGTGGATCATAACGAAGCGCAACCGTTCTACGTCAATTCGCCGTTCGGCATCGTGCTCGGGCACAACGGCAATCTCACCAATACCGCGCAACTGCAAAAAGAGTTGTTCCTCGACGATCTGCGCCATGTGAATACCAATTCCGATTCCGAAGTGTTGCTGAATGTGCTGGCGCACGAGTTGCAGGTCGAGTGCAAACAACTGCGGCTGGATGCGAAGACGATCTTTGCGGCGGTGTCCGGCGTGCATCGCCGCTGTCGCGGCGCTTACGCGGTGGTGGCCATGATCGCGGGTTACGGCTTGTTGGCTTTCCGCGACCCTTACGGCATCCGCCCGCTGGTGATCGGCAGCAATCAGGCCGGGCACGGTGTCGAATATCTGGTCGCGTCGGAAAGCGTGGCGCTGGATACGCTGGGTTTCAAGTTCATGCGCGACGTGGCACCCGGTGAGGCGGTGTTCATCGACTTCAACGGCAACTTCCATAGCCAGCAATGCGCGGCCAACCCCGTGCTCAATCCCTGCATCTTCGAGTATGTTTACTTGGCGCGTCCCGATTCTTTGATCGACGGTATCTCGGTGTACGAGACGCGTTTGAACATGGGCGAATACCTTGCGGATAAGCTCGAGCGCGTGTGGCCGGATCACGACATCGACGTGATTATCCCTATCCCCGATTCCAGCCGCCCGAGTGCGTTGCAGATGGCGAACCGTCTCGGCATCCCCTTCCGCGAAGGTTTTGTGAAAAACCGCTACATCGGTCGCACCTTCATCATGCCGGGGCAGGCGATGCGCAAAAAATCCGTGCGCCAGAAACTCAATGCCATCAGCGTCGAGTTCAAAGACAAGAACGTGTTGCTGGTGGATGACTCCATCGTGCGCGGCACGACCAGCCGCGAGATCGTGCAGATGGCGCGCGATGCCGGCGCGCGCAAAGTGTATTTCGCTTCCGCCGCACCTCCGGTGAAGTATCCCAACGTGTACGGTATCGACATGCCCAGCCGCAAAGAGCTTATCGCCACAGGACGTACCGAGGAAGAGATTTGCCGCGAGATCAGTGCCGACCGCATCATTTACCAAGACTTGGCCGATCTGAAGGCCGCGGTGCAGAAGCGCAATCCGGCGATCACCAAATTCGATTGCGCTTGTTTCGACGGCGAATACATCACCGGCGACATCACGGCGGAATATCTGGATCGTGTCGAAGCATCGCGTGTGGGCGGCAAGGCCAACAAAGAGCCGGACGACGACCAGATGGAGTTGGATTTGGCGATGAGCGCGTCTTCGATGTAAGTTGACTGTTCGCGGCGGGGAGTGCTACTTTCCGTCTGCGCCGATTTGAGGAACAGCTTGCGGGCGCATTATAAATACAGCTAAAGCGGGGGAGACCCGGTTTAGCGCTAAGCTTTCCGGGTTTTTTGTTCGTGAGGTGTCGAATGTACATTCCAGAACATTTTGCTGAAACCGATTTGCCGAGGCTACATGAATTTATGCGGCAGCACAGTTTTGCGACGCTGGTTACCCAGCACGATGGTCTGCCGTTTGCCAGCCATTTGCCGCTGCTGTTGGAGCGCAGTACTGGTACGCACGGTACGTTGCTGGGGCATATGGCGCGCAACAACGAGCAGTGGCGCGACTTTGCGGATGGCGCAGAAGTATTGGTGATATTTCAAGGGGCACATGCTTATGTGTCGCCGAGTTGGTATGAGCCGAACCCGATGTCGGTGCCGACTTGGAATTTTACGGCGGTGCATGCTTACGGCAAGGCGCGCATTTTGTCGGAAGATGAGTTGCTCGCAACTTTGCATCAACTGGTGGATGAAAATGAACGCGCGTTTGCGTCGCCTTGGAAACTGGAGTTTACTCAAGCAATGCGAGAGCGAATGTTGGGGGCTATTGTTGGTTTTGAAATCGGGCTGAACCGTATCGAGGGGAAGTTCAAGCTGAGCCAAAACCGTAGCGGGCAAGACAGGAAAAATGTGATCGCACAGTTGCAGCAAAGTGCGTATGGAAAAGAGATTGCCCGGTGGATGAGCAAAGCGTTAGAGAGGGAATAGCCAAATGCCAGAAGAAAATTATCAGTTGGAAACACTGGCCGTGCGCGCGGGCAGTGTGCATAGCCAGTTCCACGAGCACAGCGAGGCATTGTTTCTCACCTCCAGCTTTGTGTTCGACAGCGCGGAGCAGGCGGCCAAGCGCTTCATCGGCGAAGAACCGGGCAACATCTATGCGCGCTTCACCAATCCGACCGTCACCATGTTCGAGGAGCGTCTGGCCGCCCTGGAGGGGGCGGAACAATGCGTGGCGACATCGAGCGGCATGGCCGCCATCCTGTCTACCTGCATGGGCTTGCTGAAGGCGGGCGACCACGTGGTCGCATCGCAGAGTATCTTCGGCTCTACGGTGAATATGTTCAACAACGTGTTCAAGAAGTTCGGCGTGGATACGACGTTTGTTTCTGCGACCGACGTGGACGAGTGGCAGGCGGCGGTGCGTCCCAATACCAAGCTGTTCTTTCTGGAGACGCCGTCCAATCCGCTCACCGAGATATCCGACATCGCGGCGATTGCGGCTGTGGCTAAAGGTTGCGGCGCCTTGCTGGCCGTGGACAACTGTTTCTGCACGCCTATATTGCAACGCCCGCTGGAACTGGGCGCGGACATCGTGATCCATTCCGCCACCAAGTACATCGACGGTCAGGGGCGCGTGTTGGGCGGTGCGGTGCTGGGCGGCAAAAAACTGATGGAGCCGGTGTATGGTTTCCTGCGCACTACCGGCCCGACCATGAGCGCGTTCAATGCGTGGGTGTTCCTGAAAGGTCTGGAGACGCTCAAGTTGCGCATGGACGCACACAGCGCGAATGCCTTGGAGTTGGCTCGTTGGCTGGAGCAGCAGCCCAATGTGGCGCGCGTGTTCTATCCCGGTCTGCCGTCGCATCCGCAACATGCACTGGCGCTGAAGCAGCAGAAGACCGGCGGCGGCATCGTGGCGTTCGAGGTAAAGGGCGGCAAGGCTGCGGCGTGGAAGATTATCGACAATACCAAGATGTTGTCCATCACCGCCAATCTGGGTGACACCAAGACCACCATCACGCATCCGGCGACGACCACGCATGCACGCATTTCGCCGGAAGCACGTGCGGCGGCGGGCATCAGCGATGGCTTGCTGCGTATCGCTGTAGGACTCGAAGCAGTAGTGGATATTCAGAACGATCTGGCGCGCGGGCTGTAAGCGTGAGCGAGTTGGCGCAGCAGGTCGGTGAGGCGCTCAAGGCGCAGGGCTTGATGCTGGCGACGGCGGAGTCCTGTACCGGCGGCGGCATCGCGCAGGCGCTCACCGACATCTCGGGTAGTTCCGCTTGGTTCGAGCGCGGTTTTGTGACCTATGCCAACGCGGCCAAAGTCGAGATGCTGGGCGTGCGGCAATCCACGCTGGATGCCCACGGTGCGGTGTCCGCAGCGACGGTGCGGGAGATGGTGGCAGGTGCTTTGGCGCATAGCCATGCCCATATCGCCGTGGCTGTGAGCGGCGTCGCAGGCCCTACCGGCGGGACGCCGGAAAAGCCTGTGGGTACGGTGTGGTTCGGCTGGGCATCACGCAACAGCGGGGCGCATGCACGTTTGCATCAACTATCCGGCGACCGTGCTGCCGTGCGGGCGCAGTCCGTGGACATTGCCCTGCAAGGGGTGCTCGACCTGCTGGCGAGTCGCACGGAAACTGCCTGAATCAAAAAAAGAACGAACGTTCTGTACAAGTGCAAGTTGATGTGCAACAATCTGCCATCAAATTTTGAAAGGGGAAACACCATGGATGAGAACAAAAGCAAGGCGCTCGCAGCGGCGCTGAGCCAGATCGAAAAGCAGTTCGGCAAGGGCTCCATCATGCGCTTGGGCGAGAGCGAAGTGGGCAGGGATATTCAGGTGGTTTCCACCGGGTCGCTGGGGTTGGACATCGCGCTAGGCGTGGGCGGTTTGCCGCGCGGTCGCGTGATCGAAATCTACGGCCCGGAATCTTCCGGCAAGACGACGCTGACCTTGCAAGTGATCGCCGAAATGCAAAAGATGGGCGGCACAGCCGCCTTCATCGACGCGGAGCACGCGCTTGATCCGACTTACGCGCAGAAGTTGGGCGTGAAGGTGGAAGACCTGTTGATCTCCCAGCCTGACAACGGCGAACAGGCATTGGAGATCGTCGATATGCTGGTGCGCTCCGGCTCTGTGGATATTGTGATTATCGACTCCGTCGCCGCGCTGACTCCGAAGGCCGAGATCGAAGGCGAAATGGGCGATGCGCAAATGGGCTTGCATGCCCGTTTGATGTCGCAAGCCTTGCGCAAACTCACGGCCAACATCAATCGCTCCAACACCATGGTCATCTTCATCAACCAGATCCGCATGAAGATCGGCGTGATGTTTGGCAACCCGGAAACCACCACCGGCGGTAACGCGCTCAAGTTTTACGCCTCTGTGCGTATGGACATCCGCCGTACCGGCGCGATCAAGAAGGGCGACGAGGTCATCGGCAACGAAACCCGCGTCAAAGTGGTGAAGAACAAGGTGGCGCCTCCGTTCAAGGAAGCGAATTTCGACATCCTCTACGGGGAAGGCATCTCGCGCGAAGGCGAGGTCATCGAATTGGGTGTGTTGCACAAGCTGATCGAAAAGTCCGGTGCCTGGTACGCCTACAAGGGCGAGAAGATCGGCCAGGGCAAGGACAACGCCCGCGAGTTCCTGAAAAACAATCCCGACATCGCCATCGAGATCGAGAACAAAGTGCGCGAAGCCTTGGGCGTGGCGCTGATCGAGACAGCCGAAAAACCGGCAGGCAAAGCCTCCAAAGCAAGCGCGAAAGCCCCCGAAAAACTTTTGGGCGGGCACCCGGGTGAGGAAAAAGCCTGAGTTAAGCCTGCGCACGCGCGCCCTGCGCTATTTGGCGCGGCGCGAGCATAGCCGGGCAGAACTACACAGCAAGCTGCAACCGTATGTACAGGAAGGCGAAGACGTCGAAGCCGTGCTGGACGAGCTGGAAAAGCGCAACTGGCTGTCCGACGCGCGGGCGGCGAACTTGCTGGTGGATAGCAAACGCAGTCGCTTCGGCAGTCAGCGCATCGCGCACGAACTGCGCCAGAAAGGCATTGCGGATAGCCTTATCGAACAAGCCATGCCGCAACTGAAAGAGACTGAACTGGAGGCTGCACGCGAAGTGTGGCAACGGAAGTTCGGTATCGCGTCTCAAGACGCCAAAGAAAAAGCCAAGCAGATGCGCTTCATGCAGTCGCGCGGCTTTTCCATGGAGGTCATCTTCAAGGTGCTATGCAGCCACGGTACCGTCGGGGACGAATGACGCCCGTAGTGTGAGTAGCCATGCCCGGCATGGTATGATGCGCGCCGTTTTCGAGCCATATTTGATACCGAGGGTGCGCAATGAAAAGCAGTGAAATCCGCCAGAAATTCCTCGATTATTTCGCCTCCAAAGGCCATGCCGTGGTCGCCTCCAGTTCGCTGGTTCCGCATGAAGACCCGACGCTGTTGTTCACCAACGCGGGCATGAACCAGTTCAAAGACGTATTCCTCGGTTTCGACAAGCGCCCCTACACCCGCGCGGCGACTTCGCAAAAATGCGTGCGCGCCGGCGGCAAGCACAACGATCTGGAGAACGTCGGCTACACCGCGCGCCATCACACCTTTTTCGAGATGCTGGGCAATTTCAGCTTCGGCGATTACTTCAAGCGTGACGCGATCAAGTACGCATGGGAACTGCTCACCGAAGTGTTCAAACTGCCCAAAGACAAACTCTACGTCACCGTGTACGCAGAGGATGACGAGGCCTACGACATCTGGACGAAAGAGATGGGGCTGACGCCGGATCGCGTGATCCGCATCGGCGACAACAAGGGCGCGCGCTACGCTTCCGATAATTTCTGGATGATGGGCGACACCGGCCCCTGCGGCCCCTGCACCGAAATTTTCTACGACCACGGCGAGCACATCCCCGGCGGGCTGCCCGGCACAGCGGAAGAAGACGGCGACCGCTACATCGAAATCTGGAACAACGTGTTCATGCAGTTCAACCGCGACGAAGCGGGCGTGATGCACCCGTTGCCCAAGCCTTCGGTGGATACCGGCATGGGCTTGGAGCGTATCTCGGCGGTGTTGCAGCATGTGCATGCTAACTACGAGATCGACCTGTTTCAGGCGCTCATCAAAGCCGCTGCGCGCGAGACGCACTGTGCCGACTTGGATTCACCCTCGCTCAAGGTGCTGGCCGACCATATCCGTGCCTGCTCCTTCCTGATCGCCGACGGTGTGATCCCCGGCAACGAAGGTCGCGGCTACGTGCTGCGCCGCATCATCCGTCGCGCGATTCGCCACGGCTACAAACTCGGAGCACGGGCCGCGTTCTTCCACAAAATCGTTCCCGATCTGGTGGAACAGATGGGCGGCGCTTACCCCGAACTGGCCGCCTCGCAAGTGCGCGTGATGGACATTCTCAAGCAGGAGGAAGAGCGGTTCTTCCAGACTATTGAGAGCGGCATGAGAATTCTTGAAGAAGAGCTTATTTCTGTAATGAGGGCTGTGCATAAAATTGCCAATGAACGCGGTGTATGCATTCACGGTTGGCAAAGTAATTTTGGTGGTTCTAGTCCCGATGTTTATGTGAATGCGATACTAAAAAACAAGAATGCTCAGATGTCTCAAATTGCCATATTTGATTTTAGGTTGAACCAAAATATTTTGGATGCTACTGCGGGGCAATTTGCAAATAGCGAAATATTTTTTATTGAAGGTTCATTGAAGCCTGCGCATGTGAAGGCTAATGAAATTAATGTTCAAAATGAAAAAATATCTGGCGAGACCGCGTTCAAGCTGCACGACACCTACGGCTTTCCGCTCGACCTGACGCAGGACGTGTGCCGCGAGCATGGCGTGACGGTGGACGTTACCGCGTTTGACAAGGCGATGACGCAGCAGAAGGATCAGGCGCGCGCCGCAGGCAAATTCAAGATGGCGGCCAACCTCGAATACTCCGGCCCGGCGACAACATTTCACGGCTACGACACGCTGGAACACAAGGGCAACATCCTCGCTTTGTACAAGGACGGCGTATCGGTGAATGCGCTCGCCGAAGGCGACATGGGCGTGGTGGTGCTGGACGATACCCCGTTCTACGCCGAGTCCGGCGGTCAAGTGGGTGACAGCGGCGAGTTGCGTAGCGTGCATGGTATTTTTGCGGTGGAAGACACGCAAAAGATTCAGGCCACGGTGTTCGGTCATCACGGTGTGGTGAAGACCGGCAAGTTGAGCGTGGGCAACGGCGTCACCGCCAAGGTGGATGTGGCTGCGCGCTACGCGACCATGCGCAACCACAGCGCCACGCACTTGATGCACAAGGCTTTGCGCGAAGTGCTGGGTACTCATGTGCAGCAAAAAGGTTCGCAGGTGGATGGCGACAAGACGCGCTTCGACTTCGTGCATACGCAGCCGATGGCGGATGCCGAAATTCGTAAAGTGGAAGCGATTGTGAATGCGGAAATTCTCTCCAATGCGGCATGCCAGGCGCGCGAGATGGGTATCGAAGATGCACAGAAGACCGGCGCGATGATGCTGTTTGGCGAGAAATACGGCGATGTGGTGCGCGTGCTGAACATCGGTTCGTCCATCGAGTTGTGCGGCGGTACGCATGTGGGGCGCACCGGCGACATCGGTCTGTTCAAGATCGTGGCCGAAAGCGGCGTGGCGGCAGGTGTGCGCCGCGTGGAAGCGGTGACGGGCGAGGGCGCGCTGGCTTTGATACAACAGCAACAAGACCAGTTGCAGCAAGTCGCCGATGCGGTAAAAGTGCAGCCGCACGAAGCCGCCGCGCGTATCGTTCAAGTGCTCGACAACATGAAGTCGCTGGAAAAAGAATTGGCCGCGCTGAAGTCCAAACTGGCTTCTGCCCAAGGCGACGAGTTGCTGGCGCAGGCGCAGGACATCAACGGTGTGAAAGTGCTCGCCGCCAAGCTGGAAGGTGCAGACGCCGCTACCTTGCGCGAGACCATGGACAAGTTGAAAGATAAGCTCAAGTCGGCGGCCATCGTGCTGGCTTCGGTTGCCGACGGCAAGGTCAGCTTGATCGCGGGCGTGACCGCCGATGCCACGGCCAAAGTGAAAGCAGGCGAACTGGTCAATTTCGTCGCGCAGCAAATCGGCGGTAAAGGCGGTGGCAGGCCCGACATGGCGCAAGCGGGCGGCACGCAGCCGGAGCGCTTGGCAGGGGCATTGGCCTCAGTTCCAGCTTGGGTGCAGTCAAAACTGTCGCAGAAGTGAACGGATTTGCACCGGATGAGTTGCTACTCTAACTACTTCTTTCAACTGGCTGTTTTGCAATAAATATTTGCATTGCTCTAAAAATCGTAGTACGGTATTGTCGTATTCGAAGCAGGTGCATCATTATTTAGTGCGGAAAAGCGCGTATTTTCATTATTTGGAATACGCGTTTTGCTTGGGAGAGAAACGTTGAAAGCAGTGAACTCAAATCTACAGACCATCCTGTTGGTGGAAGATGAACCGAGTGAAATTGCGTGCGCACACGAGGCCTGCGCGTTGTGCGAACCATCGATTCGTCTGGTGGTCGTGGATGATAGTGTGGAAGCCTTGGCGTGGTTGTCGCGCAATACCGAGGTCAGGAATCCCCTGCCGAGATTGATTCTGCTGGACTTGAAGTTGCCCAAACTGAGCGGTCTTGCCGTATTGCGCCGGTTGCGTATGGATGCCAGCACGCAGGATTTACCCATCATCGTGTTTTCAGAAACTTGCGCGCAATCCGATATATTGTTGAGTTACCAGATCGGTGCGAACAGTTTTGTGAGCAAGCCTGCGGATATCAATCAATTTCAAGAACTGTTGCGCGAGCTGGCCGCCTATTGGTTGCAGCCGCGCCAGCGCAAGCTGGCTTTCGCCACGCAGTAATCCCAAGCACCTTTATTTAAAAGGGTAGCTGCAAGTTTGAATTTGCAGCAACAGCACGCGGCGAAAATCTTCCCGCATCCGTTTAAGCGCAGCTTTATCATCCGCTTCAAAGCGCAGCACGATCACTGGCGCGGCGTTGCTGGAACTTGTTCTCAATTGTTGTTTACGAGGCGCGCCAGTTCTATTTTGCTGGTGACACTCAGCTTGATATAAATATGCTGCAAGTGGTTGCGCACGGTCACCGGGGCTATATGCAAGGCATCGGCGATTGCGCGGTAATCCGCACCCTTGGCGAACAGAGAGGCCACATCACGCTCGCGAGTGCTTAGCACATCGATTGCCGATGTTTTTCTGGCGTTGAGAAGTTCCAGGTTGTTGAGCGTTTCAACTGAAATGACAGTATGGCGACCGGCATAACGGCGTGGGTTGTTGCCGGATAACGTTTTTAGCAACTCGGCCGGCAATTGCGGCCCATTCCACTCTGGCCATTCGGCGAGCATGAACCCGGTGAAATTCCGGTCGGTGTTGTACAGCATGCCCTTGCTGTCGCAAATCGCCTGTCCGTGACTGGGTTGCGCTTCATTGTTGCGGGCGGAATTCACAAAACCGAAGCGGTTGATGTTCCAGGCTTCTGCAAGATGCGGCGTCAAGTTCTGTTTGAGCAGTCTCTGGGTCTCGGTAAACGGCTGTCCGGGATCGGCGCGATAGAAAGATACTGCCGTATACAATCGCAAAATCGGCGTTGAGATCATTGTCATCAAGGTATGTTCCATGCCATAGCGTCTGATGTGAGCCATCATGTCGGTGCTCAATCGCGCTTGCCAGCTGGAATCGGAGCCTAAAGCGGCATTGACCGTTCGCCCCAGATTGTTGAATGCTTCATAGATAAGCGTGTCGCGAGGCTTGATGTGCCTCCATTTTTCCATCATGTCGAGCGGCTGGCGGTAAACAAAAATTGCGTGAGGCGTTGCGCCCTCCGGCCCTATTACACCTGTTGCCCACAGGGCGGAATCAAACGCCAGTTTTTCTCGTACCGCGTCCAGAACACGTGTTTGAAATTCCGCAGCCGGCGCATCCTGAGCCAGGCGATAGAGTTCGAGCAGCAAGTCGCTAAAAATTTTCATTGCAATATCCAAGACGGCAACGGGCTGCCTAATTTTACAAATGATGCTTATGCATCATTGTCGCAACGAGAATCCATCCGTTCTAATGGCAACAACCAAGAGCCTCTCAGAAAGCCTAGCACAATGTCCCGAGATGCCGCTAGGCTGGTTCGGACAACCATGACAAAAGGGGGAAATCAAATGATTAAGCGCGGATATGTTGTCACTGCTGCCTGGTTGATGGTATTCGCGGTCGCCGCATCGGTTACAGCGTGTGGTGGAGGAAGCGCAAGTTCAATGCCTGCGGGCGGCAGCGCAACTGCACCGGCTACGCCTACGGCGGTGGTTGCCGCGTGCGGCAATAACAAGATTACCGTTTCCTGGCCTGCCGTAACGGGAGCAACGTCATACAACGTCTATCGTTCAACCGTGACTGGTGCGGCGGGCACACTGGCGGGCAGCACCGCCACAACCTCATACATTGATACGGCTGGCACCGTCGGAAGCACCTATTACTACACGGTCGCGGCGGTGAGCAGCACCGGTGCAAGCTCCTCGTCGGCGGAGGTTTCCGAAACGTTCTATAAGCTTCAGGCGGGAGCTATGCAGGGGAAGTCGCTCGCCCTCACTGGCAATGTCGCCACTGTTGCGGGTTCGAGCGGGTTTAGCGGGCTGGTGGATGGCATGGGCACTGCCGCAAGATTCAGCCTGCCGTACGGAGTGACCACCGACGGCAGCTATTTCTATGTCGCCGATTACCTCAACAACGCTATTCGCAAGATAGACCCGGTTACGAAGGCCGTATCGGTGTTTGCGGGGAGCCCGGCAGGCACCTCGGGCTATGCCGACGGCGTGGGCACCGCTGCACTATTCTTCCGGCCCTATGACATCACCAGCGACGGTGCCAGTCTCTTTGTGACCGAATTCAACGGCTGCATGATCCGCAAAATTGATATTGCTACTGCCACCGTATCTACTTTTGCAGGACAATCAGGTGTGTGCGGCCCGTCGACGGATGGCATCGGCGCTGCGGCAATATTCGCCAAGCCGAAAGGAATTACGACAGACGGCACTGACCTCTATGTCACCGATGGCGTCCGTGTCCGCAAAGTTAATATCGCTACGAAGGCGGTCAGCACCTTTGCCGGAACCGGAGCAGTGGGACACGTTGACAGTGTGGGAACTACGGCCAGCTTCAACAATCTGGAAGGCATCACCACCGACGGTACAAGTCTGTTTGTCGCAGACCGCTACTATCAGGATATACGCAAGATCGTCATTGCGACGGGTGCCGTGTCATCCCTGGCAGGGAATTTCAATAATGTGACAACCACGGCTTCTACCGACGGCACGGGAACCGGCGCCACGTTCAATCTTCCCATGGGAATAACTACCGATGGCACGAACCTGTATGTGACGGAGAGCAGCAGCGGGGTCACCGGTGGCGGGTATGTCGTGCGCAAGATCGCTAACGGAACGACAGCCGCCGCTGGAACGGGCGTTGTTACTACCACTGCCGGGTTGGCCGGAGCCGGGGGAACGGCAGACGGCACAGGGGGCGCGGGAGGTACGGCACGGTTCCGCTCGCTTTGGGGAATCACCGTTTACTGTGGCAACCTGATCATTGTAGACAATGGGAACAGTTCCATCCGCAAGTTGTATTAAGGAAGGTCTGAATTATTGAGCTTTCCATAAAACCATGCAGGTTCTTTGTCTCACGTTATTTCTCTCGCGCTCAATCCCTCTGATGAAACAACTAGCCAATCGACTAAGCCCGCACACCCCACCCGCCGTTGGCGGGCAGAGTACAAGAGCGGGCAAGTCGCTGGTTATCCCGCCGGGAGAAGGGGGCAAGCGTTCGTGGTGAACGGGTTTCCTCCGTCAAGCCAATCTACGGCTGAGTGCGCCTCAGAACGGCAACTGCAATGTCGAATTCGCCGCCAGTAGCACTTTCCTGAAATCTTCTTGGATGCGCCGCAGCGCGGCTTCGGTATCGGCCTCGAAGCGCAGCACGATCACTGGCGTAGTGTTGGATGGCCGCATCAGGCCGAAGCCGTCCGCATATTCCACGCGCAGTCCGTCAATCGTGATGATGTCTTGGGCATCGGTGAAGCGAGCCTCTTGTTGCAGGCGCGCGATCAAACTGTGGTTCACGCCTTCTGCGGTATGGATGTGCAGTTCCGGTGTACAGACGGCATCGGGCAATGCGTTCAGCGTGGCGCTTGGGTCGGCGACCTTGCTCAATATCTCCAGCAAGCGCGCGCCGGAATAGAGACCGTCATCAAAGCCGTACCAGCGCTCTTTGAAAAACATGTGGCCGCTCATTTCACCCGCCAGCAGCGCGCCGGTTTCCTTCATCTTGGCTTTCACCAGCGAATGTCCGGTCTTCCATAAGGTTGGCTTGCCGCCGCACTCGCGTATCCACGGGAACAGGTTGCGTGTGGACTTCACGTCGAAGATGATTTCCGCGCCCGCGTTGCGGCTCAATACGTCGGCGGCAAACAGCATCAATTGGCGGTCGGGGTAGATGATCTTGCCGTCTTTGGTGACCACGCCCAAGCGGTCGCCGTCGCCGTCGAAGGCGAGGCCGATTTCGCTGTCGTTGCCGTGCAGTGCGGCGATCAGGTCTTCCAGGTTGTGCGGGTCGGACGGGTCGGGATGGTGGTTGGGGAAGTTGCCGTCCACTGCGCAGAACATCTCGGTCACCGTGCAGCCCAATTGGCGGTACAGATCGGCGGCGAAATCCCCCGCCACGCCGTTGCCGCAATCCACGGTAATGTTGAGCGGCTTGTCCAGCTTGATGTCGGCAACGATGCGCGCGATGTATTCCGGCGCGATGTCGTATTGCGAGTAGCTGCCTGTGCCGTGCGCCAGGTTTTCCGAAGCGATGCGGGTGCGCAGCGACTGGATGGTGTCGCCGGACAAAGTTTCGCCCGCCAGCACCATCTTCAAACCGTTGTAATCCGGCGGATTGTGGCTGCCGGTAATCATCACGCCGCAGTCGGTCTTCAATTGGAATGCCGCGAAATACACCATGGGCGTGGCGACGCGACCCACGTCGATGACGTTGATGCCGCTCTTCTGGATGCCGCGCGCCAGCGCCTGGGCGAAGCCCTCGCCGGACAAGCGCCCGTCGCGCCCGATGGCGATGGTGTGCTGTTTGCGCGCGGCAGCTTCCGAGCCGATGGCGTGGCCGATTTGCTCGACGATGTCATCGGTCAGCGTTTTGCCGACGATGCCGCGAATGTCATAGGCCTTGAAAATCTCTTTGGGCGGGGTAGTCATGTGCGCTTCTCCAGAACGATGGGAATATATTGTGCAACACGGGCAGGGGTGAGTTGCATCATGCAATTGAAGTGTCCCAATGGGCATTCGCGCTTGAAACAGGGACTGCATGGCAAATCGAGTTTGAGCACCTGCGCCTTGTCGGACAGCGGCGGGGTGAATAGCGGGCTGCTGGAGCCGAAGATGGCGATCATCGGGCGGTCGAGCGCTGCGGCGATATGCATCAGGCCGGAGTCGTTGCTGACTACCAGATCGGCGCAGGACAGCAGAGCGATGGCTTCGCCCAGATCGGTCTCGCCGCATAAATTACGGCAGTGTCCGTTGCCCAGCGTGACGATTTTCTCGCTGACTTCCCTATCCTTGCTTGCGCCCAGCAGCCATACCGCATAACCGCGTTCGCGCAAATGTTGCGCCAGTTCGGCGAAATACGGGATCGGCCAGCGTTTTGCCGGACCATACTCCGCGCCGGGGCAGAAGACCGCAACGGGCCGCGTCAATGTCAGGCCGAATTTGCGCAATACTTGTTGGCGCCTTTCTGCGCCGACATTCAACCTTGGTTGCGGGACGGGGCGGGGCAGCGGGCTACCTGCTTCTTCCGCCAGCCATGCAAATCGTTCGGCCATCAACGGTAGTTTTACCTTGTCCAGTTGGCGCGCGTCGTTGAGCAAACCGTAACGCATCTCGCCGACGAAACCGATGCGCTTGGGGATATTCGCGAAAAAGGGAACCAGCGCCGACTTGAGCGAATTGGGCAATATATATGCGGCATCATAACGGGCTGCGCGCAACTGCTTGCCGAGACGATGGCGTGCGGGCAGCTGTAGTGCGCCATGCGGGAAAGGGTTGGCGATAACCTCATGCACTTCGGGTATCTGCCCGAGCAGCGATACCGTCCAGGGCGGGGCTAATACATCAATGGCGCTGTCGGGAAAGCGCTGTTTGAGACGCAGCAACATCGGCTGCATCAACATGCAGTCGCCCACCCAGCTGGGTGCAACTACCAGAATTTTTTGCATGAGGTGAACGATCTGCGGCTCAGTGATGCCCCTTGGGGAGTTCGCCCTTCAGTTTGTAAGTCGTGCCGCAATAAGGGCAGCTTGCCGTTCCCAGCTTTTCGACGGGGATGGCGACGCGGGGATGCGAGTCCCACAGTTCCTGATTGGGCATCGGGCAAAACAGCGGCAACGCATCGGCAGTGATTTCGATATAACGTACTCCAGGCTTCATGGTGCTTCCTCCGTGGTCGGTGTCAATTAAACGTGATCCAGCCAGTCGGCGTATTTTGTATTTTTGCCGCTGACGATGTCGAAAAACAGCGACTGCAATTGGGTCGTAACCGGTCCGCGACTGCCTGCGCCTATGGTGCGGTTGTCGAGTTCGCGGATGGGGGTGACTTCCGCGGCCGTGCCGGTGAAAAACGCTTCTTCGGCGCAGTACACTTCGTCGCGCGTGATGCGTTTTTCGATCAACTCGATCCCCAGGTCTTGTGCCAGCGTGACGATGGAATCGCGCGTGATGCCTTCCAGGCACGAAGTCAGGTCGGGCGTATAGAGCTTGCCCTTCTTCACGATGAAGATGTTCTCGCCCGCGCCTTCCGCCACGTAACCGTCCACATCCAGCAGCAGCGCTTCATCGTAGCCGTCGTGCGCCACTTCCTGATGCGCGAGGATGGAGTTGGTATAGGTGCCCACGGATTTGGAGCGGCACATGTTCACGTTGACGTGATGGCGGGTGAAGCTCGATGTTTTCACGCGGATGCCTTTGGCCATACCTTCTTCGCCCAGATACGCGCCCCACGGCCAGGCAGCCACGGCCACGTGGGTGCTGATGGCCGTCGCGGCGATGCCCATCGCCTCGGAACCGTAGAACGCGATAGGGCGGATGTAGCAGGATTCCAGCTTGTTGGCGCGCACCACTTCGCGCTGTGCCTCCATCAGTGTCTCTTTGTCGTAGGGCATCTTCATCTTGAAGATATAGGCCGAGTTGAACAGACGGTCGGTATGCTCCTGCAAACGGAAAATCGCCGTGCCCTGTGTGGTCTTGTATGCTCGTACCCCTTCGAACACTCCCATGCCGTAATGCAGTGTATGGGTGAGTACGTGGGTGGTGGCCTCGCGCCAAGGCACGAGTTTGCCGTCGTGCCAGATGAAGCCGTCGCGGTCGGACATGGACATGGTGATTTCCTTAGTGATTCATGAGTTATGCGAAGGGCGTGATTCTAGCCCTTTCCCCGCACTTTATGAAGTCCGGTGCGGGAGGATGCTAGCCCCTATCTGGTACTTTTTTCATTTATGGGCGGTTCATGCGATCATCCGCGCGCTTATCCGGTTTGGAAGGGACTGGTCATTGATGTGTGGGGCGATGCGGTCAATATTGCCAGTCGTTTGACCGATGATGCCAAGGCGGGAAACATCCTTGCCGATAAGCTGGCCTACAACCGCTTGCGTCTGGATTACCTGTTTGAGCCGCCCAATGTGCTCAATATGAAGGGCAAGGGCGAAATGACCTCTTACCTGCTGGTGGGGAAAGTGGGGCATGCCCCACTTTCCGGTATGGGGGGTAAAAACAATATCGCCTATTTCCCCGCCCCGGGCGGCGAGCCTAAAGCGGTTTGATTCCCCAGTAGTTCCTCCCATAAAGCCAACACCGGTGTGATGTCGGGCGTTCCATGTTCGACACGGCATAAAGTTTGGTTATTCAGCCGCATCTGGTGTTGCAAACGGCGCAACTGGCGATAAATGTCGCGCACGGCGTTACTGCTTTCCCGCCCGATCAAATTGAGGTTCGCGGCTGCATGCAGTAGCGCAAGGTTGCCGCTATTGGCGGTGAGTTCGGGATGATCTGCCGCATGGGCGAGCACCAGAAACTGCACCATGAATTCGATGTCTACCATGCCGCCGCTGTCGTGTTTGATGTCGAATAGGGTACTTTTGTTCGGATGTCCGTCGTGCATTTTCCGGCGCATGACGATGACTTCGCGGCGTAGTGCTGCAATGTCGCGCGGTTGGCGCAGCACCTGTTCGCGGATCGCATCGAACTGTTTGCCCACGCTGTCATCGCCCGCGCAGAAGCGCGCGCGCGTGAGTGCCTGATGCTCCCATACCCAAGCTTGGTTTTTCTGGTACTCCGCAAACGCGGCGGTGCTGCTGACCAGCAATCCGCTGGCTCCATTCGGACGCAAGCGCAGATCGGTTTCATACAGGCGTCCCGCCGAGGTGTAACTGCTCAGCACCGTATTGATACGCTGCGCCAGTCTGGCGTAGTTCTCCCCCGCATCCGCATGTTCATCGTCGAACAAAAAGATCAGATCGAGATCGGAGTCGTAGCCCAGTTCGCGTCCGCCCAGCTTTCCGTAAGCGATAATACCAAAGGCAGGCAATTCGCTATCCAGCGAGCTGGATGCGAAATTGTCACTGGCGAACTGCGCGTATTCCCGGTGTTTCTTGCGCGCGTCGCCCCAGCACAGTTTCAGCACCTGTTGCAGGATCAGGTCGGCCAGATCGCTGAGATGGTCGCTCAGTGTCTCCAGCGGCAGCAGCCCTTGCAGATCCATCGCCAGCAACTGGAAAGTCTGCGCCTGTTTAAAATGCCGCAACGCATCCATTTGCTGTTCCAGATCGCCCGCGTGTTCCTGTAGCCGTGCGGCGAGCGCGGCATCCAGTTTCCGCCAATCCGGCGCGCGGTAAATTTCGCGCGCATCGAGCAATTCGTCGAGCAGGCTGGGGTGCATGGAGAGGTAGTTGCACGCCCACTCGCTGGCTCCGGCAAAGCGCGCCAGGCGTTCGAGCGCCTGCGGATGCTCGGTCATAAAGGCGAGATAGGTGCTGCGCCGGCTGATGTTTTCCAGCAGTTTAAGCAGGCGCGGCAGTGCCACATCGCGTTGGGCGAGGGCCCGGCTGCGCGCAACCAGTTGCGGGACGATTTTGTCGAAACGTGCCCGGCTGATTTCCGGTAATTGTTTATAGCGGTTGCTGTTGCGCAGTTGCACGAGCTGTTCGGCCAGTTCGCGCGCATGGGTGTAGCCCTGTTCGCCCAACGTGTTCGCCAGTGCTTCGGTGCCGAGTTGCTCGTTCCAGAGCGGGCTGCTGCCGGCCTCGTCCTGTCCGGTACTGAAGATTTGACTGAAGTGATGGCTGACATGCGCGCGATGCGCATCGAGGTCGGACAGCAGTGCCGCATAGCCGGCATAGCCCATTCCGGTCGCCAGCAGGGCGCGGTTGCTCTCGTCGGCGGGAATGTCCTGAGTCTGCTGATCGTCCAGATACTGCAAGCGGTGTTCCAGATTGCGCAGGAACACGTAGGCTTTATCTAGCTCTTCCGCTGTCTGCGCATCGATCTGGCCGATGTCGGCGAGCAGGTGCAACACCGCCCGGGTCGGGCGGATGCGCAGCGTGGCATCGCGCCCGCCGCGGATGAGCTGGAATACCTGGGCGATGAATTCGATTTCGCGTATGCCGCCGGGACCGAGTTTGATGTTGTGGGCGCGATCCCTGCGCTCGACTTCCTGGCGTATCTGCGCGTGCAGTTTGCGCATCGACTCGAAAGCGCCGTAGTCGAGATATTTGCGGAACACGAAAGGCTGCGCCAAGGCCATCAGCTCGCTGGTGGCGGCTGCGTTTGCGGGCGCAATGACACGGGCCTTGATCCACGCATAACGTTCCCATTCGCGTCCCTGCGACACCAGATACTCTTCCAGCGCGGCGAAGCTCATCACCAGCGCGCCGCTGTCTCCGTAAGGGCGCAAACGCATATCGACGCGGAATACGTAACCGTGCGCGGTGAGTTCGTTGATGAGATTGATGAGCTTGCGTCCGACCCGGCTGAAAAACTCGTGGTTGTTCAGCGTGCGGGAGCCGTTGGTCTCGCCGTCTTCGGCGTAGACGAAAATCAGGTCGATGTCGGAAGAAACATTCAGCTCGCCGCCGCCCAGTTTGCCCATGCCGATCACGAGCAGTTCTTGTCCCGTGCCGCTCTCCGCCCCGACAGGCTGTCCATACTGTTCAACCAGCGCGCGCGCTGCAAAGCCCAATGCGCGCTGTACGGCCAGTTCGGCCAGCGCGGTCATGCAGCGCATGACTTCGTCGAGGTCGGCCAGTCCGCCCAGATCGCGCATCAGTATTTTCAGCATGACGCGTTTGCGCAAATCGCGCAGGGCGCGGGACAGCTCCGCTTCACTGCCGGCGGGCATAGCATCCAGCCAGCCCCTGATTTCATCGGCGCTACAGGGCGTCTGGTATTGTTCCCGCAGCCAGGGGAGCAATAGCGGCTCCGCTTCCAGCAACCTGTTCAGGTAGCGGCTGCAGTGCTTGCCGTGTTGCACGATGTCTTCGAAGTCTGGATTGTGCGTGGACGTATTCATGGTGGGGGGTTCGGGGTAGAATAAAAAAAATCTCTATAAATCCAAATTCCGTCGCGATACTGCGTTGCTCAAGAAATTTTAACGCTTGCATATCAGGCATATGCGGCGCGCTAAAATTTCTTTCGCGCCTTGCCTCGCTTAGGATTTTGAATTTATGAATTTATAGAGACTCCCTGTGAACACTGTTAATCGGCGCATTATAAATCCCTTATGTTTTGCTTTCTGAATATCCACTCGCGGTCTCTCCGCGCATCGGGACAATGCTGAAGTTCCCGCAACATTTCGTTTGGTCGCAGTGCCGTTTGGTAGGGCGAGTCCTGTCATTGGTGGTTATTGCGCTGTCCATCGCTGCGATGGCCGTACTGCTGACGCTGCGTTATTGGGTCTTGCCCGACATCGAGAAATATCACAACGAAGTTACTGTGCTGGTTAGCCGTGCGGTTGGCATGCCTGTGACGATCGGGAAAATCGAGGCCGACTGGCGTGGTTTGCGCCCGCATCTCTTGTTCGCCGATGTGCGCCTGCTGGATGCGCGGGGGGGCAGCGCATTGGTGTTGCGGCGGGTGGATAACATCGTTTCCTGGATGACTTTGCTGAGCGGGGAGTTGCGTCTCAATACCCTGGAAGTGGATGAGCCCGATCTGGTGATACGCCGCGATAAGCGGGGGTTTTTGCATGTTGCCGGTTTCGAACTGTCCGGGCAGCCCGGCGACGACAAACTTTCCGACTGGTTGTTGCATCAATCGCGCATCATCGTGCGCAACGGGCGCATTGCCTGGCAGGACGAGTTGTACGACAGGCCGTTGCTGGCGCTCAGCGATGTGCGCTTGCGTCTGGAAAACGACGGGGCGCATCACCGTTTCGCCATACGCATCGCGCCCCCGGCAGCGGTCGCGACCCCCTTGGATGTGCGCGGCGATCTGGTAGGGGGCAGCTTTTCGGATTGGGGGGGCTGGCGTGGTGAGCTGTTCGCGCAAATCGACCGCGCCGATGTCGGTACATGGGGGGCGTGGCTCAATCTGCCGGATGAGTTTAGCCGCGCCCGAGGGGGGGGGCGTGCATGGCTGGGCATCGGGGGCGGGCAGCTTAAACGCATCACCGCAGATTTGGATTTGATTGAAGTGCAGAGCCGCCTGGCAGCGGAGTTGCCCGCCTTGAATTTGGCGATGCTGCGCGGGCGGGTGGGTTGGCATGCAGTCGAGCGCGGGTTCGAGGTGTCGACCCAAAAGCTCGCGTTGCAAATGGTGAATGGTTTTGCGTTGCCGCCGACGGATTTTCATCTGCGCTTGGCGGGCGGCAAGGAAAGCCGTCTCGCGGCAGGAGAGATACAGGCAAATTCCATCGATTTGGCCGGTCTCACCGTGATGGCGGAATACATGCCGCTGGCGCAACCGTTCAAACAGAAACTCGCGGAGTTCGCCCCGCGCGGCCATATCGCGGATCTGCGCGCACAATGGCAAGGTGGAGAAGACCGCCTTGCGCGTTTCGATATCAAGGCGCGTTTCGATAACGTGTCCGTGCACCGCGTCGGAAACCTTCCCGGCGTAGAGAGGCTAAGCGGCCAGGTGGACGGCAGCGACAACAGCGGGGTCTTGTCGCTGAATGCCCCGCGTTTGAAATTGGACGCGCCGCAGCTACTGCTGGAACCGCTGGTTTTCGATACGTTTACGGCGCAGACCAGTTGGCAGCGCAAGCGGGACGGCTGGGACGTGAAACTGAATAATTTCTCCGTCGCCAATGCCGATCTGGCCGGGACTGCCTACGGTAATTATCAAACCGATGCCAATGGCCCCGGCGTGGCGGATGTGACCTTGAATCTGACCCGTGCCTCGGTGCGCCATGCGGTGCGCTATCTGCCCAAGGAACTGCTGGGTAAAGAAACCATGGACTGGCTGCAAACCGGGCTGCTGGGCGGCGAGGCTGACGAGGCGCATCTGCGTTTGCGCGGCGACCTGAACGATTTTCCGTTTGCGGGCAACAGGAAAGGGCTTTTTCAGGTCAAAGTCAAAGCCAGAGGCGTAGTCATCGATTACGCCAAAGATTGGCCGCGTGTCGAGAACGCCACTGTCACCTTGCTGATTGAAGGCAGGCATCTACAGGTCGATTCGACATCTGCCGTGCTGGACGGGGCCAGGGCACAAAGGGTTAATGCCAGCATCCCGGATCTCATGAGCCCGGATGCGCTGTTGCAGATACGCGGCGAAGTCAGCGGCGAAACGAGGCATGGCTTGAATTTCATCAAACACAGCCCGATACGCGCTTATATCGATGGTGTTACCGATAACACCGTCGCGCACGGCGAGGGCAAATTGAATCTGCAACTCGATATTCCCTTGAGCGACAAGCCGGTTAAAGTAAACGGCAGCTATCACTTTGCCGATAACGACATCAGCCTGGACGAGGGTATTCCTTGGGCGCGCAGGGTGACGGGCGATTTGCTGTTTACTGAATCGGCGCTGCAAGCAAAAGAGATCGGTGCGCAAGTGCTCGGTGGCCCGGCAACGGTCTCAATCCGAACCGATGCCGACGGCGCATTGAAAGCAAAAATGCATGGCAAAATCAATCTGGAAACATGGCGCAAGCTCAACCCCGTGGCCGTGTTGCAGTCATTGAGCGGGACTGCGGAATGGGAGGGCGATGTCTCGTCGCGCGGCAAACAGTTTGCCGTGGTCGTGACGTCAAATCTGTTGGGGCTGGCTTCAGATTTGCCCGAACCTTTGTCCAAACGGGCGAAAGAAGCGGTTCCGCTCAGGTTCGAATTAAGAAGCGCCAGTGCGTCCCAAGATGTGATGTGGCTGCAATACGGCGATCTGCTCAGCGCGCGCATGGTACGGGTGGACGATACAAGCGGCACGCGCAGTATCAGGCGCGGTTATGTGAATTTTGGGCCGACGCGACGCGTGCCGGACAGGGATGGTATCTGGATAACCGGCATCTTGCCGTTGTTGTCGCTGGAAGGTTGGAATGGCGCGTTGCCGGGCGGTTCCGGCGACGCGATGGACGTCCCCGCGATCGATGGCGTGGATATGGTCGTGCACAGGCTCATCGGCTATGGCAGCACCGTTAACGGGCTGAATATCCATGCGCGCAATCGCAACGGCATCGTCACGGCGCAATTGGCCTCAAAAGAACTGAGCGGCGAGCTGAACTGGTTTCCGCAGGGAAAAGGCAAACTGATCGCGCGCCTGAAGAATGCGGCGTTGGGCGAGGGCGAAAAAGAGATGAAAACCGGGGCCGCGAGTGCCGCCGAGCCAGCCGCTGCCGCAGGCAATATCGATATCCCTGTGCTCGACGTCGTGGTCGATCATTTTTCTTATCAGGGCAAACAACTGGGACGCGTCGAGTTGCATGCCAGCCAGTTCGAAAAAGATATTCTGCTGGATCATTTCCGCCTGTCGAATGCCGACGGGGTGCTGGTGGCGAACGGGAAGTGGGGCATGTCCCCGGCGCAAACGCACATTGCTGTCAAGCTCACCCTCAACGATGTGGGCAATGTTTTGGCCCGTTCCGGCTACCGCAATGGCATGAAAAACGGCAGCGGGTCGCTGGATTGCGATCTGCTGTGGCCGGGAGCGCCGCATGAACTGGCATTGGCCAATCTGGACGGCCATTTGAATTTGAACATGGTCAAAGGGCAATTTCTGAAACAGGATATGGGGGCCGGCAGGTTGCTGAGTGTGCTGAGTCTGCAATCGTTGCCCAAGCGGGTTACGCTCGATTTTACCGATGTGTTCAGCAAAGGCTTCGAGTTCGACAACATTGCCGGGGTCGCGCAGATCAGGCAGGGCGTACTCTTCACCAACGATTTCAAGATCAACGGCTCTGCGGCGCAAGTCACCTTGTCCGGTCAGGTCGACTTGGGTCGCGAGACGCAAAATCTGCGTGTGCGGGTGTTGCCCACAGTGGGAGACAGCGTCTCGCTGTTGGCATTTGCCGCGGGGCCGGCGGTGGGGGCGGGGGTATTCCTGGCCAATAAAATATTGCGCGATCCGCTCGATAAGTTGGTGTCGTTTGAATACAATGTCACCGGTAGCTGGATTGATCCAAAAGTTGAAAAAGTCGGCCAAGTCAAAATTTCTCCCAATAATCCCGATAATTGAATTATCTGAAAGCCGCAGAACATGTTTTCCCCAAATTCCGCGCAATCCCGCCTTGTCGCGCAACAAAATGCTTTCAAAGTTGCTGCCGTGCAGATGGCCTCCGGCCCCAATGTTGCGGGGAATCTGAAGGAGGCCGGCAGGCTGATCGAAATAGCCGCGCAACAGGGGGCCAAGCTGGTGGTGCTGCCGGAATTTTTTGCCATCATGGGCATGCAAGAAACCGACAAACTTGCCGTGTGCGAACAGCCGGGTAGCGGACCGATACAGTCCTTTCTCAGCGCAGCCGCGCGCCGACACAAAATATGGTTGGTGGGCGGCTCTATCCCGCTGCTGGCCGATGCGCAGAACAAGGTGCGCAACAGTTGCCTCGTGTACAACGAGTCGGGTGAGCAGGTGGCGCGTTACGACAAGATACATCTGTTCAATCTCGAGCTCGGCAACGAGCACTACCACGAGGCCGATACCATTGAAGCGGGCAATCGGGTGGTGGTGGTGGAGAGCCCGTTCGGGCGCATCGGGCTGGCGATCTGCTACGACTTGCGTTTCCCCGAGCTGTTCCGCTCCATGCGGGACGCGGACATCATCGTATTGCCTTCCGCGTTCACGGCGACCACGGGCAAGGCGCATTGGGAACCGCTGGTGCGCGCGCGCGCCATCGAGAATCTGAGTTACTTTATCGCCGCCGCGCAGGGCGGGTATCACGTCAATGGTCGCCAGACACACGGGCACAGCATGGTCGTCGATCCGTGGGGGCGCGTGTTGGACGAACTGAATCAGGGCTCCGGTGTGATCGTGGCCGAGATCAATCCCGGCTATCAGGCCAGCTTGCGCTCCAGTCTGCCCGCCTTGTCGCACCGCACCTTGTCGTGCCAACCTTGCGAAGGTGCCCAATGAGAACCCCTGCATTGAAACTGGCGCAGCAGTCGCTGTTGACCGCGCACGGCCTGAACGTCAACGACCTCGGCGCTATCTTCGGCAAGATGCTGGCGCATCGCGTGGATTATGCCGACCTGTATTTTCAGTACGGGCGCGCCGAGAGCTGGTCGCTGGAGGAGGGCATCGTCAAATCCGGCAGCTTCAGCATCGACCAAGGCGTGGGCGTGCGCGCCGTGAGCGGTGAGAAGACCGCCTTCGCCTATTCCGATGACATCAGCCTTTCTGCACTGGAAGGCGCCGCACTCGCCACTCGCGCCATCGCGCGTCAGGGTAAAAAACAAACTGTGCCGATGTTGAAAGCGGGCAAGGCGCATGGACTGTATCTGCCGCATGACCCTATCGCCAGCTTGGATGCGGCCAGCAAGGTCGCGCTGTTGGAGCGTCTGGAGAAATATGCCCGCGCCCTCGATCCGCGCGTCACGCAAGTGATGGCGGGCTTGGTGGGCGAATACGAAGTGGTGCTGGTGGCGCGCAGCGACGGGCTGCTCAATGCCGACATCCGCCCGCTGGTGCGTCTGTCGCTACAGGTCATCGTCGAGAGCAACGGCAAACGCGAACAGGGCTCGGCAGGCGGCGGCGGGCGTTTCGACTACGGTTATTTCGACGACGAGGTATTGCAGCGTTATGCCAAAGAAGCCGTGCATCAAGCCACCGTGGCACTGGATGCGCGTCCCGCCCCGGCGGGCAGCATGACCGTGGTGCTGGGTAGCGGCTGGCCGGGCATCCTGTTGCACGAAGCGGTAGGGCACGGGCTGGAAGGCGACTTCAACCGCAAAGGCAGCTCGGCATTTTCCGGCAGAGTCGGCGAACGCGTGGCCGCCAAAGGCGTGACCGTGGTGGACGACGGCACGATTGCCGACCGTCGCGGCTCGCTCAACATGGACGACGAGGGCAACCCCACGCAGCGCACTGTGTTGATCGAAGACGGCATCCTGCGCGGCTACCTGCAAGACACCATGAACGCGCGCCTGATGGGCGTGCCGGTCACGGGCAACGCACGGCGCGAATCCTTCGCCCACCTGCCCATCCCGCGCATGACCAACACCATGATGCTCAACGGCGACAAGACCCGCGACGAGATCATCGCCTCGGTCAAACACGGTCTGTATGCGGCCAATTTCGGCGGCGGACAGGTGGACATCACCAGCGGCAAGTTCGTGTTCTCTACCACCGAAGCCTACATGATCGAAGACGGCAAGATCACCTATCCGGTCAAAGGCGCAACCCTCATCGGCAACGGCCCGGAAGCCTTGACGCAGGTGACCATGATCGGCAACGACCTGGCGCTCGACCCCGGCGTCGGCACCTGCGGCAAAGAGGGGCAGAGCGTGCCGGTCGGTGTGGGGCAGCCCACGGTGCGTATCGAAGGATTGGTTGTGGGCGGTACGGCATAAAGGGCACCTCTAAATCCATATTTCATCCCAACTGATGAAGCTACTAGCCATTCCACTAAGCCCGCAAGCGGGCAAGTGGCTGGTTATGCGGCGTTGCGGAAAAAATTTCTTGCTTACATATCATCCATATGCGGCGCGGCGAAATTTTTTTCCGCGCCTTGCATTTGGGCGAAATCTGAATTTTTAGAGGTACCCTAAACACTTGTTCCGCAGCTTGATGTAAGGCAACGAATCGCCCTCCCTACGGTATAATCCGCGCCGTTATGCAGATACTTCGCGGACTCTCTTCCCCTGACAAGCAACCCCTTGCGCTCACCGTCGGCAACTTCGATGGTGTGCATCTCGGACATCAGGCCTTGCTGGAACAGTTGCAGCTCGCTGCGCGCGAGCGTGGTTTGGCGACTGCCGCTATCGTGTTCGAGCCGCATCCGCGCGAGTTTTTCACCCCGGAACAGGCTCCCGCCCGGTTGACTAATCTGCGCGAGAAGCTGGAACGGTTTGATGTGCTCGGTTTGAACCGGGTACACGTTTGCCGTTTCAACGAGCGCATGGCGCGCACGAGTGCGGCGGGGTTTATCAATCTGCTCTATCGGGACTTGGCGGTGAAGCATGTGCTGATCGGCGACGACTTCCGCTTCGGCAATGCGCGCGGCGGCGATTTTGCGCTGATGGAGAAAATGGGGGCGCAGCAGGGCGTGACGGTGAAGTCCATGAGTAGCGTGTTGCAGGACGGCGTGCGTATTTCCAGCACGGCGGTGCGCATGGCGTTGGCCGAGGGCAATTTGCGTTTGGCGCAGCGTTATCTGGGGCGTCCCTACAGCATCAGCGGGCATGTGGAGCATGGCGAGAAGGTGGGGCGCAAGCTGGGCTATCCCACGGCCAATATCCAGTTGAAACACAACCGTCCGGCGCTGACGGGCATCTTCGTGGTGCGCGTACGCATCGAGGGTGGCGAGATGTGCGCGGGCGTGGCGAGTCTCGGAGTGCGTCCGACGTTGGAAGCGAACGGCAAGCCCGTGCTGGAAGTACACCTGTTCGATTTCGACGAGCAGTTGTATGGCAAACATCTGCATGTGGATTTTCTGCACAAGCTGCGCGATGAAATGAAGTTCTCCGGGCTGGAAAGTTTAACGCAACAGATTACGCTCGATGTCGGGCAAGCAAAGGACTGGTTTAAAAATGGCAACTGATTACAAAGACACCCTCAATCTTCCCGATACCCCGTTCCCGATGCGCGGCGATCTCGCCAAGCGCGAGCCGCAGATGCTAATGCTGTGGCAGGCGCAGCAGCGTTACCAGCGCATCCGTGCCGCTGCTGCGGGACGCAAAAAATTCGTGCTGCACGACGGCCCTCCGTATGCCAACGGCGACATTCATCTCGGCCATGCGCTCAATAAAATCCTCAAGGACATCATCGTCAAGAGCAAGACGCTGAGCGGTTTCGATGCGCCTTACGTACCGGGCTGGGATTGCCATGGTTTGCCGATCGAGTTGCAGGTGGAAAAGAAACACGGCAAGGCGATCCCGCCCGCCGAGTTCCGCGAGTTGTGCCGCGAATATGCGCAGGCGCAAGTAGAGCGCCAGAAGAAAGATTTCATCCGCTTGGGTATTTTGGCTGATTGGGATCGCCCCTATCTGACCATGGACTTTCATGTCGAGGCTGACATCGTTCGCACGCTCGGCAAAATTTACGAGCGCGGCTATCTGTATCAAGGTCGCAAGCCGGTGAACTGGTGTCTGGATTGCCAGTCCGCTTTGGCCGAAGCCGAAGTGGAATACGAAGATAAAACTTCACCCGCGATTGATGTGGGCTTTGAGGTGCAGGACAAAGCGGCTGTGGCGAAAGCCTTTGGTATCGGGCATTTGCCTGCGGATGCCAAAGTCTATGCGGTGATCTGGACGACGACACCGTGGACGTTGCCCGCAAACGAAGCCGTTTCCGTCCATCCTGAATTAACTTATGAATTAATTCAGACAAAGGAAACAAATGAATTGTTGATTTTAGTCAGCGATCTCGCAGAAGATTGTTTGGCGCGATATGGACGTAGTGAGCTTGATAATCACGGCGCTATTGGAAGATGTAAGGGGGCAGATATTGAGATGCTGCTTCTAAAGCATCCATTTTATGAGCGAACTGTCCCCATTATCTGTGGTACTCACGTTACTACGGAAGCCGGTACCGGCTTGGTACACACCGCTCCCGCGCACGGTTTGGACGACTACTTCGTCGGGCAAAAATACAATCTGCCGAACGACAATCCGGTGGGCGATGACGGTAAATTTATTTCCACCACGCCGGATGCGGGCGGCACACCGCTGGCAGGGGTGTTCGTGTGGAAGGCTAATGACATCGTGTTGCAGGCGCTGGAAGCCAGCGGCCATTTGCTGCACCAGGAAAAGCTCAAACACAGCTACCCGCATTGCTGGCGACACAAGACGCCGATCATTTTCCGTTCCACGCCGCAGTGGTTCATCGGTATGGAGCAACATGCCGATGTGGGCGGCGAACAGTTGCGCACACTGGCGAATCAAGCCGTGGCGGACACGCAATTTTTCCCCGCTTGGGGACGCGCGCGCCTCGAAGCGATGATCAAGAATCGTCCCGACTGGTGCGTGTCGCGCCAGCGCAACTGGGGCGTGCCGATGACCTTTTTCGTGCACAAGGAAACCATGGCCTTGCATCCGAGAACAAAGGAGTTGCTGGAACAGGTCGCCAAACGCATCGAGCAACAGGGCATCGAAGCGTGGTTTGCGCTGGATGCCAAAGAATTGCTCGGCGACGATGCCGCGCACTACCGCAAGCTGACCGATACGCTGGACGTGTGGTTCGATTCCGGCGCTACGCATTTTGCGGTGTTGCGCAGGCGCGAGGAGTTGGCCTATCCCGCAGATTTGTATCTGGAAGGCTCCGATCAGCATCGCGGCTGGTTCCAAAGTTCGCTGCTGACAGGTTGCGCGATTGATGGGCGGGCGCCGTATCGGCAGTTGCTCACCCACGGATTCACCGTGGACGAGAAGGGCTACAAGATGTCCAAGTCGAAAGGCAATGGCATTGAGCCGCAAGACATCTGTAACAAGCTGGGCGCAGACATGCTGCGTTTGTGGATTGCCTCAACCGAATATTCAGGCGAAATTGCGCTGTCGGAAGAAATTCTCAAGCGCGTTACCGATAGCTATCGCCGCATCCGCAATACCTTGCGCTTCCTGCTGGCGAACATCGCCGACTACGACCACGGTCAGCACGCCTTGCCGGTGGATCAATGGCTGGAGATCGACCGCTATGCCTTGGTTTTGGCGCAGAAGCTGCAAGACGAAGTAACAGCCGATTATGAGCGTTACGAGTTCCACCTGATCGTGCAGAAGTTGCAGGCGTTCTGCTCGGAAGCGCTGGGCGGTTTTTATCTGGACATCCTGAAAGACCGGCTCTACACCGCAGGGGCAGATTCGCTGGCGCGGCGCTCGGCACAGAATGCGCTGTATCACATCACCCATGCGCTGGTGCGCTTGATGGCGCCCGTGCTGTCGTTTACCGGCGAAGAGGTGTGGGCGGTGTTGACCGGCAAGGACGATATGAGTGTGTTCGAGGGGCAATGGTATGAGTTGCCCGAGAGCGGCATGGATACGGCGGCGCTGACCGCATGGCAGGACATTCGCAATGTGCGCGAACTGGTGAACAAGAAGCTGGAAGAGCAGCGTGCGGCTGGGGCGATCGGCTCCGCGCTGCAAGCGGAAGTCGATGTATTCGCGGGTAAAGAAACATTTGAGTTGTTGTCCCGGCTGGGCGATGATTTGCGCTTCGTGTTCATCACCTCGCGCGCTACTGTGTATCTGCGCGAAGGGGGCGAACTGGAGATCAAGGTTGCACCGAGCGCATACACCAAGTGCGACCGTTGCTGGCATTACCGTGCTGATGTGGGCAGCGACGCGAACCATCCGGCGCTGTGCGGTCGCTGTGTGATTAACCTGCACGGCGCAGGCGAGGCGCGGCGCTATGCATAGTCGTTACGGATACATTATCCCTGCCGGAGAGCACATGCTGGTGAAATGGCTGGGGGCGAGCGCGCTGGTGATCGTTCTCGACCAACTCAGCAAGCTGTGGATCAGCAGCCATTTCGCTTACGGCGAAAGTTACACGGTCACCGGTTTCTTCAATCTGGTGCTGGCGCATAACACCGGCGCATCGTTCGGTATGCTGAACGATGCGGGCGGCTGGCAGCGCTGGCTGTTCAGCGCGATTGCCGTTGCCGCTGCCGTGTGGATCATCTGGCTGCTGCGCAAACATCAGCAGGAGAAATTATTTTGCATCGCGCTGGCGTTGATTCTCGGCGGTGCGCTGGGCAACCTGATCGACCGGCTGATGTACGGCTACGTGGTGGATTTCCTCGATTTTCACTGGAACGGGCATCATTTCGCCGCGTTCAATGTGGCGGATAGCGCGATCAACATCGGCGCGGCTTTATTGTTGTGGGATAGCTTCAAAAACAAACCGGAGAAGAATGATGGAACTGTTACTCGCTAATCCGCGCGGCTTTTGTGCCGGGGTAGATCGCGCTATCGAAATTGTCGAGCGCGCCTTGGCGCTGCACGGGGCTCCCATCTATGTGCGCCACGAAGTGGTGCATAACAAGTTCGTGGTGGAAGGGCTCAAGGCCAAGGGCGCGATCTTCATCGAAGATTTGGCCGATGTGCCGCCCGATAGCATCCTCATATTCAGCGCACACGGGGTTTCGCAAGCGGTGCGGCGCGAAGCTGAAGCGCGCGGGCTCACGGTGTTCGATGCGACCTGTCCTCTGGTCACCAAGGTACACATCGAAGTGTCGCGCATGCGCGAGCAGGGCAAAGAGATCGTCATGATCGGCCATGCCGGGCACCCCGAAGTGGAAGGCACGATGGGGCAGAGCGGCGGCGGCATGTATCTGGTGGAATCGCCCGCCGATGTACAGGAGCTCAACGTGCACGACGAAAACAATCTCGCTTTTGTGACGCAGACCACCCTGTCGGTAGACGATGCCAGCAGCATCATCGCCGCACTCAAAACCCGTTTCCCCTTTATCACCGGGCCGAAGAAGGACGACATCTGCTATGCGACGCAGAACCGCCAGGACGCGGTCAAGTTGCTGGCGCAACAATGCGATCTGGTGATCGTGATCGGTTCGCCCAATAGCTCCAATTCCAATCGCTTGCGCGAAGTTGCGGATAATCTCAAAGTGCCCGCGTATCTGGTCGATAGCGCCAGCGAACTCAACCCCGGCTGGCTGCGGGGCAAGCGGCATGTCGGTATCACCGCAGGCGCATCCGCGCCCGAGGTGCTGGTGCAGGAAGTGATTGCACGTTTGCAGGAGCTTGGGGCGACCAATGTGCGCGAAGTGGAGGGTATTTCGGAAAACGTCGTGTTTCCGTTGCCGAAAGCTTTGGCACGGGGCCCGGTGGAGCCTTAGGGAGACGTTGATTTATTCGACTCTCGGAATCGAAGTAGTGTTCTCCCCCTGACAAGGGGGAGTTAGCAGTTTGTTGAAATTCACCTCAATTTCGAGGGCCAGCGGTGATGCACAATAGTATTTTCAAGCCAAACCCCTCGGTGCAACTGGAAGCAGGTGCTTATATGCCTTCGTTTTTGC
>SCUU01000304.1 GCA_004297065.1 Gallionellaceae bacterium
CTGGGCCACGTCGAAGACAACGACGCGTGGGAGCGGGTGGGAAAGACCCGCCGCTTTCTTCGCCAGCGGGAAGAGTCGGGAGACGTTCCGCCCGACGCGCTGCGCGCGGCCTGGGAGGAACTGTACGCCGCCGAAGGGAGCGACTGGTTCTGGTGGTACGGGGATGAGTTTGAGACCGATCACAAGGCGCTGTTCGACCATCTCTTCCGGCTGCACCTGGCGAACGTGTACCGGCTGGTCGGGTCGGAGGCGCCCGAATTCCTGAAGGTTCCGGTGCTGCGGCAGATCTCCCCCGTGGATATTCACGAGCCCAGCGCCCTGATCGCGCCGGCCCTCGACGGCCTCGTGACGGATTTCTACGAATGGCAGGGCGCGGGCTATGTGGACGGGCGCCCCCCGCTCAGCTCGATGCACAGCCGGCGGGAGTACTTCACCCGCCTCTATTTCGGGTTCAGCCTGGAGCAGTTTTATGTACGGCTCGATCCGCTTCCCCCCGGCGAGACGGATGACGGCGGGCCCGTCGACGTGCACGTGCATATCATCGAACCGCGGCCGGTCAAACTGGTCTTCTGCCTCGACCTGCCCGATCCGCCGCGGTTCACGCTCTGGCTGAGCCAGGACGGCACCGTCTTCGAGCCGGCACGCGCCTTCGACACCATCCAGCGCAAAAAAGTCATCGAGCTCGCAGTGCCGTTCAAAGAGCTGGGGCTGCAGGCCGGCATGCGGGTCCACTTCGTGGTCAAGGTCATGCGGGGTGACCTGGAACTCGACCGTATCCCCCATCACCAACCGCTGGCCTTCACGGTGCCCGACCAGACGTTCGAAGGTGCGATGTGGAAGATCTGACATGCACCCGGTGACGCTCCTGCTCGGCATTCACAACCACCAGCCGGTGGGGAATTTCGGGCACGTGTTCCGCCTGGCCTACGACCGCTGTTACCGCCCCTTCCTCGATCTGCTGGAGCGGCACCCGCGCATCCGGTTGACCCTGCACTACACGGGCCCGTTGCTGGACTGGTTCGAGAAGGAGGAACCGGATTTTCTGGATCGCCTCGCGAAGCTC
>SCUU01000306.1 GCA_004297065.1 Gallionellaceae bacterium
GCTCTTCCGATCTGCGAGTGGCAAAGCGAGACCTGGAGCGACGGCTTCGAGGAGCCCATCGTGGTCCGCTGCTCCGTGCGCATCGCCGGCGACGAGATCTTCATCGACTTTGCCGGCTCTTCGCCGCAGAGCGCGCGCGGCATCAACGTGGTGCTGAACTACACCCACGCCTATGCCAGCTTCGCGATCAAGGCGGCGATCTATCCCGACGTGCCGCACAACGAGGGGAGCTTTCGTCCCGTCCATGTCACGGCACCGGCCGGAAGCATCTTGAACGCGCTCGATCCCGCGCCGGTGGCGAGCCGCCAGGCCGTGGGCCACTTCGTGCCAAGCGCCATTTTCGCCGCTCTTGCGGGCGCGCTACCGGGCCGTTTGATGGCGCCGAGCGCCGACCCGATCTGGCTCAGCGTGTGGCGCGGGCAGAATCCGCCGTTTACGATTACGATCTTTCAAGTCGGCGGCACCGGCGCCCGCCCCGCCAAAGACGGCCTCAGCGCCGTGGGCTTTCCCAGCGGCGTTGCCGGCGTCCCCGCCGAAGTGATCGAAAGTCTCTCGCCGGTGGTGCTGCGCCGGCGCCAGCTTCGTTGCGACTCCGGCGGCGCCGGGAGCTGGCGCGGCGGCTTGGGCCAGCTCACCGAGTTCGCAAGGCGCGGCGAGGGGCCGTGGAGCGTGAGTTGCATCGTGGACAGAAGCAAACACCCGGCGCCCGGATTGCTCGGCGGCCGGTCGGGCTCCCCGGGCGAGCTTATCCTGAGCAGCGGAGAACGTCCCAATCCCAAGTCTCTGATCGATCTGGCCGGTGATCATGTCGTTCACCTGAATACGCCCGGAGGCGGCGGCTACGGCGATCCGTTCAGCCGCGATGTGGAGCGCGTGCGCCGGGACGTCATCGAGGGCTACGTGAGCCCGGAGGTTGCGGCGAGGGATTACGGAGTCGTTATCCGCTTCACCGGCAAAGAGGACGAACTGGTTCGGCTGCCGGAGCAGTGGGTGATTGACCAAGCGGCCACGTCCGCCTTACGGCGGAATCTCAAATGACAGATCTCAAATTTCAGATGATCTGAGATATGAAATCTGAGATTTGAAATTCTGAGGGGAGCGAAGATATGGAGCTGAAGAATAGGGTGGCGCTGGTGACAGGCGGGGCAACGGGCATCGGCCGGGCAACGGTTTTGCGCCTTGCCAAGGGCGGGGCGAAAGGCGTCGTGATCAACTATCGCTCTTCTAAAAAAGAGGCGGAGCAGGTTGCGGCGGAAGCCCGCAAGGCCGGCGCGAAAGCCCGTTGCGTCTGCGCCGATGTGAAAAGCGATGAGCAGGTGCGCCGGATGATCCGGGAGATCAAGAAGCATTTCGGGCGATTAGATGTGTTGGTGAACAACGCGGGCGTGACTCACTGGGTGAAGGTCTCCGACCTCGAGGGGCTGACCGACGATATGTGGGACGAGATTTTAGAT
>SCUU01000305.1 GCA_004297065.1 Gallionellaceae bacterium
TGTCGCGGGTTTTTAGAATTGTCCGGTTCTGTAGCACATGAATTGTCCGCTTTTTCTGCCTTGGTTGGGAAGCGGTGTAGGGCGTAGCCCGAAGCAGCTTCCCAACCAAGGCGGCGCGCCTGGCGGACGGTTCAAGCGGCCTGTTTCAATGGCTGGACAAGTATTTTTCCTTCTCTGTTGTAGCTGGCCAGCTTGCGCGGCCCGTGGAACACCGCAAGACCGCCATCGGCGTAGCAATGCACGCGCACCTTGGCCTTCACGTAATGGCAGCGATGCCGGTCCGCCGGAATCTGCAAGATCAGCCCCTCGAACCGCACGCAGTTATCGTTGCCGACCGTTCGTTCGTGCTGCTCGCACAGGATGTCGTCGAGATTGCCGCCTATCCACGGCACGAAGGCAGAACCTTGTTCTTGTGCCGGGCAGGCGAACTCGGCATTGAACGCGGGCAGATAGACTTCTTTCAGGTAGCGGTTGGCGGCTTCCATGTCAGTGATGCCCGCGACAGCCAGCTCGTTGGGCAAGCGGCCCTGATGTGTGCCAAAGGCACGTTCCGACCGCCCCCTTGCCTCGGGTGAATAAGCCGCGATCATCTCGATGCCCAGATGCCGCAGGGCACGTCCAAACTGGGTGGGATTGTCCTTGTCCACTTTGCCTCCCGCCTCGGGCGTGTGCCAGTAATGGCTGCCACGGTCGCTGTAGAACGAGCTGAACAGGCCGTGCGCCCCAATCACATCATGCACGCCCCGGAAGCTGCTTACCGTCCCTTCTTCTTCGACGAAGAACATCGAGTAATGCTCGCTGGTGGCATCATCCATGGTGACGATCAAGTCCCACATCTGACCGGTTATCCATTCGTGGGTGCTGCCGTCCTGATGGATCATCATGCCCGGCAGGGCGGAACGTTCGCGGCGCTTTCTGTGCGCTCCGCGTTTCTCTGCCTTCGGGACGAGTTGCGCCTTTTGCAAATGCTTTTTGACCCACGTGTAGCTGCGTGTCCCACCGGTGCGCTTGTACCAGCTATGGAAATGTTTGACGTTCCAACCCATATAGCGGCGTCGGTACTCATCGGTCATCGCGATCACTTCATCAACCGGCACCTGGCGGTTCGAAGTGTGTTCCAATCGCCGGTCGATCAGACCATCCAGCCCGTCCGCTTCGTAACTCACCATGTAGCGCCGGAAACTGCGCTCGCATACGCCCAGTATCCGGGCTGCTTCTGCTTGCGTCAGGCGGCCTTCGTTCCATCCCTCATACGCTTCCTCGAATCTCATCTTCCGTATCTCCTGTAGCACTTGTGTCGGCTTCATATCGCCCTCCTCGGGCAATATGACAACCGGACAGATTGCGCGCTACAAAACCGGACA
>SCUU01000102.1 GCA_004297065.1 Gallionellaceae bacterium
GAGTAATGTCGGCGCCTCGCATATCGCATCCTGCTTTCGTTTTAATTCGTCTCCACCATTAACGTATGTCCCTTGGTTTTGTGGACACGCTTGGGGGATAAATTCAACAAACTGTTAGAGGGGGTTTCGATTTTGACTGTAAGCCTTGCTGTACTTGGCTTTGGATAAAAACTAACCCCTCCCAGCCTCCCCTTGTCAGGGGAGGAGGCTAGCGGTGTTCTGCTGGTTTTTGAATAAATCAGCGTCTCCTTAGCCATTCGTCTGCCGCGCATCCGCTTTGTGCCGTTTATCCTGTTCCATCATCCACTTGTCAGATGTCGGTGGTAATGTAAAAGTTGAAAACCTAATATCCGTCCAACCAAAAGAGGGGGTTTTGCCATGAAGCGTAATAAAGGGTTCAGTTTGATCGAGTTGATGGTCGTTGTGGCGATTATCGGAATTTTGTCGGCGATTGCCGTGCCGATGTATGGCGACTACGTCATGCGTGGAAAGTTGACCGAAGCATTTTCAACATTGGCCGATATGCGCGTGAGAATGGAGCAGTATTATCAGGATAACCGCAATTATGGTTCGACTGCCACCGCTTGCGGATTGGCGATGCCGACCGCCCCCAATGTCAAATATTTTACCTACACTTGTAACTGGGGGGCAGGCGGAACCGCCAGCCAGTCTTACACGATCACGGCCACGGGCGTCGCATCGCAGGGGGCGGGCAGCTTTGTTTACACCGTCAATGAATCGAATGCGAAGGCAACAACCGGAACTCCGGCAGGCTGGACTGCCAACGCGGGGTGCTGGGTAAGCAAGAAGGACGGATCGTGCTAATTGCTGGCCGACAATTCGGATTGTCCCTGGTGGAGATGATGGTTGCGGTCGTTATCCTCGGGATAATGATCGCTGCCGCACTGCCGAGCTATCGCGGTTGGTCGGAAAATACGCAGATCCGCACTGCGGCCGAGTCCGTGCTGAGCGGTTTGCAGTTGGCGCGTGCGGAAGCCGCTCGGCGCAATACGAATGTGAGTTTCGCGGTCAACGGGAATAACTGGAGCGTCAATGTCCAGGCAACTGGCGCTGCGAGCGATGCGTTCTACACGCCCGCTGCCACCGTGCAAAGCAGGAATGGGACCGAAGGTACGCGGCATGCGCTGATTACGGCAACGCAGAATGCAATTACCTTCAACGGGTCGGGGCGCGTCACTCCCACCCCGGCAGCGAGCAGCGTTTTTGCAGTGACTAACCCTACGGGGGGCGCTTGCGCCACATCCGCAAATTTGAGTGGTATGCGCTGCCTGAATGTGGTGGTGGAGCCGGGAGGCAAAATCTGGATGTGCGATCCGGCATTGAACGGCAGCGGCAACCCTCAGGCGTGTGCCCCATGAAGACTTCCCTATTGCATCGGCAGCAGGGCGCAATGCTTCTGGAAGCGTTGATGGGACTATTGATTTTCTCGATAGGCATTCTCGGTATGGTCGGCATGCAGGCGGCCTCGATTCAGAATACCGCAGCCGCAAGCTACCGCACCGAAGCGAGTTACCTCACGAATCAGATAATCGGCACCATGTGGGCCGACAAAGCCAATCTGGCCGCGTACTCGTTGAATGCGGGCGGCGCGCGTTGTGCGGCAGGCGCAAGCAACACGGCCAACCCGAGTTTGGCCGCTTGGTTGCAGAACGACGTGTCGCGTTTGCCCGGCAATGCCTCCGCTGCATCCGGCCTGCAGGGCTTGCAGCAGCAAATTGTGATCGGGGCAAACAATGTGGTTACAGTGACCTTGTGCTGGCAGGCGCCTAAAGATGCCAACCCCCACAACTTTGTTGCCACGGCACAGATCAATTGAGGCGCATCATGGCGAACAGAACCGGCTACAAATGGATGCAGATGCGGGGGGCAGCCTCAGGTTTCAGTCTCGTGGAAATCATGGTGGGGATGGTGGTGGGCCTGATTACCATCATCGTCATCATGCAGTCTTTCGCTGCCTTTGAGGGGCAAAAGCGGACGACCTCCTCCGGGTCGGACACGCAGGAGAACGGCTTGATCGCCCTGCAAGCAATAGAGGGGGATGCGCGCACCGCCGGGTATGGTTTGCTCACGCCTAAAGGTTTGGCTTGTACCTCAATGAATTATTACGAGGAGGGGGTAACTGCCGTGCCTGCGTCCGCTCCGGTTGCGCCTGTGGCGGTAGTCGACGGCGGTGCGGCAGGCGGCTCGGATACGCTGGTATTTACCGCCGCGACTTCACCCATTGCGGGCATGCCATCCAAGCTGAACGCCGATATGCAGACTGCACAGGCGGACGTTTACATCGATAATTCTGTCGGATTCAATGTGGATAGGGATTTGTATTTGGTGGCCGCCCCCATTTTGTCTCCCGGAGTCGGGGCAGTAGAAACTCCCTGTTCCAGAATGGGCTATACCGAGAGGTGTCCTGCGGATACCGCGCTGCCGGAAGTGGCGTGTCCCGGAAAGGCTTTCCTTAGCGCGTCATCGCCCGTTGCGGTTTACAACTCCTCGGATCCCAATTTTTTTCAGGCTGCGACATATCCGGCAAACAGCGGATTCGTAATCAATCTCGGTAGCGGGCTGAACGGTGCGGCAGGGTTTGCGCGCGCGCAGTACAGCGTGGTCAATACAGATTTGGTGGCGACAGATATGTCGCACATGGTCGCGCGAAATAGCGTAGTGCTGTCCGGCAATATTGTGAATATGCAGGTGCAGTATGGCGTAGCTCCCATCAATCCCCAGCCGGGAGCAAGCTCGCAGGCTGTCAATTGCTGGACGGATGCGCGGGGGAATGCCTGCAATTCCGGCAGCGGCAACTGGGCCGCTCCGAATGCGTCCGACATCATGCGCATCAAGGCGATCCGCATTGCCATCGTGGCGCGTAGCTCATTGCGGGAAAGACCTGCCACTCCCGGTGCCGCTTGCGACGCCACGACCGTTGCGCCGATTTCATGGGCGGGCGGCCCAACGATAGACCTGACCCCGAACGACACCGCTACCGACCAATGGCAATGCCATCGCTACCGCGTGTATCAGACCATCATCCCATTGAGGAACGTGATATGGGCAAATATCTAACCTCTATGCCTCCGGCAAAACGCCAGCGCGGCGTAGTGCTGTTTATCGCGCTTATCGCCTTGGTGGCGATGACCTTGGCGGGGCTTGCGCTGATGCGTTCGGTGGATACGGCAAACGTGATTGCGGGCAATTTCGCTTTCAAGGAATCGACCGTGCATGCCACAGATATCGGAACGGAGAATGCGGTAGCGGGCCTGGCCGCTATCGTTGGAGGGGCGGGCAACGTTGCCAAAGCGTCTACCACCGCCTCGCCCATTCAATACTTTCCCGTGTGGCGGAACTTGAATGCGGCAGGGCAACCTATACCCGAACCGGTAAGCGCGCAAGGCTTGTCGCCTAACGTGGATTGGTCTGCCGTCAAAAAAGCGCCCATTAACGACCAGAGTGGCAACTACACCGGCAATGACGTCCAGACGGTTATTGAACGCATGTGCGATCCGATCCCGTCCAGCCCGAACGGGCCGGTACAGACCAACCGTAGCGACGTAACCGATTACTGTGTGACTGTGCCGCAATGCAGTCCGGGTGTTTCCATCAACACGCCGCCGTTCTGTGTGGCAGGGGATATCAATTACCGTATCACCACACGGGTGACGGGGCCGCGCGGCACGATTAGCGTCGTGCAGAGCGTCGTCACTATGTAGCGCAGGAGGTCATTATGAAGCTGAAACAATTTGTCCAGATGATCCTGTTGGCTAGCGTTGCTGCCAATGTGCAGGCGGTGACAATCTCGGACACGCCGATGGCGGTAAAGAATACCGCCAAATCCAACATCATGTTCACGGTAGATAACTCCGGCGGGATGGATGTGGACGTGTTGCTGACGACCTATAACTCCATGTATTACGAAACCGGTGTTACGCCGACCAATAATCCCTATAACCTCAACGGCAACTTTTATCTTTTGCCATCTGGATACCGCGAATCGCAGGGGTTGTCGGCGAGCGAGAAGCAGATGCTGGAAGGCGATTTGAATAGCCCCGACGCGAATCACTGGCGAGTGCGCAATTACCAATATAACGCGCAGTATTACAACCCTTTCAAGGTATATCAGCCTTGGCCGGGAACGAATATCAACGGCCTGCCTTTTCCCCAGGCAAACGAGACTCGCGCTCTTCTGACTTCCCCCTTTATGGGAAGCGGGACGGCGATCGATCTAACGCAGACCATGACAAGTAATGTGGCGAGTAACTTTTATCAGAGCGGCGTCAGTGTTGCTTGGGTTCCGCCCCAAGCGCACACCTTTCTAAGCACAACAGGTGCAGATAGTACGTTTACAACGGGCGGACGCTTTTACGACAGCACCTGGTACCCGGCGGTCTATTACAACTGGGTGGATGCGTCGCAATATGTATCCTCGATCACGGTACCTGCCGGTGGCGGGGGAAGCGGCTACACGTCGGCACCGACAGTAATAATCAATGGGGGTGCCGCACCCGCCGGAGGTACCTTGGCGACGGCGACGGCGACCATCACAGGAGGTGTCGTTACGGCGATCACAGTGACCTCACCCGGATCGGGATATGCCACGGCACCCGCAGTCGCTTTCTCGGGCGGCGGGGGGAGCGGTGCGACCGCAACGGCGAACGTGGGCGGCAACGGCGTCATGGACGTGGGGGAAGGAGTGCGTTACGAGATTAAAAATCCTGCTGTGTTTGGCGGGTGTACGCCGACGGATACTGCCGCGAAGATACCCGGTTGTGCTCCTGCCTGTGCGCTTGGCGTGAGCGCGCCATTTCCCGCCTGTCATCCGGCAACCTATCCGAACGGCAATACCTATGCGCAGGAGATTCAGAATTTCGCCAATTGGTTTCAGTATTACCGTACCCCGCTGTTGTCCTTGCAGGGAGCATTGGGTAAACAGATAGAGACGCTGGGCGGTTCTAACGCGGGATTGATCAATTTGCAGTCGAAAATTGATTCGCCGTATTTGGCCATGCCCACTGGGGGATCGGGCTATCAATTTTTCGGTACGGTGGAAGACATGTCTGTGCCGGGCAACGTGACCCGGTTGCGCAATAATTTGTATGCGATTCAGCCGAGTTTGTCCGACTGGCGTCAGCCTATTCATGAGCGCTTGCGCACCGTTTATGATTACTTCCGCGAAAGTACACCGCAAAATGGCCATGCCGCGCCGCCGATCCAATACGCCTGCCAGCAGAATTTTCACGTGCTTGCAACGCCGGGGTTCCTGTTTGAGAATGGTCCGGGGGCGACAGGATTCAAGAATTACTTTACCGGCCATACCCCCACCGGAATTCCGACAGCCAATTACGACGGAAACAAAGGGGTGCCCTATGCGGACGCCTATGACGATACTATCGCGGATTGGGCGGGATATTTTTACAACCAGAACCTGCGTCCCGATATAGCGCCAGGCACCCCTCCGGCCACCCCTCTGGGACCGGTGCCGCTTACCCCATCCGTACATGAAGACAATTCTTATCCGCACTTGACCCAGTATGTGATGGCACCGGGTGCGCAACCGACTTTGCAGAGCACCGGGCGCATGAACGGTACGGTTCTGGAGAAATTGAACCCGATGACCGTTGACCCATGGACAGTTACGCCTTCAATTACATGGCCGCAGCCGGTGTTTGTGGATCAAAGCACCGTGGATGACTTATGGCATGCCACCGTCAACGGCAGGGGCAAGTTCGTGAATGACACCGATATTTATGGCGGGTTGAAGACGGTATTGAACGATATCTTCGGTCGCGTCGGTGCTTCTGCTGCGGTGGCGGTGAGCAATGCGAATATCAGTCCGGGAGACAATTTTTCTTACGCGTCGAGCTACAACTCGGGCAACTGGACGGGTGACCTGCAGTCCTATCCGATTGACTTGGCGACTGGCGCGGCGAGCTCCACCCCGCGTTGGATACCTTCGGCGCAACTCCAGTTGGACGCCTTGGTCCAGGCCACCAGCCGCACGATAGCGACATACAACGGTACGAGCGGAATACCGTTCCGCTGGTCTTGTGCGGCACCTGCAACTTGTATCAACGCGACCATGCAGGCTTTACTCAATTCACCCATGAGCCCCCCAGGCACGGCGGACGGTGCCGATGTGCTGGCGTTCCTGCGCGGCGATCGCCTATATGAAGGAATTCGCTACCGTACCCGCGGCCACATTTTGGGCGACATTGTCAATGCGGAACCGGTGATTTTGCGCGAACCCCAATTCGGATATGCCGATCCCGGATACACGAGTTACAAGACCAACTACTCGCGGACCAACCCGCGCAAGAAAGTGGTGTTCCAGGCCGCCAATGACGGCATGATGCATGCCTTCGATGCGGGCAACGGTGCCGAGTTGTGGGCGTATGTTCCGGGCTTGCTGTTTAGTTCCCGCTTGGCGGCTTATCCGAGCACCAGCACTCTGGTCAATTTGAGTTTACGTACCGGCTTCTCGCATTTGTACATGGTGGACGGCACGCCGGTGGCGGGAGACGCGGATTTCGACAATACGCGTTTCGGCACGAAAAGCAGCCCGGATTGGCGTGCGCTTCTGGTCGGCGGTTTGAACAAGGGCGGTTACGGCTACTACGCCTTGGACGTTACCGTGCCGGATAAAGCCAGCAACGCTTCGATTACCGCGTTGACCGAGGCGGAATTGGCGGCCAAGGTGTTGTGGGAATTTCCGAAGTTCGCATCGCCCAATCCCAATATCGGACGCAGCTACGGCAAACCCTACATCACCAAAACGAAGGCGGCGGGCTGGGTGGTATTGCTCACCTCCGGGTATAACAACGGAACCGATACCGGGGGGGACGGCAATGGTCATTTGTTTGTGCTGGACGCCAAGACGGGAGCGTTAATCAAAGACATTCCGACCACTGTGGCGGGTACGGCGGCGGGCACGTCAGCCGCCCCCAGCGGATTGGGGCAAATCGTCGGCTATTCGGATAATGCTTATCGGGACAACACGGTCAAATTTGTTTACGGGGGCGACCTGCTGGGCAATGTGTGGCGTTTTGATTTGACCGGTGCCGCGATCTCCGACTGGAAAGTGGATTTGCTCACACAACTGCTGGATGCGACCGGCACGCCGCAACCGATTACGACGACGCCGGCATTGGCGCTGGCAAACGGCAAACGCATGGTGTTTGTAGGGACGGGACAGTATCTGAGCGATGCCGATGTGACGAATACGCAGACGCAGAGTATGTACGGGCTGATTGATGCCTACGACCCGACGACTCCAGGTGTGTCGGCTACGATTGCGCCGCTGCGCAGCCAATTGAACCAGCAGCAGTTGGCGGCTACCAGCGCGACGTCGCGCACTATTACGCTGCAGACCGGGGTGGCTGCACCCAAAGGGTGGTATGTGGATTTCACCCTGACGAGCAAAGAGCGCGTAGTGACCGACCCGGCGATCGTGGTTAGCTCGCTGGTATTTACGACCAACATCCCCAGCAATGCAAACCCATGCAAGCCGGGCGGATCAAGCTGGTTTTACAGCATCGATTTCGCGACCGGGGGAATGATTGCCAACAGTACGGAAGCGGGCAAGTTCCTGGGGGATTCTCTTGCCAGCCGACCCATTCTGGTAAAGCTGCCGGACGGTAGCATTGAAGCCCTGGTGCGCCAGTCGGATGCAACAACAACTTCGCGAGGCGTTGTTGCGGGTGCGAGTTCCGGGGTCGCGCGGCGGGTTTCCTGGCGCGAAATCCGGCAGCAGCAGTGATGATGATGGCATGGGAATTGCGAATTGACGGGCGTAACTGGTCGCGTGACGATAAGTGCAATAGTTGCATGGCCGATGTAGTGGATTTTGTGATGGTTTGCCAGTGCGGCATGACGTAGATGGGCAGGCCGTGACAGAATTGGTCAGGAGACTGGCCAAAAACAGGTGCTTGCGGCGAGTGGGGCCTGTTGTGATAGCAAGTGGTGTTTAGGCATCTCGCCTGATTGCAGTTGTTTATTAACTTTGGAATGGAGACGAATCATGTTCAAAAAGAAAGCTATCTTAGTTGCAATGACAACCGCGTTGTTGATGTCCGGTACGGGCGCAACCCTCGCCGCAATTCAATCTGGTGGTGCGGGTAGCCCAACAGGTGGTGGCAGCCCAACAGGCGGCGGGACAACCGCTGGCGGGACGGCTACTTCCCCTGCTTCTCCCGGTAGCCTGAGCAAGAAAAAGGCATTGAAGGCCAGCTCTGCGGCTTGCCAGGAAGCCAAAAAGAAAGTGGATAACGACGTCAAGGAAGAAAGCGACAAGCGCGCCGAAGACGACACCAAGGTGGCAAAGAAAAAAGTGTTGGGCCACCACAGCCACGATGGTAAAAGTCGTCCAGACACCGGCAAGGACGACGACCGCCATGCCAAGCACGCCAAGCATGTTGAGGAAAAACGTTCTGCCTGCGGCGACAACGATGCGGACGATGGCAAAGAAAACGACAAGAAGGACGACGAAACGAAGTCCAAAGAGCACGAAAAGAAACGCAGCGAATCCCGTGACTAAGTTTTAGGGATCGCCGGTTAGAGCCCCCAGTTCGCTGGGGGTTTTTTATTCTTGAACCCAGATAGTTCATTAGAGCCGAGCCAGTTCCTTCCCCTTGCAGGGGGAGGGGATGCCGCAGTTTCTAATGGATTATCCGGGTTGAAATAAGTTTTCGTCGAGACAGCTATGCCAACCAAATTCTTTTTCATTTTTATCCTGCTGCTTTCGGGATTGAGCGGGATTTCATACGAGATTTTGTATGGGCGCATTCTCGGCAGCATATTGGGCGATCAATTCGCGGTCTCCGCTTCGGTACTGATAACCTTTTTGCTGGGGATCGGCATCGGGTCGAGATATGCGCATGCTTTCTGGCGCTGGCTGTGGCTGATTGAAGGCGCCATCGGCGCTTACGGGATTTTGTTTGCATTGAATCTGGAATCCATAGACCGGCTGATTTACAGCGGGGCTATCGTGTTTCCCGGGCTGGCCGGTTCAATTCTGCTGGGAACGTTGCTGCTGTTGTTGCCGGCCTTGCTGATCGGTTGCAGCGTACCGCTGTTTGCGGGTTATCTGGGGCGCATGGATGGGGACAGGGTGTTCGCGCGCGTTTATGCTTTGTACAACATCGGCGCGGCGGCGACGGCGTTGTTGATCGAATTCTGGCTGATACGGCAATTCGGCATCACCGGCACGGTGATGGTGTTCGGTGCAGTGAATCTGTTGGCGGCAGCGTTGTTACTGATGATGACCCCATCTATTGCCACCCAAGCCCCGGAGAAATCGGCGAGCACTCTGGCGCTGCCGCGCCGCCTGATGATCTCGTTGGTGCTGGCGAGCATGGCATCGGCGGTATTCCAGTTGTTCATGGTAAAAATCGTGGAGATGATGTTCGGCCCGTTCCGCGAGTCTTTCGCGCTGGTGCTGGCTATAGTCCTTTTTGGCATCGCCTCCGGTTCCTATCTGGTGCGGCGCATGCGTATTTCCTATGCGGCGCTGTTGGCGGCTAACGTGGCGGGGCTGCTGCTGCTGTTGCTGCTTTATGAACCGCTCATGCTGTTGTATGCGGAGTTGTATGCGGTGGCGGCGGAGAACGGGAATTCAATCCTGTTCCTGAAGGGCTCCATCCTGTTCACGCTGATGGGTGTTCCCGCCGTCACTTTCGGCGCAACGATTCCAGCCTTGCTGAATGCTGGCGAAAAAAATGTGGCCGCCGAATCGGGGCGGCTGTTGTTTATCGCTTCGCTGGCGAATGTGGCCGGCTTCCTGCTGATGGCGCTCGTGCTGCACCAGTACCTAGATTACGGCGTGCAGTTGCTGGTGATCTCGGGTCTGGTAGTGCTGGCCTTGCTGGTCTATCAATGGGGACGCCATCTGGTTGCAGGGTTCGCCGTGGTGGTGCTGCTGGTTACTGTGGCCGTGCACCACTGGCGTTGGGACGAAAACCTGTTGTACTTGAGCTATACCTCGTTCCAGTCGTCGAAAGACTTGAAATCCGACCGCGAGAAGTTCAATTTCCCGGACAAGTTCAAAGGCTATCAGGACGTGTTTTCGATTAACTGGATTGATGGCCAGCCGTATTTTTTCATTAACGGCTACATCAGTTTCCCGATGAACAATCCGTCGGAAAAAATCGTGGGCACGCTAGCTTCGATGTTCGCGCCGCGCGCGCAGGAAGGGCTGGTGCTCGGGCTGGGTTCGGGCTCTACGGCCTCGGCAGTGGGCTTGCTGTTCGACCACACCGACGTGATCGAGATCAACCCGGTGGTGCGCGCGAATCAGGCGCGCATGGTGAAATGGAATTTTGACATCGAGCACAATCCCAAGGTGAACATCATCGTGGATGACGCGATCCACTACGCCAAATCCGGCACCGGGCAATACGACATGATCCTGAATACGGTGACCTCGCCGCTGTATTTCAGCTCGGCCAAACTGTACACCAAGGATTTTTTCGGCGTCATCAAGCGCAGGCTGCGCAACGACGGCATCTATGTGACCTGGATGGACAGCCGCATCGGCAGCCACGGCACGGAAATCGTCATCAATACGCTCAAACAGAATTTCAGGCATTGCGCCATCCTGTTCATCAAGTCCGGTTACTTCCTGTTAATCGCTTCGGACGATCCGGTGCGCTTGCAGCATGCCAATCTGGCGGATCGCGGCATGGTCTTGAAAAAAGAATTGACCGGGGATCACGAGCGCGTTCCCCGCCTGTTGGCGTATAACCTGATGACGCGGGATGCGTTCGCGCTGGTTGACGATGCGGCCGCGCCGGTCAACACCATAGACCGGCCCGAGCTGGAATTCGAGATCGCGCGGCTGAAAAAAGAAGGGCTGAAAGAATTCCGCGAGAAGCTGATTTCCGCTTTTGATTTCGACGATGTGCGCGCGGCGATTGAGCCGGCCATGCCTTACGATCCGGCGCAGCATATTGCGCATGTGCGCCAATTGCTCGGCGATTCTGGCATCGGCGCTGGCTGGAACCAGTTGGGCGCCGTGTATATCCGCAATTTCGAACAACAAGTGGAAGATGCGGAATTGAAAATGCGGCGCGAGATAGTCGCCACGATGGATGACGCCAAAGCGCATCACGGTTTGGGTTTTGCCCTGATGGAACGCAAGCGTTATGACGAGGCGGTCGCGGAGTTCCGCAAGGCATTGCAACTGAATCCGCTACACAAGAATTCGCAATTCAATATCGCAAGTTGCTACGAGCATCAGGAGAAGCACGGGGCGGCGATTGCCGCGTATACAATCGCGGGCGCGCAGAACCCGGATGATGCCGAAGTGCCGTACCGGATTGCGGGTCTATATTTGAAAATTAAAAAACTCGACCTGGCGTTGGCGGAGATCGACAGGGCTCTGGCGATGCAGCCGGACGAATATAGTTACCTGCGGCGCGGCAAAATTCTCGAAGCCATGGGGCGCAAGGACGAGGCGGTAGAGGCCTATTCCACGGCTTTCAACAGCAATCCGAAAAATGAAGAAGCGCAAGCGGCGCTTAACCGGCATCTGGCCAAATGGTAAAACCCCAGTCAAATAGCGATAGCCTGATAATCGGCGCGGGTGTAAACGGGTTGGTCACGGCTGAAGCTTTGCTTCTGCGCGGTGCCGCCGTTACCGTGTTGGAGCGCGGTGCGGCAGGGCAGGAATCCTCGTGGGCGGGCGGCGGCATTCTGTCGCCGTTGTGCCCGTGGGATTATCCCGATGCCGTGACGCGGCTCACCGCGCGCGGCGCGGCTTTGTTCGGCGCATGGGCGACCGAGCTGCATAGGGCCACCGGTATCGACCCGGAATATGAGCCGAGCGGGATGTTGCTACTGCCGCCATTCGACCGGCAAATCGCCGAACAATGGTGTGCCGCACATCAGGTGAACTTTGCGGCGACGGACGACGGGATGTTGCTGCCGGATGTCGCGCAAGCGCGCAATCCGCGCTTGATGCAAGCCTTGCGTGCGCGGGTTGAGCAACTCGGCGGGCGCATTGTCGAACGATGCGCCGTGCAAGAAATCATTGCCGGGCGGGACACCATACACAAGCTGGTCACTACCTGCGGCGAGTTCGGCGCGGAGCGCTACATCGTGACTGCCGGTGCCTGGAGCAAGGTGCTGCTCGGGGCGCACGCTTTAAGTGTGGATATCAAGCCGATACGCGGGCAGATGCTGTTGTTCAAGTTCGATGCGCCGCCGCTGCCGCATATCGTGCTGCAAAAAGACATATACCTGATTCCTCGGCGCGATGGACACTTGCTGGTGGGCAGCACGCTGGAAGATGCCGGTTTCGACAAGGGCACTACCGGTGCGGCGCGCGAGATGTTGTTGCGGCGTGCCTCGGCATTGTTGCCGGTTTTGCGCGATATGCCGGTCATTCGGCAGTGGGCCGGGTTGCGCCCGGCCTCGCCCAATAACATTCCGACCATCGGGCGGCATCCGCATCTGGCAAACCTGTATATCAACAGCGGACACTTCCGCTACGGCGTGACGATGGCACCGGCCAGCGCGGAGATATTGCTGAACGGGATCAGCGGGGCGCCGCAACCGTTCGACGTTTCACCCTATCGCTGGGCATAGGGCAATGCTGCCGCTCCCCGGTTCAATTCGGCGCGATAGATTTATTGCTGCGCACCGCTTAAGTCTCTTCGGGTCCAATTCCCGTAATGTTCCCTTCTCTCATGTCGCACCCGCTTAAAAACACAAGGGGACATTTCTACTTTGCGTTTACATGGCGGTAGTCGCGTGTTGCCTCGACATTGTCAAGGCGCTTATAATTCGCGCCGGTACGCCGATGTAGCTCAGTTGGTAGAGCAACGCACTCGTAACGCGTAGGTCGTCTGTTCGATTCAGATCATCGGCACCATCCTTCCCATCGTCTCGGCAGCGAGCAGTCAGGAGCCGCAATGACTTTCCCGCAATTCGGCAAGCTCCCTTCCTTTTATAAAAAACTCGTGGTCGTTGCGCTCGTCGCTATCGCACTGGCAAGTGCCGTTAGTTATTTAACCCGCAGCAAACCCTTGTCGGTCATCTTGAAACAAGTGGATCGTGGCAATGTCGAGGCTGCGGTAAGCAATACGCGGGCGGGGACAGTCAAAGCCTGCCGCCGCGCCAAGTTGTCGCCCCCGGCAGGCGGGCAGATTTCGAAAATGCGCGTGAAAAAAGGCCAGCGTGTGGTCGCCGGGCAGGTATTGCTGGAATTGTGGGATGAGGATATGCACGCGCAGGAACAATTGGCGCAAGACCAGTTGAGAACGTCGGAAATGCGCACGCGCGAGGTGTGCGCCATGGCCGAAGCGGCGCAGCGCGATGCGGAGCGTTCCAAAGAACTAAGGGAGAAGGGCTTCATTTCCCCGCAACAACTCGACCGCGCCTTGACCGACGCCAAGTCGCGGCAAGCCTCGTGCGACGGCGCGCGCAACGACATCCAGCAATCCAGGTCGCGCATCGAAGTGGTGAAGACGGGACTGGAACGCATGCTGCTGCGCGCGCCGTTTTCGGGCGTGGTGGCCGACATCAGCGGCGAACTGGGCGAATATGCCACCCCATCGCCTCCCGGCATTTTGACTTTGCCCGCCGTGGATCTGATCGACGATAGCTGCCTGTTCGTGAGTGCGCCCATCGACGAAGTGGACGCGGCCAAGGTGAAAGTGGGGCAAAGCGGCCGCATTACGCTGGACGCGATCAAGGGGCGCACTTTCGCCGGCAAAGTAAAACGCGTTGCGCCTTACGTGCTGGAGCTGGAGAAGCAGGCGCGCACGGTGGAAGTCGAAGTGGAATTCACCGGGTTGCCGAAGACGGAAAACTTGCTGGTGGGCTACAGCGCCGATGTGGAGATTGTGCATGAGGTACACGATAAAGTGCTGCGCATCCCGACGCAGACGTTGCTGGAGGGCAAACGTGTGTTGCTCTACCAGAATGGCAAGCTGGTGGAGCGTGGCATTGTCACCGGCTTGGCGAATTGGGAATACACCGAGATCGAAGCCGGATTGAACGAGGGCGACCAGATCGTTTTTTCTTTGGACAGGCCGGGAGTCAAGGCAGGCGCGGTCGTCCAGCCCGAAGCGACACCCGCCGCAAAATGATCGAACTGCAAAACGTCGGTCGCATGTTCACTGTCGGAGACCAGAAGGTCGCCGCATTGCGAGACATCAATTTGCAGTTGGGGGACGGCGAATACCTTTCCATCATGGGGCCGTCCGGCTCCGGAAAATCCACCATGCTGAACATGCTCGGCCTGCTCGACAGGCCGAGTTCCGGCAATTATCTGCTGGACGGCGGTAACGTCACCGAACTGAACGATGTGCAGCAGGCGCATGTACGCAGCCAGAAAATCGGCTTTGTGTTCCAGTCCTTTCATCTCGTGCCGCGGCTCACCGCCGCACAGAACATCGAACTGCCGATGATGCTCGCGGGCATTGCGGTCGGGGAGCGCAAACAGCGCGTCGCCGAACTGATCGCCAGTTACGGGCTCGGCGAGCGCGCCGGGCACAGGCCCGATCAACTCTCCGGCGGGCAGCGCCAGCGCGTGGCGATTGCACGGGCGACGGTGATGGAACCGACCGTGCTGCTGGCCGACGAACCGACCGGCAATCTGGATCGCGCCACCGGATGGGAAGTGCTGAAGCTGCTGGAGGGGCTGCTGGAGCAGGGCATCACGCTGGTGATCGTCACCCACGATGCCGAGATCGGCGCGCGGGCGCAACGCCAGATACACATGCTGGATGGGCGCATTCTTTCCGACGAACGCCGGGCATCATGAGGCTCACCGACACCGTGCAGTTTGCCTCCGGCAGCCTGCGCGGCAGCCCCACGCGCACGCTGTTGATGATGCTGGCGATGTCCATCGGCGTCGCCGCCGTGGTGGTGCTCACCGCGTTGGGAGAAGGGGCACGCCGCTATGTGGTCAAGCAGTTTTCCTCGCTCGGCACCAACCTCGTCATTGTTCTGCCGGGGCGCACCGAGACGGCGGGCGTGGGGCCCGGCATGATGACCGGGCAGACGCCGCGGGACATCACGCTGGACGATGCCGAGGCACTGTTGCGCAGCACCGCAGTCAAGCGCATCGCGCCGCTGACCGTCGGATCCGCGACGCTGTCGCTCAATGCGTTGAACCGCGATGTGGTCGTCCTGGGCTCCACCGCCAGCTTGCTGGAAGTGCGCCACATGAGCATGGGGATGGGGCGCTTCCTTCCGGGGGGAGGCATCCACGAAAGCGCCTCTGTCTGTGTGCTGGGCATAAAGATAAAACAGGAGCTGTTCGGCAACGCGCAGGCGGTGGGGCAATGGGTGCGGCTGGGCGACCGGCGCTTCCGTGTCGTCGGCGTGATGGCGTCGCAGGGCGAATCCATGGGGTTCAATACCGATGAGGTCGTCATCGTGCCGGTCGCTTCGGCACACCAGTTGTTCAATACTTCCGGACTGTTCCGCGTACTTATCGAGGCCAAGAATCGCGACGTCATCGGGCAGGTGAAGCGCGATGCCGAGGAGATCATGGCGCAACGGCATGCAGGCGAAAAAGACGTCACCGTCATCACGCAGGATGCCGTGCTCGCCACCTTCGACCGCATACTCACCGCATTGACCATGGCCGTGGGCGGCATCGCCGCGATCAGCCTCGCCGTGGCGGGTGTGCTCATCATGAATGTGATGCTCATCGCCGTGGCGCAACGCATCAAAGAGATCGGCTTGCTCAAGGCGCTGGGCGCACCGGGCAGACAGATACGCAATCTGTTCTTCGCCGAAGCGGCCTTGCTTTCCGGCATCGGCAGTCTGGCCGGGTTGGTGCTGGGCTATGCGGGCAGCATGATTATCGGGCACATCTATCCCAGCTTGCCGGTCAGCCCGCCCTGGTGGGCGGTGCTGGCTGCCTGCGGCACCGCATTGAGTACTGGGATTTTGTTCAGCGTGTGGCCCGCGCGGCGCGCGGCGCGGCTCGATCCGGTAGCCGCTTTGTCGGGGAGGTAGCGCCATGTTATTCGGCGACATGCTTGCCCTGACGTCCTCCAGCTTCCTCACCTACCGGATGCGCAGCTTCCTCACCGGCCTCGGTATCGCCATCGGTATCGCCGCCGTGATCCTGCTCACCTCCATCGGCGAGGGCTTGCACCAGTTCATGCTGTCCGAATTTTCGCAGTTCGGCACCAACATTATCAGCGTACAGCCCGGCAAGACGCAGACGCAGGGCCTCAATGTCGGCATTTTCGGTTCGGTGCGCCCGCTCACGCTGGAGGATGCCGATGCCTTGCGCCGCCTGCCTTACGTGGAGTATGTCATCCCCGGTGTGGCCGGGACTGCGGAACTGCGCGCCAACGGCAGGGCGCGGCGCACCATGGTGCTGGGCGAGGGGCGCGACTTCGGCAAGGCCTTCACCATGAAGGTGCGGAGCGGCAGCTTCTGGACGGATGAAGACAACGAGCAGGCGCGTGCGCAGGCAGTGATCGGCGCCAAAATCCAGCAGGAGCTTTTTGCCGGAACGAACCCGCTGGGACAGTACCTGCGCGTCGGCGGGCAACGCTATCGCGTCATCGGCGTGATGGAATCGAAAGGCCAAATCCTCGGCATGGACATGGACGACGCCGTGTTTATTCCCGCCGCCCGCGCGATGGAGATGTTCAACCGCCCCGGCCTGATGGAAGTCAACGTGAGTTACCGCGCCGATGTCGATGCCGATACCGTCATCCGCATCCTCACCGAGCGCCTCAAAGAGCGGCACGGGCGCGAAGACTTCACCCTCATCTCGCAGGAGCAGGCGCTCGAAGTTTTGAGCTCCGTGCTCGACATTCTCACCTTCGCCGTCGGCGCGCTGGGCGGCATCTCGCTCTTGGTCGGCGCGGTCGGCATCCTCACCATCATGACCATGGCCGTCACCGAACGCACCGCCGAGATCGGCCTGCTGCGCGCGCTGGGCGCGCAGGAAAAACAAGTGCTGACGCTGTTCTTGGGTGAAGCGATCCTGCTTTCCGCATTGGGCGGCATCATGGGCTTGGCTGTCGGTATAGGCATCGCGCAGACCGTGCATTTCTTCGCCCCCTCGTTCCCGGTGCATACCCCGTGGTTGTATGTCTTCCTAGCCGAACTCACCGCCGTTACCATCGGGCTTGCGGCGGGTGTTGCACCTGCGCTGCGCGCGGCACGGCTTGATCCGGTAGAGGCGTTGCATGCGGAGTGATGGCGATTATTCTTTTTCTGATGTTTTTGCCAAGCGATTTGAATAGGCGATTCGTGAGTTTCACTATGGGCGTAGAATAATACCCTCGCAGAATTGTGCTAACGCATAAGTGGGGGCTGTAGTGCTGACACAACAAGAAGCTGATGAATTGCTAGCCAAAGCAAAAGAGGCTACGCGCAAGGAAATTTTAAGTTGGGAAAAAACATCGCGGCACGTTGAGCCTGTGATCGCAGTGGGTGAGCCTGATTTGCAGTTTGTGTTGTCCTTGACGCGTAATCCGTTTGAAATAAAGGCGCACTTTCGTACCAAGAGTAAAAATGTTCAATTGGCGCGCATTGATACTCAAGCACAACATATAAACCCTGATGGGCAACGTATTCTGGGCCCGCACTTGCATTGGTATCGCGAAGGATATGATCACCTTGAGTGGGCTGAGGGGATTGACTGGTACGATGCCAACAAGCCCCTTGATACGCTATTTACCTTTCTTAATTTGATAAAAACAAGATTTCCACTAAGTGTGCAAGAGGTTTTGCTATGAACACGCAGGCAATGCAAGACTTATCGACCGAGTATCTTCATTGGCTTAAAAGCAATCTTATTGTTTTCGAGCGGGGAGGGTCGCAGGTGTTAAGCACGCCATTTATTGACCCATTCAACGATGGTATAGAAATTTTGCTGGACACTGCTGGTGGCGAGATGGTGCTGCATGATGGGGGAAGGACACTCGATACCTTGATGGACATGGGGGTTCACATCGAAAAATCGGAGAGGCGGCAGGCCATCATTCAAAATGCCATAGCTGGGTGCGGAGTACGTATGAATAATGGGCGGCTCGAAACAGTTGTAACGCATGTAAATCGAGCGCAACGGGTGCATTTTCTGACTACAGCGATTCTGCGATTGAATGATTTATGGATGACGGCATCGCCTCGTACTATTACTGATTTTTTTGAAATCGTGAAAGAGTACTTTGACGAACATGAAATTCTCTATACGGCAAACAAGAGCATTACTGGAAGAACAGTTGAACATCCAATTGACTTCATCATCCCTTTGCCTAAAGGCCGAGATCGTTTAATTAAACTGGTTTCAAGACCTAGCGTGCAAGCAGCAAAGGTGGCATCGTTTACATGGATTGATCTGAAGGATGCGCAGCCTGATGCCGAGCGTGTTGTGTTTATAAATGATATGGCATTTGAAGAAGATGCGCCGGATGATGTAACGAAAAAAACAAAGAATGTAAATGACAACATCATTTCAATTCTCAAGGGATATAGCGATAAAATTTATCCTTGGAGTGTTGCAATGAACGAACCTACATTTGTACAGCAAATAAGATCAACACGCTGACGTGAATGAGATAGGCATTGATCCGAGCCAATTATTAGTAAGGCGCTTCGGATTCTCTAACGAAAGTGAGTGTGATGACGAAAAAATCTTTTCCGCTATCCCGCGTTTACCAATTGTTGGAATCCGGACCTGTCGTGCTGGTGACAACTTCCCACAAAGGCAGCGCCAACATCATGACCCAATCGTGGCACACGATGATGGAGTTTGAGCCGCCGCTGGTGGGATGTGTGATTAGCGGGCGCAATTACAGTTTCGATGCGCTGCGCAAAACCAAGGAGTGCGTGCTGAATATTCCGTCCGCCGAGCTGGCGAAGCAGGTGGTGGGTGTTGGCAACTGCTCGGGTAACGAGGTGGATAAATTCAAGAAGTTCAAGCTGATGGCGCTGCCTGCCTCGCAGGTGGCAGCGCCGCTCATCGACGAGTGTTACGCCAATCTCGAATGCAAGGTGGTCGATACGCGGATGGTGAACAGGTACAATTTTTTTGTGCTGGAGGTGGTCAAGGCTTGGGTTGATCCCGCGCAAAAGAATCCGCGCACGCTGCATCATCAAGGCAAAGGTGTGTTCATGGTGGCGGGCGACACGATTAAATTACCGTCCAAGATGGCGTGATGAAGCTGCGCTATCTGTATGCATGGTTTGTGTTGTTGCTGGTCGCCATCGTCAATGGCGGTTTGCGCGATCTCACTTATGGCAAGCATGTTTCCGAATTGCTCGCGCATCAGATTTCCTGCGTGATAGGTATCGCGCTGTTTGCCGTGGTGATCTCCCAACATGTGCGGCGCTGGCCGCCTGCTTCGGCGCGGGAGGCGTGGTTCGTCGGGGTGTTCTGGATGGCGCTGACGGTGGCGTTTGAGTTTTTGTTTTTCCATTACGTCGGCGGTCATTCGTGGGAGGCGCTATTGGCGAACTACGATATGGCGAGAGGGCGCTTGTGGCCGTTGATTCTGTTGTGGGTGCTGGTTGCGCCGTATTTTTTCTATCGAATCCTCAATAAAAAATTAGACAATGAATAAAGCCGCCAACGATGCCCTGAGCCAAATCCCCCGTGGTGTATGGATGCTGGGCTTCGTCAGCCTGCTGATGGATGTCTCGTCCGAGATGATCCACAGCTTGCTGCCGCTGTTCATGGTGACGGTGTTGGGCGCGAGTGCGCTGATGGTGGGGGTGATCGAGGGCATCGCGGAATCGACGGCGTTGCTGGTGAAAGTGTTCTCCGGCGCGTTGAGCGATTATCTGGGCAAGCGCAAAGGGCTGGCGCTGTTCGGCTATGCCTTGGGGGCGTTCACCAAGCCGGTGTTCGCGCTGGCGTCGGGTGTGGGTATGGTGTTGGCGGCGCGCTTCCTCGACCGGATAGGCAAGGGCGTGCGCGGCGCGCCCCGCGACGCCTTGGTGGCCGACATCGCGCCGCCCGAGATACGCGGTGCGGCATTCGGTCTGCGCCAGTCGCTGGATACGGTGGGCGCGTTCCTCGGGCCGTTGCTGGCGGTGGGGTTGATGCTGTTGTGGGCCAACGATTTTCGCGCGGTGTTCTGGGTGGCGGTGATACCCGGTTTGCTGGCGGTGGCGTTGCTGCTGTTCGGTGTGCGGGAACCGGAAAAGCAGGAGGCACACACGCCCGTTAACCCGATCAGCCGCGCCAATCTGCAGCGCTTGGGTGCGGCGTATTGGTGGGTGGTCGGCATCGGCGCGGTGTTCACGCTGGCGCGATTCAGCGAAGCCTTTCTCGTGCTGCGCGCCGCGCAGGGCGGCATCGCCGTTGCGCTGGTGCCTCTGGTGATGGTGGCGATGAATCTGATCTATGCAGCTTCTGCGTATCCGTTCGGCAAGCTCTCCGACAGCATGAGCCATGCCAAACTGTTGGCGCTGGGTCTGGTGGTGTTGATCGCTGCCGATCTGGTGTTGGCGACCGACGATCATTGGACGACGGTGCTGCTCGGCGTCGCGCTGTGGGGCATCCACATGGGTATCACGCAGGGCTTGCTGGCGCGCATGGTGGCCGACACCGCGCCCGCCGACCTGCGCGGTACGGCGTATGGCTTCTTCAATCTGGTGAGCGGATTGGCGATGCTGGTGGCCAGCGTCACGGCGGGGCTGCTGTGGGACAAGCTCGGTGCGTCATTCACCTTCTATGCGGGCGCGGCGTTTTGCGTGGTGACGCTGGCCGGGTTGCTGGTGCGGGCGGGGCGGTTGCATATGCAATGAAAAAGCTCACGCGCAAGGCGGTGCGGGCGAGATGGTTGAGATATTCATCAAAGTGTTGGTCGCCTATCCGCCGGGCTCCTTCGTCAGATTGAAAAATGGCGAACAGGCCACCGTCATCCGGCGCAACCTTGGTGCGGCCATCGCCCCCAGAGTTAAAACGTGTTCGACGTGCTGGGGATGCCGTTGGTGGCACCCGTCAGCCGCGATACTACAAGACCGGTTTATACGATTTGCGATGGCATTCCGCGCAACAATATGTTTCGGATAAATTCCCACTTGCCGTGGGGCTATCGGGCGGTATACGGGTTAGAATCAATCCGTTGCGCGCCGGCAAAAAATATTCGGGAAAATAATTCCAACCGGTTGATGTGCCGTGCAGTGCAAATCGAGAGCGCCTATCTTGGAAACAGCTTCAGGAAATATTCGAAAAACAATCTCCGGATGCGGCGTGCATTCCTGCCTTCGCATGTTCGCGGCGGCCATCGTTTTTCAGATGTGCGCGTCACCCGTTTTTGCCGCAGGCGATTCGCCGAGTCTGGATGAGGCGCGGCGTCTGCTGGATGAAGGCAGGGCCGAACAGTCGGCGGCGATTCTGGAACGCGACCTGCTGGAGCTTGCCGGAAATGCGGATTACGACTACCTGCTCGGTCTGGCTTGGTACAAATCCGGTCAGAAGGCGAAGGCGATGTTCGCTTTCGAGCGCGTACTGATGGTCGCTCCCTCTAATGTCGATGCGCGGCTCAAGGCGGCGCAGATCAGCGTCGGGCGCGACGATGCGGCGTATGCGCGCGACTTGCTGGAGCCATTGTCGGTGCAGACGCTCGACGCCAGGCAGCAGCAGGAGCTGGCGCAGATACGCAGCGCGATCTCGGCGGCCTCCTCCAATAAGCCGCTCGCGGTGCGCGGCTACCTGCTGGGCGGTATCGGTTGGGACGACAACGTGACCAGCGGGCCGAACCAGACCGCACTGCTCATCCCCGGACTCGGCCCGACGGCGACGGCACTGGGCACGGCGACGCGCGACAAAGACATGGCCGGTTTCGCGGAGGCCGGTGCGGTCATGCAACAGGCCGTCGGCGAGGACACTTGGTTGACGGGCGATGGCAGCTTGCATCAAGGCTTCAACCGCCGGCGCAACGATGTGACCGACAGTTATGCCAACCTCAATCTCGGCGTGCTCGAACGCAGCGGCGGCGAATATTTCGGCGCGGCGCTGATGGGGCAAAACTACCGGATCAGGAACACGACCTATCGCGACACGGTGGGCGGGCGTTTGAACTGGGTGCATCCGGTCGGCGGCGAGTCGCTGCTGACCACATATATCCAGCGACTCGATTTTACCTATCCGCTCAGTTCGGTGGACAACGCCGCGCGCAGCATCCTCGGCATGATGTACGAATCGGCACTGGGCGGGGGCGGGGCGTTGCAGTGCGGTGCCTACGGCGGCAGGGAGGCGGCGAGCAGTGCGCACTCCAGTTATCGCCTGAGCGGCGCCAGTTTGGGCGGCAGCACCATGTTGGGCAAGGATATCGCACTCTCCGCCGGTGCGCTGTACGAGCGGCGCAACTACGATGCGGTGGACGCCCTGTATCTCTACACGCGAAAAGATTCCGCATACAGTTTCGGGCTCGCCGCCGACTATCAGATGGGTGAGCGCTGGCATCTGATCCCGCGCTACACCCACACGCGCAACATCTCCAACATGGAGCTGTACGACTACACCCGCAACGCTTTCATGCTCCAACTCAGATGGGACTTCGATAATGAAAAAGACTGATTCGATCCTGGGACTGCCGGCTTTCGCGCGGCAGTTATTCGCAGTCGCGCTGCTCTGCATGGCGCTGCATCCCGCGTTGGCGGAGGAGACGGCGGGCGTGATATTGGCCTACACCGGCGAGGTGGCGATACAGCGCGGTGAAGAGAAACGCCCGGGCGCGAAACATGCCGATCTGTTCAGCGGCGATACTATTGTCACCGGGGAAGGTCAGGTGCAGATACGCTTCGTCGACGGCACTATGCTCACCCTGTATCGCGATACCAGGTTCGCCGTGGACGATTACCGCTACGGCAAAGGCAACGGTGACCGGGCGCAGTTCAGCCTGCTCAACGGCGTGATGCACACCCTCACCGGCGAGATCGACAAGAAGAACTATCTGCTCAAAACGCGCCTCGCCAATCTCGGCGTGCGCGGTACGGAGTATTCGGTGCAGCTCGATAATGCGATGCATGTGAGTGTGGATCAGGGCCGTGTCGAACTTGTCAACGCGGGCGGCACGGTGCAGATCGGGGCGGGGCAAAGCGCCATCATCACCGGGCCCAATGTGATGCCCAAGCCGTCGATGGGCGGCAAGATCAATCTGCGTTTGCACGGTCCCGGTGCGGGCATGGGACGTAGGGGTGAGCCGCAGCCCGGGTCTGCGCCCGGCGGCATGCGGCCACCCGGCGGAGGGATGCCGCCACATGGAGGCGGCGGCACGGCAGGTGGAGCGACCCCGCCTCCGCCGCCGCCAGCAGGGACGCGGAATCTGTCGCGCCAGCAAGGCGGACAGCAAACCCCGGGCGGAGGATTGCCCCCGCCGGGCGGTTTGCCGCCGCCTCCTCCGGGGCCATGAGGTCATTCGAAGTTGACCGGGTATGACTGACACACCGCCCAATCAGCAACGCCGGTCGCGCTTTGCCGCGTTTGCGTTGCGCGTGCTGCTCCCGGCTACCGTAATCGCGCTGGCTCTGCTCGTCCAGTTCACCGACCCGCAGTTCCGCGCGCGCATACGCGAGAACGCTTTCGACCAGTTGCAGTCGTTCGCGCCTTTGCCGTATCGCGACGAGTTGCCCGTCCGGGCGGTCGCCATCGACGACGCGAGTCTGGGCGGCATCGGGCAGTGGCCGTGGCCGCGCACTGTGCTGGCCGACCTCATCGACCGCCTCACCGCGATGGGCGCGCGCGTGGTGGCGCTCGACATGGTGCTGGCGGAGCCGGATCGCACCTCGCCCGAACAGGTGGCCGCGTTCTGGCCCAAACAGCGCGCCTTGCAGGACACGCTCAGACACATCCCCCCGCACGACCAGGTGCTGGCACAGAGTTTTGCGCGCAGCCGCATCGCCATCGGTTTCCCCATCGAGCCCGTCGCTGTCAGCGCGACGCTGCCGCCCGCCAAAGCGCGCTTTCTCGGTTACGGCGGCGATGCCGGAGCGTGGCTGCCGCATTACGGTGGCGGCCTCGCCAGCCTGCCGCAGCTCACTGCCGCAGCGGCGGGCAGCGGCGCGATCTCGCTGGAACCGGGCAGCGATGGCGTGCTGCGTGCGGTGCCGCTGTTGTATCAAGTGCGCGATACGCTTTATCCCGGCTTGGGGCTGGAGGCGCTGCGCCTGTTCGGCGGTTTCGACAATCTCGCGCTGCAAGTCGCCGCGCCTGCCACCGGCAAAGTGCCCGGCATCGTCGGTGTCGGTTTGGGTGAGAATGCCTTTCTGCCCACCACGCCCGACGGGCAGGTCTGGCTGCATTTCCGTCCGCTGGCAGCGGAACGTTATGTGTCGGCGCAAGATGTGCTCGCGGGCAAGGTCGATGCGGGCAAGATCAAAGACCATATCGTATTCGTCGGCGCGACCGCCAAGGGTTTGGGCGATAACATCTACAGCCCGCTCGGCGAACTTATTCCCGGCATCGAAGGCCATGTGCAACTGGTGGAGCAGTTGCTGACCGGAGACACGCTGCTGCGCCCCGCATGGGAGAACGATCTGGTGGCGGCGACGCTGCTGCTCACCTGGCTGGCGCTGTGGTGGCTGCTGGCGCGCTTGCGTCCGGTGTGGTCTGTATTGCTCACAGTGGCGGTGGCGGCGGGCTTGCTCGGCTTATCCGTGTGGCTGTTCGCGGCGCGGCAATTGCTGTTCGATCCGTTCTATCCCGCGCTGGCGGTGAGCGCCCTGTTCCTCGTGCTGATGGTGCCGCGCTATCTGCAAACCGAATGGGAGCAGCGCTGGATACGCGATGCTTTCTCGCGCTATGTCTCGCCCAACCGCGTCAAGCATCTGCAAGAGAACCCGCAGGAGTTGGCATTGGGCGCGGTGTGCCGCGAGTGCTCGTTCGTGATGACGGATTTGGAGGGCTTCACGCCGCTCATGGAAAAATACGCGCCGGATATGCTGGCAAACCTGCTCAACGAATATCTGGAAGGCATGATCCAGATCGCCTTCCGCCACGACGGCACGCTGGATCGTATCGTGGGCGATGCGGTGGTGGTGATGTTTTCGGCACCCCTGGTGCAGCCCGACCATGCGGCGCGCGCCCTGGCCTGCGCCCTGGAGATGGATGCGTTCGCGCGCGATTGCGCGCGCCGCCAGCGCGAACAGGGCATCCCGTTCGGGCGCACGCGCATCGGCGTCAACACCGGCAACGTGCTCATCGGCAATTTTGGCGGCAAGACCATGCTCGACTACCGCGCGCTGGGCGACCCCATCAACACCGCCGCGCGTTTGGAATCCATCAACAAACAGCTCGGCACGCACATCTGCGTGAGCGGCGCGACCGTGGCACAGTGCGCGGGATTCGCCGGCAGGCCGTCCGGGCGTCTGGTGCTGAAAGGCAAGACCGCAGCCATTGCCACCTACGAGCCGCTCACGCCGGAGCAGATGGGGCATCCGAACATCGTCGAATATCTGGACGCCTATGCGTTGATGGAAGCCGCATCGTCCGGTGCAGCGGAGGCGTTCCGGCAATTGGCGGAACGCTATCCGGACGATCCGCTCGCTGCCTACCATGCGAAAAGACTGGCGGCGGGAGAGCGGGGCAGCACCGTGGTGATGACGAGTAAGTAGGAGCGCGAGTTGTCGCATATACTACCGTCCGAGATTTGAAAACGAGAGGAGATGATCTTGTCAGATACACCCGTTGAACTCACCCTTGAATATGCCGCCAAAACCGTCAAGCAACTCATGCGCGAACGCGACACCAAGATACTCGCCGACATGCAATGGATGAGCGGCAACATGCAGCCGACCGAGAGCGAAGCGGCAGCGCTCGCCAAAGAGCGCGACAGCAAGATCGCGCACCGCAATCAGGTGCTGTATTGCGTGGGCATGCTGGACAAAGACGAGTTCAGATATTCGGACATCGAAGCGCTCATCCGCCAGCGCTTTCCCCAAACCAACCAAGGGACGGTGCTGAACGTGGCGCATGCCATGTCGGAACTGGCGAGCGACACGGCAGGCATTTTGAAGCGCACGCCCAAGGGCGACGGCTACATGCTGAAAGACCCGGTGTTCCGCACCGCCATCGGCAATTTGCTGCGTTGCGCGGACGATAGCGAGACAGTGGAAAAAGTCGGCGGCGGCGGTAACTGAAAATAAAAGGGGCCGCATTTGCAGCCCTCCTCGTTTCCAGAGCATCAGCCTTAAGGGCGCTTCTAAAAATGCAGATTTCCCCCGGATGCGAGGCGCGGAAAAAAATTTCGGGCATCTGTTGCGCGGCTTGCCCGCTTACCCCGCTGCCCCAACGCGGCATAACCGGCTAGTTGTTTCATCAGTTGGGATGAAATATGGATTTTTAGAAGCGCCCTTAATACTTTACGCAGTTACGCCCCCCGGATTTCGCGCGATACAGTTGCGCATCGGCAGCGGCGATCAGCGACTGTGCCGTGACACCCGGCCGGTTCATCGCCAGCCCGACGGAGATGGTGATGCCGGGTAGCTCGGCACCCTCGCTGGAACATATCTTCTTCTGTGCCGTGTTCTGGCGTATGCGCTCCGCCGCCACGATGGCCTCTTCCTTGTTTGTGTTCGGCAATATCACCAGAAACTCTTCGCCGCCGTAACGCGTGGCGAAATCGTAAGGGCGCACCGTCGTCTTGAGCACATTGCCCATCGCGATGAGCGCCTGGTCGCCGCCCAAATGTCCCTGCGTGTCGTTGTATTTTTTAAAGTGATCCACGTCGATCAGCAAGATGCACAAAGGTTGCTCGCCTTTGTCCGCCTGCTCCAGCAGACGTGCCAGCGCGTTATCCAGCCAGCGGCGGTTGTAGAGCCCCGTCAGCGCATCCACGTTGGCGTGGTCGGTCAGCTCCCAAATCTGCATACGGTCTTTCACGATGCGCTGCGTATTCGCCCGCATCCACTGCGTCATCAAGCGCAGCAGATTGCCCGCGACCGGGCTGGTGCTGGCGACGAGGTCGTGCAGCAGATCGCGGTGGATGGGGAACACGCGGCTGTTCTTCCGAGCGATAACATAAGCGGAAGGCGGCGTGCCGTCGATGATGGAAATTTCCCCGACCGAAACGCCCTTGTTCAGTTCGCGTATCGGCGGTGTATCGAGCGAGCCGAAATGCACATCGAGCGTGCCCGAGAGCAACAGATAGAGATGATGATTCTCTTTGTCCGGCGAGAGCAATATGTCTCCTGCGAGCAACTCCATCGGGTCGGATTGCGCCATCACCAGATGGACGATTTCTTCCGGCACATCGCGGAACAATTCGGACTGCGCCAGTTCTTGAGCCAAAGCACTCATGGGTATCCCTTATGGTCTTTTACCGGGCGAACCTTAATTGATTGGGGGTTTTAGTTCAATAGAGGCGAGGGTCTAGATATTTCGGTGCAACAAATGAAAACGACATCGCGAGGGTGTCGTTTTCATTTGGCGGCGGGAGTTGAACACGCGACCCGCAAGCGTGAAACCAGCGCAGCCTGCTATGCCAATTCAACCGTATAAACTTCAATTCCCACCTTCAGGCGCGCACGGACAGCACCAAAAATAGCAGCGAGGTTATCCATGCTGGGGTTGCCTTTGGGCGACAACATGCGGTGCAGGCTTTTGCTGGGTTTGTCAGTCAGCACGGCCAGTTGTTCAAATCCCACTGTGGCATTCACGAGATCACGCAGGATGAGGCGCGCCGTTTCCGGTTCGTCACTCAAAAACAAGGTTGCCGCTTCATCAAGCAGTGCTTTCGCAAACTCGGGATTGCGTTCCACGCGCTCGATGACTGTCTGTTTGAAATTTCGGGTTAGTGCCATGTGATCACCTCTTTGTTTTTTCAGTTTTGCTGGCAGCAGACTTGGCTTTTTTTTGCGAGCAGCCTTTTCAAGGCTTGCCTGCTTACCCCACTTCGCACCTTATTGATCCGGCACTCATCAAAGTATCACGCCGCGTAAGCGACACGAGGGTCTCCGAAATGGGAGCGCGCCCGCTCTGGAGTTTGCTCAAGCTTGTTCATGTATTTGCTTGCCGCCTCTTTCAGTTTCGCCTTTGTGCGAACCGGCACTTTACTGCTGATCTCGTGCTTCAAGCCGGCATTCAACTGTTCGTCTGGATTCAGTTCCGGGCTGTAGCTTGGCAAATAAAACACCTCGATCCTTTGCTTGTGTTCTTCCAGCCATTTCTTGACCGGCTTTGAGCTCATTACGTGGCTGGTTATCAAGTAACATTGAGCCAGCGGGAATATTGCGGATTGAATATCGCCATCGTGTGAACCTGAAGGAGAGAGGTAATGAACAACATCATTGAAGCAATTGACAAAGAAGCCAGCACATTGCCGCCGGAGTTCCAGCGGGAAGTGCTCGACTTCATCGGTTATTTGCATACCAAGAGTGAACGCAAATCTGATCCGGCGTGGCTGGAACGGGCTTGGGGCGCTGTACCCGATTTTCCGGACAGGCCGCAATCGCTTCCGGTATTTGCGGGCGTTTTCTGATTACATGAAGCAAGTGCCAATCCCCAACGCAACCAATTCGCAAAAGGGAATTGTCAGCAACTTGGCGGATGCCGTGCTAGCCCTGACAGCCCTCACCCCCAGCCCCTCTGATGGAACTACTAGCCATTCGACTAGGCTGTCCAACAACGCCAGCCAAGTCGCTGGTTATCCCGCTTGCGGGGAGAGCGTAGCGAGGGGGGCGAAGCCGGAGTTTCTTCCACGTTTCGAGCAACTCATCAACGGCCTCGTCTTCGAGCTGTTCTTCCCCGACGACCTGCACCGCGCCAACATCCGCCTGTTCGATGCTTGCGAAAAGGCTGGCATCGCCAAACTCGCCACTTTCAAGGGCAAGGCTCTAACGGATGCCGCCAACGATTTAGCTACCTGCATTTTCGCCAACGACCATCCAATCTATGGCATGTTATTTGACCTGCAAGGGCTGGATGTGGTGCGCATCGTCGAGGGGCGTGAATGACCGTGCAGCTCAAGCCGCTGCGCATCAAGAGCCTGACGCTCACCGACTTCCGTGCCTTCCCCGGTCCCGCTCCGGCGCATTTCGATCTCGACGGCAAGAACCTGCTGGTCTATGGCGAGAACGGTTCCGGCAAATCATCTCTCTTTCACGCCTTGCGGGAGTTCTTTTCCCTCAAGCCCGCTAAGCCGCTTGCTCACTATCGAAACGTGTTCTCTGCTCAGCCGGAGGCGGTTTGTAAAGTCGGTATCGAGTATGTTGGTGATGCCGTTGCAGTTGAGTGGACGATGGCTAAACATCCTTGTGAATATGACTTTGGTACGCCAGTAACAGGTTGGTACGATTACTTTTTTAGAGGTTCCGATAGCCGAACAAGATCGGTGGCCATGCGCTGCGCCTGTTTGGATTACCGGGCGTTGCTCGATACCAATTATCTGCATGGTGACGGTGACATCAATCTGTTTGACATCGCACTCAAACGCCTGCTGGCGGACTATCCGATTACCGTGGCGGGTGGTCAGCAAAAATCGCTCATGCAATTGTGGGCAAGCGTGGAAGACGCATCGCTGGCGAAGCCGCCCGCCCCACAAACAGTGGCTACTCCAAGCGCTGAGTTTCAAGGCGTGCTGGCTGCCTGCGCCGAATTCAACAGTGGCTTCCGCCAGGCGCTCGATGCCCTGCATCCGCATGTCGGCGTGCTTCTCGGTGAATTGATCGGGGCAGACGTGGTGGTGGCGCCATTCAGTTTCGCGGGGCTGACTTATTCGGCAGGTCGCTTAAAACGTGACCGCGAGGTGGTGGGTCGTGAGCTTAAGCTTGACGTTTCGTTTCGCAACCATAGCCCGAGCCGTCCGCAAGACTTTTTGAATGAAGCGCGCCTCTCGGCACTCGCTCTAGCGATCTATCTGGCAGGGCGCTTGGCCTGCACGTCCACCGCGACACAGGATGCGCTGAAACTGCTGGTGCTCGATGATGTGCTGATCGGCCTTGACCACTCCAACCGCCTGCCGGTGCTGGATGTGCTGCATACCCACTTCGCGGATTGGCAGGTGGTGTTGCTCACCCATGATAAGACCTGGTTCGATTTGGCGCGCGAGCGTTTGCCAGAGAATGATTGGGCTTGTTGTGAAGTCTATGAAGGCGACACTGCCACAGCCGCACCGATGCCCATCGTTCGCCCGACTTTGAATAAACCAGCGCGGGCGCTTCTTCAAAAAGCAGATGATTTGTTGAAACTGGGCTATGTTGAAGCGGCTGCAAATTATGCAAGACAGGCGTTTGAATTCGGTTTGCGAATCGCTTGTGAACTAAAAAATATCAAACTGAACTATCTGCAAGATTCGACAGATCATAAAGTGCAAGATTTGTTAGATGCATTGAAAGGGTGGACGGGTTCAGCAAAAGTGCCGAAAACTGAGTGGGATGCAGCCATTCATCGCCTTGAGTTGTTGAAAAACGTGGTGATGAACCCATACTCCCATCCGAGTTCGCCGAACATTCCCAAACAGGAAGTCACGGATGCCATCGCGGCGGTGACGGCTTTTCTTGATCTGGTCGCTAAGAAGTGAAATGGAGGGAAATATGAGTAATGAAGAAAAATCAAAACTCGCCTTGTTCGAAGGTCGTGAAATACGAAAAGCCTTTCACGATGGTGAATGGTGGTTCTCGATCATCGATGTGGTCGAGACATTGGTGGGCGGAGAGCGGCCTCGCAAGTGTTGGAGCGATCTCAAGAAGAAGCTCATCGCTGAAGGCTATTTTGAAGTGTCCGAAAAAATCGGACAGTTGAAAATGGTTGCGCCTAATGGGAAGCAGCGGCTGACTGACTGCGCCAATACTGAAACCATTTTTCGCGTTATTCAGTAACAGATAAAAAGGAAATACACGTCATGAGCAAGATAGAAAAAGCCAACGACCCCGCCGCTCATATCGCCGTTTTTCAGGAAAAAACCATCCGCCGTGCATGGCATAACGAGGAATGGTGGTTTTCTGTAGTTGATGTTTGTGGTGTGCTTACCGAAAGTCCCGATGCGGGTGCATATTGGCGCAAGCTCAAACAACGTCTGGGTGCGGAGGGCGGCGAACCCGTGACATTTTGTCACGGGTTGAAACTTGAAGCTCCTGACGGTAAGCAGCGTGTCACCGATTGTGCCAACACTGAAGGCTTGTTCCGTCTCATCCAATCCATCCCTTCGCCCAAAGCAGAGCCATTCAAGCACTGGCTGGCGCAAGTGGGTTACGAGCGGGTAAAGGAAATCGAGAATCCAGAACTAGCCATGGGACGGATGCAGGATTTGTACGAAAAGAAGGGCTATCCGAAGGAGTGGATCGACAAGCGACTGCGGGGTATCGCGGTACGCCAGGACTTGACCGATGAATGGCAAGAACGCGGCGTGGCATCCAGTAAGGAATTCGCCATCCTCACCAACGAGATCATGCAGGGCGCTTTTGATCTGAAGGTAGACGAATACAAGCAGGTGAAGTCGCTGGCACGGGAAAATCTGCGCGACCACATGACCGACATCGAACTTATCCTGACTATGCTGGCCGAGGCGACAACCACGAAGCTGCACCGTGACCGCGATTCACAAGGCATGGAACCGCTGAAAAAAGATGCGAAAGATGGCGGCGCGGTGGCTGGCAGGACGCGCAAGGATATTGAACACCAGACCGGCAAGCCGGTAATCTCGAAGGAAAACTTCAAGCAGTTGACCGGTGCCCGTCCCAAGAGGCTGGAAAGAGATCGTGACTGAAATATGCAGGATGCCGTGGCCCATGGCAAAGCCTCCGCTTCGCCAACAGGCTGGGGGTAATCTTAAAAGTTTACCGCAAACCGTACAAACAGACATCACGCCGCTTTGGTCTTTAGCGGTATAACCGTTGCCCCGCGTTGTGCGGCGGCAAGTTGCTTCCCCCACCACTGAAACAGTTTTACCCGCTCATCAAACCGTTCGCCCCGGTCATAGGCGCGCGCGACTTCGTTGTCGTGGGCATGGTCTAGGGCAAGCTCCACCACGTCGCGCGCAGTGCCGTTGCCGCGCGCCAGCGTGGAAAATGAACTGCGCCAGCCGTGGGGCGAATGTTTTCCATCCAGCCCCAAGGTTACGCGGTACACCTTTTCGATGGCTTCGCGTCCGATGTGTTTCCCCCCGGCAGGAGAAGGGAACACATAGCCTTTGCCGCCGAACACGTTTTGCCATTGGCGCAACTCGGCGGCGATTTCCGGGCACAGGGGGATGCGGTGGTCTATGGGGCGGGAAGTGACTTTCATTTTTGCGCGCGGCACGATCCAGACGGGTTGGTCGTCGTTCAGGTGAAACTCTTTCCACACGGCATTGACCACGTTGCCGATGCGCATGGACGTAAAGGCGCACAGGCGATGCGCCATGCGCACGGCTGGGGACAGCCGCGCCATATCCGCACGGCGCAGCACATCGCCCAGCGCGGCATAGCCCCTTGGCTTGGGCGTAGCGAAAAACGCCGTTCAGGTGCTGGAGGATGCGGGTGGCGGTTTCGAGTACGTCGCGCTTGTGGATGTCTTCAATGGCTTTTGCCACGATGGCGGGGGTGATGCTGGCGATGGGCAGCTTGCCGATGGCCGGGTAGATGTCGCGCTCGAATGCCCGCGCGGACTTGGTGTAATGGCCTGCGCTCCATTCCTTTTGCTTCATCGCCAGCCATACGTCCGCGACGGCCTCGAAGGTGTTATCGCTGGATGCGCTGGTTTCCGCCCGGTTGATGCGGCGCTGGGTGACGGGGTCTTTGTTTTCCCGGAGTAGCGCTTTGACCTCGCCCAACTCGATACGCGCCGCCGCCAAGGAAATGCCGGGGCAAGTGCCGATGGAATAAATCTTCTCCTTGCCGTCAATCCGGTACTGGATGCGCCAGTTGGCTCCCCCGGCAGGCGTGATAAAGAGATACATCCCCCCACCGTCTGGAAGCTTTTTTCCATGCGCTTTTCGAGCAACGAAGGCTTTGCAAGCCTTGCCCTTCAACCTTCCGCCGATACCCCCAGACATGATTTTTCCTCCGGTTCAATTTTGTTTGATACCCCCATCGCGCTAGGATGCAACCGGATTTTGCAGGACAGCAACGGATAATGAATACGCGGAAACACAAAGAAAAACGCCGTCTCTAGGACGGCGTTGAAACCCGTTGGGGTATTGTTGGTGGAGGCGGCGGGAATTGAACCCGCGTCCGCGAGCACTCTACAAGTAGTTCTACATACTTAGTCTGGTTATTTGATTTTATCCCGCAGACGCCAACCGACAGGCTGCTACAGGACGAGTCACCTTGGTTTTAGCTTCGTACAAAGTAACCCTGCACGACACGATTCTGTGTAATGACCTCACTCATCGCGGCATTGCGGCCTTGAGCCCCTCCACAGACAGCAGGGTGTGAGGTCTAACCGGTTAAGCGGCTAGAGCGTACTTTTCGTCGTTTGCGACTATTGGTTTTCCAGCTGATTTACGAGGTTGCGGGTCCTCGGTATGCCCTACGTTGCTTTGCAACCCACGTCGAAGCCAGGTCGCCCCCGGTTCTGGTTGGTACTAAGCGGGGCGGATTGTAACAGGTGGCGGAAGGCTCGTGTTAGGCGGCTTTGTTGTTTTGCAGGAAGCGCGTTACGTGGCGGTCGGCTTTGGTGGAATGGGAGGAGAACCAGTCGAGCAGGAGTAGCCCGATGCGGAACGAGAGGTAGCGCGGATCGTCGATGCCGGCCAAGGTCTTTTTTTCCAGTTCCTGGAAGTTTTCGATGAAGCGCTTATGTTCTTGCAAGTGGCTTTCGGTGAAGGGGTAATGGTGTTGTTGCATCAGCTCTTCTTCGATGCGGAAGATGTTTTGGGTGTGCTCGGTGAGGAAGGAAAAGATGTCGCGAAAGCTGGCGGTGTTGCCTTGTTTGACCTGCGAGGTGAAGACGTTGATCTGGTCGAACAGTTTGCGGTGTGCGTCGTCGAGCGGAGCGAGACCGGTGAGGAATTCGTCTTTCCAGACCAGGCCGATGTCGAGTTCGCCCGTGCTCAGGTGGTGTCCGGTGGCTTGGTATTCGTAGCAACGTTCGAGATAGATGAGGGCGGGGAAGTCGTTCGGCGCCATTTCTACGCATTTCTTGAGCAGCCCGATGGCGCGCGGGATGTCTTGCAGGTGGTAGAAGGCGATGGCCTCATCGAATAAGGGTTGGCAGGCCAGTTTGCTGTTGCGCAGTTCCGCCGGGTCGTTGTCGAATACTTCGTAAATGGAGAGCGGTTGCGCTTTGCCTTTGACGCGGATGCGGTCGAGGAAGCGGATGTGGTACCGCTCCGGGTGGGCAAGGTCGTACAGGGTGTTCTGGCTGATGATGAGCGGCGCGTGGTAGGTTTTGGTGGCTTCTTCCAGCCGCGCGGTCAGGTTGACTGCGTCGCCGATCACGGTACTGTCCATGCGGTTGGTGCCGCCTACGGTACCTATCATCACCATGCCGGTATTCAGACCGATGCCGATCTGGATGGGGATGTAACCGGCGCGAACGCGCCCCGCGTTGTAGAAACTCAGGCGTTCCAGCATGGCGACGGCACCGCTCACCGCATCGTCCGCGCCGTGGGCGAACAGCGCCATGATGGCATCTCCGATGTATTTGTCGATGATGCCGCGATGTTTGCTGATGACCGGCTCCATCTGGCTGAGATAGGAGTTGATGAACTCGAAATTCTCGGTCGGGGTCATCGACTCGGACAATGGCGTGAAGTCGCGGATGTCGGAGAACATGATGGTCATCTTGCGCTCGACCTGGTCGCCGAGCTTTACGTCGACGATGCTCTTGACCTCGAGCAGGTTGAGCAACTGGTGAGGGACCAGACGGCCATAAGCGATCTCGGTTTGCTGGAGCAGGGTCAATGCTTGCTGATGCGCGTAAATGACTTTGTGGAGTATTTCCTGAAGGCTGTCCGGAGTGGGCGCAACGGGAGCTTGGTCCTTCCCCGCTTGTTGGCTCTCGTCGTTCATGCTCCGCTCCAGAAATATTTTCTTGTTGTGGCAAAAATGGTACCGCCCGATTACGCTTCCATGTAACGCAACAATTCGAGCGGGGTCCGCACGGCTCCTGCCGCCCGCCAGGTGGAAAGCTCGGCTTGCGGGTCGATGTAGCCATATCGGGCGATGATACCGCGCATATTGGCCGCATTGGCGGCTTCCATGTCGCGTTTGTCGTCGCCCAGATACAGGCAATGTTCGGGGGTTACGCCTATCGCTCGGGCCGCATGCAACATGGGCAGCGGATGCGGCTTGGCGTGGGCGCAGGTGTCGCCGCTGACCAGACAGGCGGCACGCTCGGCATAACCCAGTGCCTGCATCAGCATCACGGTGAAGCGATGCGGCTTGTTGGTGACGATGCCCCAAGGCAGGCCGCGCTGCTCGATGGCGCTGACCAGTTCGGTCATACCCGCGAACAAAGTGGTGTGGACGCAGATATTGGCGGTGTAGTGCGCGAGGAATTCGAGGCGCAACGCATCGAAGCCGGGGTCTTCCGGCGTGATGCCGAAAGCCAGGCCCAGCAACCCGGCTGAGCCGTGCGAAGCTTGCGGGCGGATGCTTTCCGGCGGCAACGGCGGCTTGCCGTGCAGTGCAAGCACATGGTTGAGGGCGGCACCGAGGTCGGGCGCGGTGTCGGCGAAGGTGCCGTCGAGGTCGAACAGGACTGCTTTAATCACGGCGACAAGCGATCATGTAATTCACGTCGGTGTCTTTACCCAGCGAGTAGATTTTGCTGATCGGGTTGTAGCTCATGCCCGTGATGTCGCCGACGCTCAGCCCGACATTGCGGCCCCATTGCGCCAGTTCGGAAGGTTTGATGAACTTGGCGTAATCGTGCGTGCCGCGCGGCAGCATGTTCAGCACGTATTCCGCACCGATCACGGCCAGCAGATAAGACTTCGCATTGCGGTTAAGCGTGGAGAAGAACACATGGCCGCCGGGGCGCACGAGCCGGGCGCAGGCGCGCACCACGCTCTGCGGATCGGGCACATGCTCCAGCATCTCCATGCAGGTGATCACGTCGAAAGAGGCCGGGCGCTCGGCGGCGAAATCCTCCACCGCGATCTTGCGGTACTCCACCTGCTTGCCGCTTTCCAGCAGATGCAGCTTGGCGACCTGCAAAGGCTTCTCGCCCAAGTCGATGCCCGTGACCTGCGCGCCCAGTCCGGCCATGCTTTCCGACAAGATGCCGCCGCCGCAGCCCACATCCAGCACCGTCTTGCCCGCCAGCGGCGCGATGCGGTCGATGTAGTCCAGACGCAGCGGGTTAATCTCGTGCAACGGCTTGAATTCGCTGTTGGCATCCCACCAGCGATGCGCGAGCTGGCTGAATTTTTCGATCTCTATCGGGTCGGCGTTGGACATGAGGTTATTTCGGGAAAGTTAAGAGTGCGCGAATGTAACAAAACGCGGGGTAATTAAAAAGCCCGTCACGAGGACGGGCTGATTTTAATGGTTGCTGCGGTGATTTAGCAGGGGCTCCAGCTTGAAGCATCTTCCCAAATAACAGCACCATTCTGGTAAACGGTTTCACCATCCACGCGATCCGTGTTGCCCAAATTATTGCCTCTACCGTCAAATTTCTGGATTCCGCCGATTCGAACTTGAATCTTGTTGCCATTTGCGCCTTCTGTAAATCCGCGCATCTTGAATGTTCTGGATTCGGCGGCACCGTAGATGTTCTTGCCTGCGTAGTTGTCGACACCAATCACACGTTTCTCTGTTCCTGAAAATGAAGTACAAACCGCCTGACCGACTTCTTTAACTTGAGCGAGTTTTCTTGCCTGCTGTTGACGCTCTCGCATTAACTGATCGGCTTTGCGGTTGCGTTCGGAAATCAAGTCGTTTAACGCGGCTTGCGCTGCAATGCTGCCTCCTTGAGCGCTTTTTTTCCATAACCGCTCGGCCTCTGTTTCATTGCTGTAATGATCTTTCTGAAACGCACCAAGTTTGAATAAAGCATCGGCACTTCCAGCTATAGCAGCTTTTTCAAACCATTTTTCTGCATCCGTATTAAAGCCGGCTACACCCAAATAAAACAAGCCGCGCTGATATTTTGCATTGGCGTCACCCAGTTCGGCCTGTTGATCGGCGGCCATTTTTTCTTGTTCGATTTTTTGGCGTATTGCTGCGCCTTTTTGGCGTATTGCTTCGGCCTCCTGCGTTGCCGCTTGCCGGTCTTGCTCGATCATTGTGATTAGTCCGCTGGACTGAACAATGCTCGACAGGTACTCAGTATCTACTCCGCTGCCTGATAGTCGGAATGAATATTGACCAACAACTAAATTGATTGCCGCAAATGGACTGGTAAGGGCGTTGGCGACTGTTGCTGTTTTCTTAAATTCAGAGTTGCATAAACCGTAGCCATCTTTTTCACGGCTTCCGGCAACATGAACAAAACAAATACCATTGCGATCTCGTCCATCCCTAGCGTCCAAGTAGATGGTATGACCGACCACAGAAACTTGCTCCACATTATCATCCAAAGTATTGCTTGTTTTTGATGCTTTCCATTGCCCATTATTTTTGATGAGGTAATAAATGGGGCCGCCGCTGCCAATGCTTTCCGAA
>SCUU01000103.1 GCA_004297065.1 Gallionellaceae bacterium
GATAATCCATTGGGCTCAAAACCCCCTCCAACTCCCCCTTATCAGGGGGAGAGCAGGTTCGGCTCCTCCCCTGACAAGGGGAGGTTGGGAGGGGTTAGGTTCTAATGGACAATCTGGGTTTAATCTGTGGAAATCTGCGCAATCTGCGGATAACTGTTTTTTTAGGGTGGATTGATTTATGTTAGCAATCATTGGTGGCACCGGCCTCGACCAACTCGGTAATCTCAAAATCGCGCATCGGCAGGTGATACGCACGCCCTACGGCGAGCCTTCCGGCGCGCTGACTTTCGGCACGATCAACGGGCACGAAGTGATGTTCCTCGCTCGCCACGGTTACGGGCATACCATCCAGCCGCACGAGGTGAACTATCGCGCCAACTTGTGGGCGCTGTACGAACAAGGCGCCAAACGCGTGATCTCGGTCGCCTCGGTGGGTGGCATACGCGCCGACCTGACGCCCGGAACCGTGGTGGTGCCCGACCAGATTATCGACTACACCTACGGGCGCCCATTTACCTTTTTCGACGGGCGCGACCGCCCGGTCACGCATATCGACTTTACGCAACCGTATACCCATGAACTGCGCAAACAGATTTTGACGGCAGCCGTATTCGCACGGGAAAAATGCCTGGATGGCGGAGTGTATGCCGCCACGCAGGGGCCGCGTCTGGAGACTGCGGCGGAGATCAACCGTCTGGAGCGCGACGGCGCGGACATGGTGGGTATGACCGGAATGCCCGAGGCGGCACTGGCAAGGGAGCTGGGGCTGAGCTATGCCGCGATTGCCGTGGTGGTGAACTACGCCGCAGGGCGCGGCAACAGCCGCGATGCGGTTCAGCTTGGCACCATCGGCCTGATCGCCGGGCCGGCCATGGCAAGGGTGAGAAATATATTGGGCCTGGTGGTGGAATCCGATGCCAACTAACGAGAACATCGCGAAGCGATTCTTTGTCCCCCTCTCCCGTAAGCGGGAGATAACCAGCGACTTGCCCGCTCTTGTACTCTGCCCGCCAACGGCGGGCGGGGTGTGCGGGCTTAGTCGGATGGCTAGTAGTCCCATCAGGGCAGGGGTGAGGGAACGGGCATGACCGTAAGAAACATCTTGCGCATGGGCGATGCGCGTTTGCTGCGCCGCGCCGAAGAGGTGACTTCTTTCGATAGCGCGGAGTTGCGGGATTTGCTGAACGACATGCGCGACACCATGCGGGCACTGGACGGTGTGGGCCTGGCAGCGCCGCAGATCGGCATCAACCGGCGCATCGTGATCTTCGGCGTGGAGAGCAATCCGCGTTACCCCGAAGCCGAAGCCGTTCCCGCTACCGTACTCATCAACCCGGTTATTACTCCGCTATCCGATGCAACAGAGGAAGGCTGGGAGGGTTGCTTGAGCGTGCCGGGTATGCGTGGCCTGGTGCCGCGTTTTACGCATCTGCGTTATCGGGGCCGCGATGAATTCGGCGCGTTGATCGGGCGCACGGTGAGCGGATTCCATGCGCGTGTCGTGCAGCACGAATGCGATCATCTGGATGGTATTCTTTATCCGATGCGCATTGCGGATATGCGCAACTTCGGGTTCAGCAGCGAGCTGTTTCCCGATGCCGATGTGCGGGACGAATAATGCGAATTGCCGGAGCGAATGAGTCCCACGTGATCCGCAATCTGCTGATTGCGTTTGTCGTGTTGCTGCTGGTGCTGCTCACAGGTACGGTCGGTTACCACATCCTCGGCGGCGACAAACATTCCTGGCTGGATTGTTTCTATATGACTTTCATCACGATCTCGACCATAGGCTATGGCGAAATCGTGGATGTTAGCGGTTACGAGTACGGTCGCTTGTTTACGATTTTCATCGCGATCAGCGGTATCGGCGTGCTGGGCTATGTGCTGTCCACGCTCACTGCGTTTACTTTGGAAAACGACCTTAATGAGTCTTGGCGGAGAAATAAAATGCAGCAAAAAATCGCGCAATTGAAAGATCACTACATCGTCTGCGGCGTGGGACTTGTCGGCAGCAATGTCGCCCATGAGTTGACCGCAACCGGGCGCGCCTGCGTCATCGTGGATTCCAATATGGAGACCATCAAGCGTTATCTGGATAGCCACCCCGGACAAATGTACTTGCTCGGGGACGCGACGGACAACGATCTGCTGCTGGCTGCCGGGGTGCTGCGCGCGCGCGGCGTGTTCGCAGTGGCGCATGACGACAGCCAGAATCTGGTTATCAGCCTCAGCGCCAAGCAGCTCAACCCGACGCTGCGCGTGGTGGCGCGTTGCCACGATGTGAAGAACGCGGAGAAGACGCGCCGTGCCGGTGCCGACGAGATCGTGTCGCCGGACTTCACCGGCGGCTTGCGTATCGTCTCGGCCATGGTCAGGCCGCATGTGGTGTCGTTCCTGGACGACATGCTCAAGTCCGAAGCCAGCGTGCGCATGGAGGAGATCAATATTCCGCTGGAGCTGGCGGGCAAGCCGCTGACCGTGCTGTATCACGGCAACAAGGATTGTCTGGTGCTGGCGGTGCGCAACCCCGCCCAAGGCTGGCTGTTCAACCCACCCTCCAACCATATTGTGCGGGGCGGTGATGTGCTGATGGTGATGACCAGTCCCGAAGGCAGGCACAGGCTGGAGCAATTGATGCAGGGTGCCGCTTAATCTTACTGTGTCACAAGGCGCTGAAGGGCGCATTGCGGCGTTAAAATCGGGCTCAAATGCTCATTTACTATATGTAAACTCCGCTTTTTGCGAGTTGGGCGGCAACGGCAAGCCGCCCATCCCTGCTTGACCCACTTCGCCCGATTTTGCCTTGCACTGCATCCCTTGATCACCTTGTGACACAGTAAGATTAACGCGCCTGCGCAAGAATACGGCTGAACTCTGCGGCGATTGCCGCCGCGCCGAATTTCCGGTTTACCCAAGTACGCCCGTTGCGTTGAAACTCGCGGCGCAATTGCGCATCTCCGGCCAATTTAAAAATGGCATCACGCCAGGCGGTCACGTCGCCCACGGGAAGCAGCTTTCCGGTGACATCCGGTTCCAGCGTTTCCGGCAGCCCGCCGAGATCGCTGCATAACACTGCAACGCCGCTGGCTTGCGCTTCGATGGAGACGCGACCGAAGGTTTCGGTGACGAGCGTGGGTGCGGCCAGTATGTCCATCGCGGCGTAATAAGGCCGCACATCGGTAGACCAACCGTGGCAGACATGGCGGCCTTGGTATCCGCCGTTTTGAATGTGCGCCTGCAACGCTGGTCCGTCCGGCCCCTCGCCGACCCATAAGGCCTTGAGTGCCGGCAGCTCGGCCATGGCCAGATGCAGCGCTTCGGCCAGAACGAATATCCCTTTATCCCGGTGCAACGCGCCGACAAACCCCACCACGATGTCGTCTTCCGCAAAACCGAATTGCGCGCGGCTGCTTGCACGCAACGTCTCATCGGGTCGGAAGTAGTCCAGATCGAGCGGGTTGTAGAGTATCTGGATACGCGCAGGAGCAATGCCGCGTGCGATGAAGTTGTCGCGCATGAATTTGGAAATGACGATGAAGCGCTGCGCCAAACGCGGAATAAAAAAGTGCGTGACCGGACGCAGCGGAAAATCCATGTGCTTGAATAGCGCCACCTTCGCGCCGCGCAGCCGACCGATCACCGCGAGCGGCCAATATTCCTTGCTGAAACTGCCGACGATCCAGTCGGGCTGGAATTCGCTGCACGCCCGCCATACGGCGCGGATGCCGCGCGGATCCAACGCATTGCGGAACGTGCCGGTGCGGATATGCACCCCGCTGTCCTGCAAGCCCCGGTGGATGGGCGCGTCCGCCAGCACGACAGCGGCCACTTCGTGCCCCTGCTGGCGCATGGCTTTTGCCAGCGTGACAAAGTGGCTCTCCGTGCCGCCGCCGCCGCGATTGGTGCCAACGAAAAGTAATTTCATCCGCGCTTGTCCTCGTAAGCGCTCAAGAGCTTGAGCAGGAACAGATGCGGCATGGTATTCCCGCTCACCAAAATGCGGCGTAACAACATGAAGTCGTCGCCAACGCGCGCGCGTCCGCGCTGTGTTGTCGTGGCCGCATCAAAACCTGTTTGCCGCACTGCCGCGACCACGCGCTCATCCAGATCGCCGTAGGGGTAGCAAAATTGCGTGACAGGCTCGCCGATCAGTGCTTCCAGATCGGCTTTGCTGCCCGCGATTTCATCCTGCAACTCGGCATCGCTACAGGAAGGCAGGTGCGGATGCGTGCGCGAATGCGCGCCCACCTCCATACCCGCCGCGTGCCAGGCGCGCATCTGCTCGTCATTCATCAGCGGCTTGCGCACGTTCAGCGAAGCCGCATCCCAGTCGTTGTACTGCCCGGTGCGCCGGCTGATGACATAACACGTCGCGCTGAAGCCGTTCTTTTGCAGGATAGGCAAGGCCTGCTCCAGCGTGTCCACATAACCGTCATCGAACGTGATGACCGCCACGCGCCCCTGTTTTTCGCCGCGCAAATAAGGCATCGCGGCGGACATGGAGAGTCCCTTGTAGCCGAGCAGGCGCAGCATAAACATCTGCCGCGCAAAAGCGCCGATACGCACGTAGAGATTGCGCAGCTTCGCCCCTTGCGGGGGAGTGCCGATGTTGTGGTACATGAGGATGGGGATGATGGGCATGGCTTGGCTTTAACGTATTGCCCGTCGTGCGGGAATTTTCAATTTTTTTGCGGCGGATAACATGCCTTCGTCCAGCGTGGCGATGAACTCTGTGGCATTGTTGTGTGCCACAGCCAGATGCAATGCGTCCGGCCCGCGCAGTTGGGTAGAAAAGTCTGCGATATACTCCTGCGCCAGATCAAAGTCTTGGCTGTTGGGAGAGAAAACCTCAAAGGCTGCGGACACCGTGGTATCGAATGCGGCGATCGATTGCCTGCCTTGAACCGCCGTTAACGAGCCCATGCGCACATCACGTGAGACTAGACTGGCGAACTCGACAGCAGTCCATTTGCTGACCGCCATAGTGCCGGCGGCTTGCCGGGAGATAAAAGCGGCAACCTTGTCGGACGTAGCCTCCTCCCGAAACAGCGGAGCCAGAAAACTGGTATCCAGATAAATCATTCTGCGTCGCGCAACTCGCGCAGCGATTGTGCGCTGCTGCCTTTCCGTGCGGGAAGCTGGCGGCGCAGTTCGGCCAGTTGTTGCAACGGCACTGCATGCTTGACGGTGCTGGCAGGTACAACCTTCGCCACAGGACGACCATGACGCGTGATGAGCACCTCCTCGCCCGCTTCAACGGTGTTGAGCAACTCGCTCAAATGCGCTTTTGCGTGCGCCAATGTCATGGAATTCATCTTGTCCCCTTGAGGTGACCATAAATATGGTCACATAGTATGTTGCATTGCCTCCCGGTGCAAGTGCCGGGCTTGCGGTGAGGTACGAACCCCAGCCTATGCGGGCAGGTGTAAGATTTATCCCTCCCAATGGTTGGCTGGCGGCATGACCACCGAAGAAATATTGGCCGATTACGAAGACTTGGGGTGCTGGGATATTCTGGCTTGTTGTGATTAACCTATTGGGTTATATTGAGCCATGGAGAAAAAACGTCCCCATTACTCACTGGATGCGATCCGGAAAATCGTTGTGGCACGCCGGGTCAACGCATTCACGGCGACCGCTTTGGTGGGCGCTGCGCAACTTGGCTTGTCGCCGACCGAGGCGGTGGAGGTTGTATTGGGGATGAAACCCAATGCGTTCTACAAGAGCATGACCACCCATGCCGACCATACGACTTGGCAAGACGTTTACCACGTCGCCCTCAAGTCCAGACGGGTGGTGTATGTCAAAGTGACACTGCGCGAGAATGGGATCGTCGTGATCCAGTTCAAGGAGAAATGAAATGAAACACTTATGCCTCAATTGCGAAACCGCAGAAATGGTGCGCGCCAAGAAAGATGCCGTGATCGAATATCGCGGCCATCAGGCCAAAGTAAAAGCTGTGGATGGCTGGCACTGCCCCGAGTGCGGCGAGGTCGAATTCGCAGGCAAGGAAGGCGAACGTTATGCCGCAGCGCTGGAAAAACTGCGCAGCAAAGTGGATGCGGCAGAAGCGGAAGAACTCGCGCGCATCCGCAAGAAACTAGGGCTCTCCCAGCGCAAGGCCGCAGAACTCACCGGCGGCGGAGTGAATGCATTCTCGCGCTACGAGAATGGCAAGGCCAAACCCGTGCCGGCGGTTATCAACCTGTTCCGCCTGCTCGACAAGCATCCTGAGTTGATTGAGGAGATTGATGGATGATGGTCTGGTAGGTAGGGTGGAGCGTAGCGATGCCAAACGGTGATTGAGAAGCGATGGGTATCGCTACGTTTAACCCATCCTATGCGGGCTCATAAATTTGAGCCCAGTCCGTTTCAATAGTTGGTTAATTTAAATTTGATATATCCCCCAAGGCCATTAAATGAGGTATCCATCACCACGTTTAGAATTGCTAATCTGTAATTTCCCCCATTGGCCTTGAATGTCCAAGAGTCTCCGACTTGAATGGATTTGTTTTTTTCAAATACTTGATTAGGGAGCTTCATATCTATTGTGGCAGTACCGTCGCTAGCAATATCCTTTGGATTGAGTGTTAGTTCAATATCTACGTTTTCATAGCCCTTACTTTGATATGCGCAAACAACATGCATGCCTTTGCAGTCATCGGAGATAGTTCGTTGCATGAGGGGGCTGGTCAAAGACGAGTCTTGGCTGGCTTCGTTATTTGTTTGATTTAATGTTATTGGAGTGCTACTTGAGCCTCCACTTGTATTAATGTTTACTACTGCTGGTGTTTGAGTTCCGTTACATGCGCTAACCAGTACAGATAGAAGAATGAGAGTTTTTTTCATAAGATTACCTCGCGTATTTTATGACAGTATCGTGATTTAAACGCTTACGCCTTGCCCACCAACTCTTTCAACACAAACGGCAGTATCCCGCCGTTCTTGTAGTAGTCCACCTCGATCGGCGTATCTATACGGAGGAGCAGCGCAACAGTTTGCGAGCTGCCATCCTTGCGGGTGATGGTGAGGGTGACATCCTGCTGCGGTTTGATCTCGCCGGAGAGGCCGCTGAGGTCGAAGGTCTCGTCGCCGGTGAGCTTGAGCGAGGCCAGCGAGTCGCTGCCCTTGAACTGCAACGGCAGGACACCCATGCCCACCAGGTTGCTGCGGTGGATGCGTTCGTAGCTCTTGGCGATGACGGCCTTAACCCCCAGTAATTGCGTGCCTTTTGCGGCCCAGTCGCGCGATGAACCGGTGCCGTATTCTTCACCCGCGAAGATGACTGTGGGTGTGCCGTCGGCGATGTGTTTCATCGCGGCGTCATAGATCGCCATCTGTTCGCCCTGGTACAGGGTGTAGCCGCCTTCCACGCGCGAGCCGTCCGGGTTCGCGGGCAGCATCAGGTTCTTGATGCGCACGTTGGCGAAGGTGCCGCGCATCATCACTTCGTGGTTGCCGCGACGTGAGCCGTAGCTGTTGAAGTCTTTTACTTCAACCTTGTGCGCTTGCAGATATTTGCCTGCAGGTGTGGTGGCTTTGAAACTGCCGGCCGGGCTGATGTGGTCGGTGGTAACGGAATCGCCGAAGAGGGCGAGGGCTTTGGCTCCAATTATGTCGCCAGAGGACTCACCCTCACCCCTAGCCCCTCTCCCGGCGGGAGAGGGGAACGAAGCTCCCTCTCCCTGTGGGAGAGGGTTGGGGAGAGGGAAATCGTCGAAGAACGGCGGTCGCGCGATGTAGGTGGAATCGTCCCACTGGTAGCGGTCGCCGGTGGGTGCGGCGATGGCATTCCACAGCGGCAGGTCTTTGGTCAGGTCGGAATACAGTGTGCGATAAACAGTCGGGTCGGCGGCGAATTTCATCACGGTCTGCACTTCCGCGCTGTTCGGCCAGATGTCTTTCAGGAATACGGGCTGGCCGTCGCGGCCAACGCCGAGCGGTTCGCTGTCGAGGTTGATATTCATCTTGCCCGCGATGGCGTAGGCCACCACCAGCGGTGGCGAAGCGAGGAAGTTGGCCTTGATGTTGGCGTGGATGCGCGCCTCGAAATTGCGGTTGCCGGAGAGCACTGCGGCGGCGACCAGGTCGTTCTTGACGATGGTTTCTTCCAGCATGGCATCCAGCGGGCCGGAGTTGCCGATGCAGGTGGTGCAGCCGTAACCGGCAAGGCTGAAACCCAGCTGTGCCAAGGGTTTCAGCAGACCCGCGTTGCCCAGATATTCAGTCACCACGCGCGATCCGGGGGCGAGCGAGGTCTTGATGTGCGGCTTGACGCGCAGGCCTTTCGCCACGGCCTTCTTCGCCAGCAGGCCGGCGGCCAGCAGCACGTTCGGGTTGGAGGTATTGGTGCAGGAGGTGATCGCGGCGATCAGCACGTCGCCGTGGCCGATCTCCACCGGCAACAGCATTTCGTCCGGGGTTTCGCAGCGCATCGAAGCGGTGGGGTGTTCATCCGTCATCGCCATCTCGGTGCGGTATCTGGCGTTGTCCTGCGAGCCGCCGCCGGAGATCGGCACGCACACCGTGTTGCTGCGGTCGGGCAGGGCGGTGGTGTAGCGCTTATTCAGTTCGGACGCCGGCTTGTTGAAGCCATTTTCGGCCATGGGTTTGCTGAACAGCGTGTTGAACGTCTCTTTCATCTTAGCCAGCGCGATGCGGTCTTGCGGGCGCTTAGGGCCGGCCAGCGATGGCTCGATGCTGGAGAGATCGAGTTCCACCACGCTGCTGTAGTCTATGCTGCCCGCAGTCGGGATGCCGAACAGGCCTTGCGCCTTGAAGTAGGACTCGAAGGCGTCCACTTCGTCGGCGCTGCGCCCGGTGTAGCGCAGGTAGTCCACGGTTACATCGTCCACCGGGAAGAAACCCATGGTGGCACCGTATTCGGGCGCCATGTTCGCGATCGTGGCGCGATCGGGCAGGGTCAGCGCGGCGGCACCTGCGCCGAAGAACTCGACAAACTTGCCGACCACCTTGTGCTTGCGCATCAGTTCGGTGACGGTCAGCACCAGGTCGGTCGCGGTCACGCCTTCGCGCAGCTTGCTTTTCAGGTGTACGCCGACCACATCGGGCGTCAGGAAGTACACCGGCTGACCCAGCATGCCCGCCTCCGCTTCGATGCCGCCCACGCCCCAGCCGACCACGCCGATGCCGTTAATCATGGTGGTGTGGCTGTCAGTGCCGACCAGTGTATCGGGATAAGTCACGCCATTTTTTTGCAGCACGCCGCGCGCCAGGTATTCCAGGTTGACCTGGTGCACGATGCCGACGCCGGGCGGCACCACCTTGAAGGTGTCGAATGCCTGCATGCCCCACTTCATGAAGCGGTAGCGCTCGGTGTTGCGCTCGAATTCCAGTTCCATATTCAGTTTCAGCGCATCGGGGCGGTTGTAGTGGTCGATCTGCACCGAGTGGTCAACCACCAGATTTACCGGCACCAGCGGCTCGATGATCTTGGGGTCTTTGCCCATCTGGGCCGCGGCATCGCGCATGGCGGCGAGGTCGGCCAGCAGCGGCACGCCGGTGAAGTCTTGCAGCACGATGCGCGCGACGACGAAGGGGATCTCTTCGGTGCGCGGGGCGTTCGGCTTCCAGTTCGCCAGGTCGCGCACATGCTGCTCGGTCACTTTCTTGCCGTCGCAGTTGCGCAGCACCGATTCCAGCACGATGCGGATGGAGACGGGCAGGCGCGAGATGTTGCCGACGCCCGCGCGCTCCAGTGCGGGCAGGGAATACAGCGTGGCCTGTTTGCCGGAGGCGAGGTTGAAGGATAGTCTTGTGTTGAACAGGTTGTGGGACATGGCGGAAGCTCCGAAGTGCGAAACGAAAAAGAGGCGCGATTATAGCGCGCGCGCCGCAGGGGTGCTTGGTCCGCGACGGCTGGAGCGGGGGTGGCGGTGCCTTTGGGCGGCGTGCGCACGAGCAGCGGCAAGGGCAGTATCAATACGAAGTTCATGGTGGAGAACCAGCAAAATCAAGATCAATCGAGTCTGACCATTGACCCCGTGACCCCATTGACCCTGCGGGTTAAATTCGGATGCAATTTACTGCCTGAGGTGGGTTAACTTTGAGTGCAATGCAACGGGTGTTTGGCGGGTGGTGTCGGCTTGAGTCTGGGTGGCCATTGCAGGAGGGTGCGTCAGGGAACGGAACTCACGTCACTATACTGTTTCGCGATTTGGTGGAACTCAGCCTGTATCAGCAAGAATGTGTCGGCCAGATCGGGATCAAAATGAGTGCCGCGTCCTCGAATGATGTTCTCCACCGCCTCGGCGTGTGTGAAAGCCTTTTTATACACGCGTCGGCTGATGAGGGCGTCATAAACATCGGCCACTGCCATGAGCCGCGCGGAAACGGGGATAGCATCGCCACTGAGTCCCAACGGATAACCGCTGCCATCCCATTTTTCATGGTGTCCGAGAGCGATTTCGCGGGCAATACGCAGAAAACGGCTTGGTGCAGGCAAGCTGCTTTCGGCAATAGCCAATACCTTTTCACCCAGTAGCGTATGTGTCTTCATGGTTTCGAACTCTTGCGTTGTCAGTTTTCCCGGCTTGAGCAGGATGTCGTCGGTGATGCCGACCTTGCCGATGTCGTGCAATGGGGCAAGCTTATATAGCGCCTCGATGCTTTCCTCGGTGAGGATTTCCTTGAAACGCGGGTGGCCGCGCAGGCGGGTGGCAAGCGCGCGCATGTAGCTTTGTGTGCGCCTGAGATGGTTGCCAGTTTCGTGGTCGCGAGTCTCCGCCAAAGTACCCATGGCAATGATAGTCACGTCGCGGATATTCGAGAGTTCAATGGATTTTTGATGCAGTTGCGCGGTCCGTTCTTCCACTTTATTTTCGAGCTCATTGTTCATCTCGGCGAGTTGCTGTGCCAGCCACTGATTCTCGAAACGTTGGCGCAGGGACAGCAGAATAAGCTTGTTCAGGAAATGACCTGATACCAGTACCACCAGCAGAAAAATAATCAACAGGGAACCCAGCGCAAAGTGGGTTTTATCCTGCGCTGCCAACATGCGGAAAATGAGGGGCAGCATCAGTCCAAGCACAAATGCGTAGAGGGAGGGGGGGTGAGTAGAGTCGGTGGCGGTGGCACCTGCCGCGAGTCCCAGCATGATGCACACCAGAAGTAGCTGCATGGGCAGCTCTTGTGGAAAAAAGGACAGCGTGCCGAGGCCCCACATCATGCCGATTGCCAGTGCCAATGCAAAGAAGTGGCGACTCCATTTATTGCATTGTGCGACGGTGTTGGGCTCGTTTCGATGCGCGAACCAGAAGACAAGCTCCACCAGATGCAGGAAATAGATGCAACCCAGCCACAGCAGCAGATGTCGGTGCGATATTGAAGGCGTGTCCCACATCAACCAAACAAAAGCCGGTTCGACCAATATCTGGCTGAGCAGCATGGTCGGGTAAAGCTTCAGGCGCACCCGTATCTGCTCGACCCGAACGGGGAGATTGTTCACGTCAATGCGGAACATCAGATCATCTAAAAATGTGCTTGGAGAAGCCATATTTTGTTGCTCGCGTATATTTTGCCAATAGTGGACAACAAACGCCGAAGGCAGTCAAGGGCACCTCTAAAAATCCAAACTCCGTCGCGATACTGTGTTGCTCAAGAAATTTTAACGCTTACATATCAAACATATGCGGCGCGCTAAAATTTCTTTCGCGCCTTGTCTCGCTTAGG
>SCUU01000007.1 GCA_004297065.1 Gallionellaceae bacterium
CACTAAGGCAGCAAGCTGCCAAGTGATTGGTTATAGCCATTCCACTAAGGTTGCCAAAAGCGGCAACCAAGTGGCTGGTTATGCTGCGTTGCGGAAAAAATTTCTTGCTCGCATATCATCCATATGCGGCGCTGCGAAATTTTTTCCGCGCCTTGCATTTGGGCGAAATCTGAATTTTTAGAGATACCCTAAATCTTTATCACCGGTGATGAGGTAGTCAACATCTGATGTTTTAAGCGCAGCCAGCAAAGTGCCCAACACAGGCAGGTCATCAACATCGCGCAAGCCAGGTTCAACGCTTGGTAGCGGCTCAATGATTTCAGCTTGCAGGGAAAGCGCATCTACCAAGTCTTCAATTTCGGCCAATGTCAAACCATGCCGGTTAGTCAGCCGGGGCAGGACGCGCCTCAACTCATCCAAGATGTAAATAGAAAGAAAAACATCAACCGAACCGTGACGCCATGCCGCCATGATCTTTCCTGGTACGCTCGCCGGATAAGCGATGCCAGAGAAGTACATTCGTATCAAGTACGACACGCAACGTGGCCTCGATGGCTTAACGTAAAGTTAAGGGGCGCGCCGCTTTTGGCGCGTCCCTCTCGAACGCCATGTTGGGCGTAACTCACGGCACGATTGCGAGGAAAAGAAATACGGCGAACAAAACTAAATGCACGGCTCCCTGAAGCACAGTGGCGCGCCCGCGGGACAATGTCATTGTTGAGATGAGCAAGGTTAACGCCAGCAGTGCAATCTCTTTGTCCGGCAAACCCAATTGCAGCGTCAGGTCCAGTGCGAGTGCCGTTACGGCCACCGCGGGAATGGTTAGGCCAATGGTAGCCAGCGCGGAGCCCAGCGCCAGATTGAAGCTCGTCTGCATGCGGTTGCGCAGGGCCGCACGTGTGGCGGCCCACGTTTCTGGCAGGAGAACCATGAGTGCGATTGCGATCCCGACTACCGCATGCGGTACCGATGCGACTTCAACTGCGGCTTCAATGCTGGGCGCAAGTGTTTTGGCGAGGCCGACAACGGCGACAAGGGACAGGAACAGCAGCGAAAGGCTCATCAAGGCCACCGCTGCCGATGGTGGTGTCGCGTGATAGTCTTCGCCCTCGACTTCGACCGGTAGGAAATATTCGCGGTGGCGTACGGTCTGCACGAAGGCAAAAACGGCGTAAAGCGTTAGCGATACAACGCCAACGAAGACGAGCTGCGAGGAGGACAACGTAGGCCCAGGTGTGGTGGATGTGAACGTGGGCAGCACGAGTGTCAAGGTTGCAAGCGTGGCCAACACCGCCAGCGCCGGCGTGGTGCCTTCGACTCGGAACGCGAGCACGCGATGGCGCATGGCCCCCAAGAGCAAACATAGACCGACGACGCCGTTACAGATGATCATTACGGTCGCAAACACCGTATCGCGTGCCAGCGAGTTAGCCGCCACACCGCCAGACAGCATCAGCGCGACGATCAGCGACACCTCAATGACAGTAACGGCTAGGGCGAGAACAAGCGTGCCAAAAGGCTCGCCAACACGAAGCGCTATTACCTCCGCGTGATGCACGGCGACAAGGACAGCACCGATCAACGCGGCGGCGACGAAAGGGAGAAGAAGCCATCCCAGCGGGCGCCCCCAGACAGCCGCGAGCAAGGCGCAAGCCACCACCGGCACGGCGAAGTTCCATGCCGGAGCGCCAAAGAGTAATCTACGAAGGGTGTCATTAAGCGATGTCATTAGTTACGCCCAACGTTTCTTCGCCGTTGGGCGTACCAAGGCTCGTTCGGCATCGACGGCGGCATTAATTTCAGCCAGCCCCTCAGCCTCGGGAGCATCCGCAAACCCGGCTCAATGCGCTGGCATAACGCATCAAAGCGGGCTTGCATCCGTCGAATGCGCTCGAACAATCTGGCGTCAACCAATGCCGCAACCGGCTTGCCATCTTTGTTGATGACTACGCTGTCGTGTTTGTATTGCACCCGATTGAGCATTTCGCCCAAGTTCTGCCTGAAGATAACCGCGTTTGTTTCAGTAATCATGATTGTTAAACCAGTATGGTTGTGCGGGTCACTATGTATTAAAAATAATTGACGGTCAATACAAGCCCAAGGGCTGCTAGGATTGAATCGCCGCATAGTCGAGCGCGGCCAGAATGTCTGCCTCTTCGAGGAAAGGATAGTCTTCCAAAATCTCCTGATGCGAAGCCCGCGAACCTCCAAGATCGAGAATGTCGGAAACCCATATGCGCAAACCGCGAATACAAGGGCGCCCCCCGCATTTGTTGGGTTCGATGGTGATTCGATCAAGCAATTTTGTATTCAAGGTTTCCTCCAAACAAGAATTTGATCGCGGGTGGAAGTGCGGTTGATAAAAGGCTGGGTGGTTATAGCGAAGGCCAAGGCAGACTCTGGATGATGCGGAGTGCCGATGATTTATTTTCCCCGGAACGCCCTCCGATAAACCGAAGGCTTAACGCCGAACGCCTGCCCGAAGCTGCGGCGGAACAGGGCGGGGGAGGCGAAGCCTGCAGTCTCGGCTACCCGTTCAATCGGCTTGTCCGTCATTTCCAGCATGCGTTGCGCCAAATTCAGACGCTGGTTGAGCAGCCATTGCCCGACAGTCGTCCCGGTAGCTTGGCGGAAGCGCCGGGTGAAGGTGCGGCGGTTCATCAGGGCGCGTTCGGCTAGTTCGTCCAGCGTGTGCGCGGCCTGCAAATTTTTCGTCATCCATTCCATTACCTGCGACAGTCGGTCGGATGTGACGGCGCTGTATACGGGTTGTTCGATGAATTGCGCTTGCCCGCCTTGACGGAAGGGCGGGACGACCATGCGGCGGGCGATGTGGTTGGCGATTGCTGCACCGTGCTGTATGCGCAGCAAATGCAGGCAGCAGTCTATGGCGGCGGCGCATCCGGCCGCGGTTACGATGTCGCCTTCGTCCACGTACAAAATATCCGGTTCGACATTAATTTGCGGGTAGCGCTCCGCCAATTCCGCCGCCCATTTCCAATGCGTGGTCGCCCTGCGGCCATCCAGCAGCCCCGCCGCCGCCAGCACAAATGCCCCGAGACAAAAGCTGACGATTTTTGCGCCGCGCTGGTGCGCTTTGCGCAAAGCATTGAGCAGGGCTTGGGGCGGCAGCTCCGCGGTATCGCGCCAACTGGGCACGATGATCGTTTCTGCATCCTTGAGACCGGCAAGACTGTGCGTGGCGTGGATGGCATAGCCGACATTGGTTTGTACGGGCGAAGGCTCAACCGCGCAGACTTTGACCTTGAAATCGGGCACCTGACTGTTGCTGGCGTCGGGACGGAAAATGATGCACGGCACCGACAGGTGAAACGGATTGACGCCGTTGAAAACGATGACCGCATAAGAGCTGGGACGCATTTCATTTCTCCAGAGAGTGGTCCGATTGTATCTAAAAATGTCATTAAGGCCACTATTGCCGGAATGTTCAAGTGGCAATAATGCGCTCAATCAATTTACATCACGTTTAAAGGAAAGCCATGAATATGCCCATCACCCAAGGTATTCACCACATCGGCCTGACTGTTTCCAGACTGGAAGAAAGCGCCGCTTTTTTCGTTGCCTTGCTGGGCTGGAAAGAGGTGCGCCGGAACGAGGGATATCCCGCCATCTATGTCAGTGACGGCTACGTGATGGTGACGTTGTGGGCAAGCAAAGAGCCGCCGCCCAACCCGTTCGACAAAAACAAAAATGTCGGGCTGCATCATCTGGCGTTTCAAGTTGGCAGCGCAGCCGACCTGAACGGCGTTTATGCAAAGCTGGTCGCCAGTGGTGTGCCTATCGAGTTTGCGCCGGAGCTATTGGGCAAGGGGCCGGCGAAACACATGATGTGTTATGAGCCCAGCGGTATCCGGGTGGAGCTTATCTGGCCGGGTCTTTGAGAAGTAACCAGACATTCTGTGCGTTTGGGGAAAGACGATACGCCCGCCATGCGGCTGTTCAAAATCAATCCGAGCCCGGTTCCTTTAGCTTCCTTCCTTTAGCCTCCCTAACGCCATGAGAGTTCGCACATGCCGTTGCACTTCATCAGCCTTCAACGGCCCACCATGCCCCATATAGAACCGTTCCATGCCGGAATCGATCAGGCGTTGCAGCTGTGCAGCCACCGCATGTGGATCGTCTTCAAACGGGGGGCGAATCGCATGTTTGGTTCTGACAATACCGCCGATCAAAATGCCGGATGCAACAAGGTCGCCGACCATTGCATCCATCGTGTTCAGTTCCACGGTAATCGAACCCGCAGTGTGGCCGGGCGTGTGTTTGACGAAGCCGTGGATGCCGTAGCGGTTTATATCCATGACCTCATCATTGGTCAGCAGAAAGTCCGGCTTAAACGGTGTGTAGGGTTGAAGTATCAATCCCGTTGCCTTGAACAAATGAGAGAACCATCCAGTCGGGCAAAATGTCATTGGTACTTCACGCAAGTAGTGTTTGAGGTCGCCCTCGTGCGCAACGATAGGTGCGCCGGATAGCTCGCGCATCCGGGCAGCACTTCCGGCATGATCGACATGTGCATGCGTAATCACGATCAGCTTGATGTCATTGAACGCGAGGCTGTGTTTTTTCAACGCCCTTCCGATCTTCGCTTCCGACCCCGGTAGCCCAGTGTCAACCAGAACACATCCTTCCTCTCCCAGAATCAGAAAACAATTCACCATGCGGAATGGCAGAATAGGGATACGAATAATCTTAAGTGTTGCCATGAATTGATTCTCCTTGAGTGTGATAAGCATTGCGTCAAATGCATTGCATCAAATGCATTGCATCACTATTCTCCTTGGGTAATGTGGTGATAACAAGTACGCACAAATTAGTGCCGTAGTATGGAATAGGTAACCATCATGAAAAAACATTGGCATACAGAGAGTCCCACCAGCTGCCCAATGCTGCTGACCATCAACATCATCGGCGGAAAGTGGAAACCCATCATCTTGCACATGCTATCGGAAGGGACTATGCGCTTCGGCGAGCTTAAGAAAAACATCCCGCCCGTGAGCCAAAAGATGCTCACTCAGCAGTTGCGCGAACTGGAAGCCGATGGAATCATTAATCGCAAGCTCTATCTTGAAGTGCCGCCCAGAACTGAATATTCCCTGACTGAACGGGGCATGACGCTGAAGCCTGTTTTGCAGGGCTTGTACGAATGGGGACAGATGAATAATGCAGATTCGAACAAGACCGTGGAGCACTCGTAAGCAAACAACCCAACATGCTTTCCGCCATCGAACCGGGAACAACAGGGGACACCCATTAGCCGCCCCCTGTCAAGCGAGTAAACAAATCCATGGCGACGCAAGCCGCCGGTTTAAATCTTTCCCTACCCCGTTATTTGGGACGCCGAGTTAAATTGGTTGCCACACGAGACTGGCTGATACTTTCCACGAGTTGCCGGTGCAGGTAGCGCGCTTCTTCGAGAAAGTTTGGGGCAATGGCGTAAACGGATTCGGCTTGCGCTACGTCTGATATGGCGTAGCGCAAGCTTGTTTAAATCAATGGGGTCGGTCTCGATTGATCCCATCTTCACCTAACAAAACGCCCCTAAGTTGGGGCGTTTTGCATTTTACATGTGGCTGAAATTCGTCCACTGAAGGGGGCATCGGTGGGGTCAAGTCTCGTCATTTGCCCCCGCTCTCCCGCCTTTTTGCCAAGCCATAATTCGCTCTTGCTCCGACTAGGTGTGAAGTTATAATCCACATCTGGAGTGCGCATGCCGAAAATCCATAAAGAAATTTTGCTCGAACAAGAACGCTTCGAGTTAAGACCGAAATCCGGTGGAGGGTTGCTCAGTTACGAGGTCTGGGGATACCTCGACAACGGCAAAACCGTGGTCGTCCGCTATAACATCGCTTATATCAATCATGCGTTGTATCGCGGCGACAATGGTCGGGTGCTGGGGTTTGACAATGCGCACGGTTTCCACCATCGCCACTATCTGGGCAAGGTGGAAGCCGTAGCGTTCACCAGTTATGAGGCGATAGCGGAACGTTTCCAGAACGAATGGCAGAAAATTGCAGGCAGGCAAAGGAGACCGAAAAATGAGTAAGCAGATTATCCGCACTGGCGATGTTGAAGGATTCTTTGGCCGCGCGCGCACGGCCGCGCTCAAAGCCGACCAAGGTGACAAATTCGAAAATTGCGTGACACTCTCGTTCGAGGATCCGCAGCGCATGTTCACCGTGTTGTCGGAAGCCCGTCGCCGCCTTATCAGTGAAGTGCTGCATGAGCCGAAGACAATCACTGAACTTTCCGCTTCTCTGCACCGCAACCGCTCTTCGATCACCAAGGATGTCAGCCTGCTGGAAAGCATGGGGCTGGTTATTTCGCAAAAGCAAACTAATCCCGGGCACGGCATCCAGAAGATCGTGCGCTCGGTCGCACCGCGCATCGAGATGGTTGCCACATTCAGCTGACGTTGTATTGCTCAACGGCGCACGTCAAACCGGTAAAAGCACGTTGGCTCAATCGTGCTCTGCCGGTGAAGGCCGCCGATATTACACACTGGATGACCACGCCACGCTGGCGGCTGCAAAAGGTGATCCTGCGGGATTTATTGCCGGTCTCAATGGCCCGGTAACGTTGGATGAGGTGCGGCGCGCGCCCGAATTATTCCTTGCCATTAAAGCGTCGGTGGATCGTGATCGCAGTCCGGGACGTTTTTTGCTGACGGGGTCGGCGAATGTTTTGCTGTTAAAGCTTTTTCATTGCCTGTGCGGATGAGATTTTGGAAGGTGCTTAAGTCGAACTCTTCGGGGTTGGCAGTGGTTTCTTCCAAGTAGCGCTTGAGCATTTTGTGGCTCAGTTCGTAGGTGAACTTAAAGCAGTGAGTGACCGAGTTGCGCAGTTGCTCGTATAAACCGGGGTCGGTTTTAGCCGCTGCCGAGGTGGCATAGTGCAAGCTCTTTTCGAGTTGGTTGATGGCGTTGCCTAGCGCGGAAAAGTCGAGGTTCATGATCTCTCCTAACTATGCAGCCCTCACCCTAGCCCTCTGATGGAACTACTAGCCAACCGACTAGCCCGTCAAACAACAACGGGCAAGTCGCTGGTTATCCCGGTGGGAGAGGGAATGTGAATGTATTATTTATTGGCGCGGTTGATGAGGTACTGCGTGAGCAACGGCACGGGACGGCCTGTCGCGCCTTTGTCTTTGCCGGATTTCCATGCCGTACCGGCGATGTCCAGGTGCGCCCAGCGGTAGTCTTTGGTGAAGCGCGCGAGGAAACAGGCGGCCGTGATGGTGCCGCCCGCGCGTCCGCCGATGTTGGCCATGTCGGCGAAGTTGCTGTCCAGCAGCGGCTGGTAGTCTTCCCACAGCGGCATTTGCCAGACGCGGTCGTGCGTTTGTTCGCCGGCGGCGATCAGTTCCTGGGCGAGTTTGTCTTCGTTGCTGAACAGGCCGCTGGCGACATGGCCCAAGGCGATCACGCAGGCCCCGGTGAGGGTGGCGATGTCGATCACGGTGTCGGGGTTGAACTTGGACGAGTAAGTCAGCGCGTCGCACAGGATCAATCGGCCTTCGGCATCGGTGTTCAGAATTTCGATAGTCTGGCCGGACATGCTGGTGACGATGTCGCCGGGCTTGGTGGCTTTGCCGGAAGGCATGTTCTCGCAAGTGGGGATGACGCCGACCACGTTGAGCTTCAAGCCCATTTCGGCGATGGCCTGCATGGTGCCCAGCACACTGGCCGCGCCGCACATGTCGTACTTCATTTCGTCCATGTCCGCGCCCGGTTTGAGCGAGATGCCGCCGGTGTCGAAGGTGATGCCTTTGCCGACCAGTACTACAGGTTTCTGTTTTTTGTCCGCGCCGTTGTATTCCAGTGTGATGAGTTTGGCGGGCTGTTCGCTGCCGCGCGTGACGGAGAGGAAGGAGCCCATGCCCAGCTTTTGCATGTCTTTTTCTTCCAGCACGGTGGTCTTGATGTTTTTGTGCGCTTTGCCGAGTGCCAGTGCCTGGGCGGCGAGGTAGGTCGGGGTGCAGATGTTGCCCGGCAGGTTGGCCAGTGTTTTGGTGAGCGCCATGCCGCGCGTCACGGCGGCGGTCTGTTCGAGTACGTTCTTCAGCGCGGCGGCGGGTTTGTCCAGCGTGGCGAAGGTGATGTGTTTCAGCGTGGCGGGCTCGGCGGGCTTGCTCTTCAGGCCGTCGGCGCGGAAAGCGTGTTCGGCGGCGCTGAGCGCGGCTTGCTTGAGCACCCACACCGCATCTTTGCCGACGCCTTCGTCGGTGATGTACAGCGCGGCGTCTTTGGCCGGGGTGGCGTTCAGCGCTTTGAAGGTGGCGTCGATGATGTCGAGGCTGGTCTTGTTGTTCAGTTCATCGGCCTTGCCCAGTCCGACCAGCAGCACGCGCTCGGCAGCAACGCCGGGAAGTTTATGCAGGAGCAGGGTGGAGGCGGTTTTGCCGCTCATGTCGCCTTGTGCGATGAGGTCGCTGAGCGCGTGCTTTGCCGCTTTGTCGATTGCTTGCGCGGCAGCGGATAACTTGCCGCCTTCGAATACACCAACGACCACGCAACCGCTCTTCAGCTTCTCCGAACTGCCCTGTTTTATGCTAAATTCCACGCGCTTCTCCCCAATAAATCTCAAAATTGACCTCGATGCCGGATTATCCGCAATCCCCGCCGCAAAAGTCAAAATCATCGCGTACCCGCATAGGTGGCGGGATTTTCTATCGCGCATTGGTGCGCGAGTTTTCTGTTACCGGCGTGCTGGTTTTTTCCATCCTGCTGGGGATTATCGTCTTCACCCAGTTGATCCGCTTGCTGGGCGACTCGGTGAGCGGGCTATTGGCGGTAGAGGGCGTGGTGGCCCTGGTTGGGTTCAGTGCGCTGAATTACCTGCCGATACTGCTTTCGGTCAGTTTGTATCTTGCCGTGTTGTTGACGTTGACGCGCAGCTATCGCGACAGCGAGATGGTGGTCTGGTTTTCTTCGGGCATAGGCTTGACGCGCTGGATACGGCCGGTGCTGGGGTTCGCGGCTCCCGTGGTGTGCGTGATTGCGCTGTTGAGTTTTTTGCTGGCACCCTGGGCCAAACAGAAGGCGGATGAATTCAAGAGCAGGCTGGACACTCGCGACGATGTGTCCCTGGCGACCCCGGGCGCGTTCCGCGAATCGAAGCAGGCCGACCGGGTGTTCTTTCTGGAGAATGTCGATGCCAGGAACAATCGCGTGGGCAATATTTTTGTCCAGTCGGTGCAAAACAGCAAAGAGGGCACGATGGTTGCCAAAGAAGGGCTGCAAGAAACCGCGCCCAATGGCGACCGTTTCTTGGTGTTGCTGAACGGGACGCGCTATGAAGGCGTGCCCGGGCGGCATGATTTCAGGATTGTCGAATTCGAGCGTTATGCGATGCGCATCGAAGTTGCGGAAATCAAAGAGGCGGAGCCCAGCCTGAAAGGTTATCCGACGCTGTACCTGTTACAGAACCCGACAAGCTGGAACATGATGGAGCTGGAATGGCGCATCGGATTGCCGCTGGGCGCATTGATATTGGCACTGCTGGCCATCCCGCTCAGTTTCGTTAATCCCCGTGCCGGGCGTTCGCTCAATCTGATAATCGCGGTGGTGATCTACATGACCTACAACAACCTGCTGGGGGTGGTGACTACCTGGGTCGGACAGGGCCGGATCGGGCCGGCCCTCGGCCTGTGGGGCGTGCATGGTGCGATGTTGGTTTTGTTGGTGGCGCTGTTCTACAAGCGCCTGTCCGTATTTTCGTGGAAGCGGTTAATGCGATGAGATTGCTTACGCGGTATCTGGCCAAGGAAATCTATTCCAGTGTGGCGCTGGTCTTCGCAGCATTGATTATGCTGTTCTCCTTCATGGATCTGATCCAAGAGCTGGGCGAGATGGGGGCCGCCAATTATCACATCGGCTATGTGTTGCTGTATGTGGCGCTGATTATTCCCGGACATATCTACGAACTGTTCCCGTTGGCGGCGCTCATCGGTACGATTTTTGCCATCGTGCAAATGGCGAGCAATTCCGAATTGATGGTCTATAGGAGCTCCGGCGTCTCCCTTAAACAGATGATTTTTGCCGTAGTGGAAATCGGCTTGCCCCTGGTGGTCTTGTGTTTCGTATTCGGCGAATTCATTGCGCCGCCGAGCGATCGTTTGGCGCAAGAATTGAACCTGAAAGCGAGGGATGCCCAGATGGCCCTGAAAGAATTTCGTTCGGGGGTCTGGGCCAAGGATGAGCATAGTTTTGTCAATATCAGAAACGTGTTGCCGGATACGTCGCTGCTGAACATCAGCATCTATGAATTCGACGAAGCCTATCACCTGCGCGTGATTACTTCCGCGCAGCGCGCGGAATATATAAAGGGCGATCAATGGATGCTGGAAGGTGTCTTGCAAACTCGTTTCAACGCGCAAGGCTCGGCCGTCAATAACCAGGCCAGGATGGAGTGGCACTCGACACTTAATCCGCGTCTGCTGGATGTGCTGCTGTTATTGCCCGAGAAAATGTCGTCATGGGATCTGTATCAATACACCAAACATTTGAGCGATAACCATCAAAAAACCGCGCGCTATGAAATCGCGATGTGGAACAAATTGGCCTATCCCGCCGCAGTGTTGATCATGATGCTATTGGCTTTGCCCTTTGCCGCCCACCACCGGCGTGAAGGCGGGGTAAGCGGCAAAATATTCATCGGTATCGTACTCGGCTTGAGTTTTCATTTCGGGGGAAAACTGTTTTCCAGTTTGGGCGCGCTGAACGATTGGCAACCGGTGCTGAGCGCAACGGCAATCAGTTGGATGTACCTTTCCGTGGCCTTGTTGATGATGTGGCAGACGGAGCGGCGCTGAGCGGATTAAGGTGCGGGAGATGCGGGCTGCACGGCACTGGCGGCAGCGTGATGCTTTTTTGCATCCCGCTCGCGCAAGGTTTGTTTTGCCGCCTCGCGTTTTTCCGGCGGCAATCGGTTAAAGGACTTGTATCTTTCCCTTGCCTGTTGGCGTTGTGCCGGGGTCAGCTTGCTCCATCTCAGCAGCCGTTTATGTACGCGCTGCTGTTGTGGCGGAGTGAGCTTGGGGTAATGCTTGGCGATGCCGATAAAGTTTTTTTGCTGCTTTTCCGGCAATGAATTCCATTCGCCGGAAAGCGGGGCGAGTGCCTGTTGTTGTTGGGGGGTGAGTTCGGTCCATGCCAGCGCTGTAGCCAGCGCGGGAGCGCAGATCAAAAAAGCTGCAAACAGAAGCGTTGTCGGGTAAGTCAGGCGCATGGGGGTAGGGTTACTCGACGTACGCATCAACGGGCAGGTCGCCAGCCAGGATTGCAATGTCGATTTCGCTATGGTCGTGTTCATTGCTGCGGTGCCAGTAGTCGGCACCGCTGAACAGGCAAGCCGCGAATAACAGGGCAAGCGTCCAATACAGGGTTTTGTGGCCGTTCGATGAACGGCCGATCCATAAGCCATGGTGATTGAGCCATGCCAATACGGGGGCGTGTTGCTGCGCGCGGTAGCCTTCCAGCGCATGGGTGCGCGCGGCACGAAGATTCTTGATCGTGGCTTCATCCATCTGCGTAACAGAATGGTTCAGGAGTCGTTTGACCGAATCCGTAGTTAAATTTTTGTGGTTCATTTCAGGCTAACTCCTTTTTCTTTCAGCTTTGCTGCCAGTGCATGCGTTGCGCGCGAGCAATGTGTCTTTACGCTTCCCTCTGTGCACCCCATCGCGGCGGCAGTTGCGGCGGTGTCCAAGTCCTCCCAATAACGCAACAGGAATGCTTCACGTTGACGCGCGGGTAGTTCGGTCAGAGCTTCTTCAATCAGGGCAATGAGTTGCGACTGTTCGAGCGAGGTATCCGGCTCTTTGGGCTGGGAGCTGTTGTTTTTATCTTGCAGGGTATCCAGCGGGTCGAAATCCCCGACGTCGTGCTGGGGATGCAACGAGGAAAACAGTGTTGTCCAGAACGAACGCACCTTCTGTCTGCGGTAATAGTCGCGGATGGTGTTTTGCAGGATGCGCTGGAATAGCATGGGGAATTCTTCCACAGGCTTGTCGCCGTACCTTTCGGCGAGTTTTAGCATGGAGTCCTGCACGACATCCAGTGCGGCGTGCTCGTCGCGAACGGCAAACAGCGCCTGTTTGTAGGCGCGTCGCTCGACTTCGACGAGAAACTGGGAAAGCTCGTAGTGACTACTCAGATCGAAAGCTCCTTTGAGGTGGCGCGGAATACTAACAAATTCCTGGCGTTATTCGAGTTATTTTAGAAATCCGGACTTGCGCAGGGGTTGACCAAAAGGTCGTCAGCCTTTATCTTGCGCGGTTCTTTAATCGTTGCCAGCTAGGGTTGTTGCCATGGAACTGACAGGCGCAGAAATAGTCATCAGGTGTTTGCAGGAAGAGGGGGTCGAATACGTGTTCGGCTATCCCGGCGGTGCGGTGTTGTTTATTTATGATGCGCTGTTCAACCAGGAACAGGTCAAGCATGTGCTGGTGCGGCACGAGCAGGCTGCCGTGCATGCCGCAGACGGCTATTCACGCTCTACCCAGAAGGTGGGCGTCGCCTTGGTGACCTCCGGCCCCGGCGTGACCAACGCTGTCACCGGCATTGCCACTGCCTATATGGACTCCATCCCCATGGTGGTCATCAGCGGTCAGGTACCTACCAGTTATATCGGCGAAGACGCTTTCCAGGAAGTGGATGCGGTCGGCATCACGCGCCCCTGCGTGAAGCATAATTTCCTAGTGAAAGATACCAAGGATATCGCCTGCACGCTGAAAAAAGCGTTTTACCTGGCCAAGAGCGGGCGTCCCGGCCCGGTGCTGGTGGACATCCCCAAGGATGTGTCGAACCAGAAGGCGGAATTCAGCTATCCGTCCTCGGTAAATATCCGCTCCTATAACCCGGAAAAACACGGCGACGTCGGCGCGATCAAACGTGCCGCGCAGCTGTTGATCGAAGCCAAACGCCCGATGATCTATGCGGGCGGCGGCGTGGTGCTGGCCGACGCATCCAGGCAATTAACCGATCTGGTGCGCTTGCTGGGTGCCCCATGCACCAACACGCTGATGGGCTTGGGCGGTTACCCTGCGACCGACAAGCAGTTTGTCGGCATGCCCGGTATGCACGGCACCTACGAAGCCAATATGGGCATGCAGAACTGCGACGTGCTGCTGGCGGTGGGCGCGCGTTTCGATGACCGCGTGATCGGCAATGTGGCGCATTTCGGTTCGGTGCCGCGCAAGATTATCCATATCGACATCGACCCTGCCTCCATCTCCAAGCGCGTGGATGTGGACGTGCCTATCGTGGGCGACGTGGCGAATGTATTGGGCGACCTGCTGGCGGTGTTGCATAGCAGCAAACAGAAGCCGGATGCGACTGCATTGGACGCTTGGTGGAAACAGATAGCCGAATGGCGCAGCCGCAATTCGCTGAAATACAAATATTCCGACGAGGTCATCAAGCCGCAGTATGTGATCGAGAAGTTGTACGAGATTACGCGCGGCGAAGCCTTCGTGACTTCGGACGTGGGGCAGCACCAGATGTGGGCCGCGCAGTACTACAAATTCGACCAGCCGCGCCGCTGGGTCAACTCCGGCGGCCTGGGCACCATGGGCTTCGGTCTGCCTGCCGCGATGGGCGTGCAACTGGCACATCCCGGCGCGAACGTGGCCTGCGTGACCGGCGAGGGCAGTATCCAGATGAACATTCAGGAACTGTCCACCTGCAAGCAGTTCCACCTTCCGATCAAGATCATCGCGCTGAACAACCGTTATCTGGGCATGGTGCGCCAGTGGCAGCAGTTCTTTCACGGCAACCGTTATTCCGAGTCGTACATGGATGCGCTGCCGGATTTTGTGAAGCTGGCCGAAGCCTACGGTCACGTCGGCATCCTGGTGGAAAAGCCCTCCGACGTGGAAGGCGCGTTGCGCGAAGCGTTTGCGCGCAAGGACAAGTTGGTGTTCCTCGATTTCCGCACCGACCCGACCGAGAACGTGTTCCCCATGGTGCCCGGCGGCAAGGGCTTATCCGAGATTATTTTGGCGGAGGATCTGTAATGCGGCACATCATCTCTCTGCTGATGGAAAACGAAGCGGGCGCGTTGTCGCGCGTGGCCGGGCTGTTTTCGGCGCGAGGTTACAACATCGAATCGCTGACGGTCGCGCCGACCGAGGACGAGACGCTGTCGCGCATGACCATCGTGACGCGCGGTTCCGATGCTGTCATCGAGCAGATCAAGAAGCAGCTGAACAAGCTTATCGAGGTCGTGGCGGTCATCGACCTGACCGACGGCGACCACCTGGAGCGCGAGCTGATGCTGGTCAAGCTGCGCGCGCAAGGCGAGGTACGCGAAGAATTGAAGCGCATGGCGGACATCTTCCGTGGCCGCATCATCGACGTTTCCGACAAGACCTACACCATCGAACTGACCGGTACCGGTAGCAAGCTGGATAGTTTTTTACACGCGATCGACCGCGGTCTGATTCTGGAAACGGTGCGTACCGGCGCGTCGGGAATCGGGCGCGGCGACCGCATATTAAAACTTTAAAGCAGTCGTTAGACGTTAGTCGCTAGTTTGTAGTTAACCCCGCGCAGCGGACAACGCCAACTAACGACTAACGACTAGCGACTTAAGAACTGATTTTTTATAAAGAGGCCAACATGAAAGTTTATTACGATAAAGACGCAGACCTTTCCCTGATTAAGGGCAAACAAGTAACCATCATCGGCTACGGCTCGCAAGGCCACGCCCATGCGCAAAACCTCAAGGAATCCGGCGTGAACGTGACCGTCGGTCTGCGCAAGAACGGCGCGTCGTGGAAAAAGGCCGAAGGTGCCGGACTGAAGGTGGCCGAGGTCGCCGATGCGGTGAAAAACGCCGACGTGGTGATGATGCTGTTGCCCGACGAGAACATCCCCGACGTTTACAACAAAGAAGTTGCCCCGAATATCAAGGCGGGTGCCGCGCTGGCTTTCGCGCACGGCTTTAACGTGCATTACAACCAGGTTGTGCCGCGCGCCGACGTGGACGTCATCATGATCGCACCCAAAGGCCCCGGCCACACCGTGCGTTCCGAATACCTCAAAGGCGGCGGCGTACCGACACTGATCGCCGTATACCAAGATAAGAGCGGCAAGGCGAAAGACATCGCGCTGTCCTACGCGGCGGCGAACGGCGGCACCAAGGGTGGCGTGATCGAGACTAACTTCCGCGAAGAGACCGAGACCGACCTGTTCGGCGAGCAAGCCGTGTTGTGCGGCGGTGCGGTGGAACTGGTCAAGGCCGGTTTCGAAACACTGACCGAAGCGGGCTACGCCCCCGAAATGGCCTACTTCGAGTGCCTGCACGAACTGAAACTGATCGTTGACCTGATGTACGAAGGCGGCATCGCCAACATGAACTACTCCATCTCCAATAATGCGGAGTACGGCGAATACGTCACCGGCCATCGCGTGATCGCCGACCAGGCGCGCGCCGCGATGAAGGAATGCCTGAAGAACATCCAGAACGGTTCTTACGCCAAACAATTCATTTTGGAAGGCCGTACCAACTATCCCGAGATGACGGCACGCCGCCGTCTGAACGCCGAGCATCCGATCGAAGTGGTAGGCGGACAATTGCGCGCCATGATGCCTTGGATTGGCAAGAACAAGCTGGTCGATCAATCCAAGAACTAAACCGCAGTCGCTAGACCCTAGTCGCCAGTCGTTAGAAAAGGCCAGTTCCTTTTCTTCATCTGGCGACTAGTGTCGCAAACCAAAAATAACGGGACAAATGAAACGGATGGATTTGTTTGTCAGGCAAGGCGCAGACCCGCAGCCGTATGGGGTATACGGCAAGGGGGTGCAACGCGGCATGGCGAAAAAAGACGCCGTTTAATCTCTATGGGATCAATTCCCCGCCCCTTGGGGCGTAAAGCAGGCGAACAGCCTGCGGGTTTGACCTTGGGGTTGATACTCCGCCCCTTGGGGCGGGGTTCTTCATTGTTTCGTTATTTTTGGTTTGCGACACTAGTGCTTTATACCGCCGGATGGCACGATATAAAAAGTGCAATATTTTCCCGGTAAATTCGTGAACGCCGATCTGGACAACCTCGTTGGCGAGCGAACGCGACGCCATCGTGCTGAGCGCACGGTCAACACCATCGGTTTCGGTTCGCGTGTAGATGTGTGTCTGCCGCTCACCGCCAACGTTAAAGTCAGCATTGGTGATAAAGTATCCGCCACCACAACCATACCGGCACAACTGTAAATATGACAGAACCGAACAAACGCAAACCACTGGATATTCGCCGCCGCAGTATTTACCTGCTGCCGAACCTGTTCACCACGGGAGCGTTGTTCGCCGGTTTCTATGCCATCGTGCAGGCGATGAACGGAAAATTCGAGTTCGCTGCCGTCGCTGTTTTTATCGCCATGGTGCTGGACGGCCTGGATGGCCGCGTGGCGCGGCTGACGCACACGCAAAGCGAATTCGGCGCCGAATACGACAGTCTGTCCGACATGGTTTCCTTCGGTGTGGCACCGTCGTTGTTGGTGTACGAATGGGCGTTTAGAGACTTGGGGAAGATCGGCTGGTTCGCCGCGTTTATCTTTTGTGCGGGAGCCGCGCTCCGTCTGGCGCGCTTCAATACCAACCACGACACCATCGATAAACGTTTCTTTCAGGGACTGCCCAGCCCGGCTGCTGCGGCCTTAGTGGCCGGTTTCGTGTGGGTGATGGGTGACTTCGATTTCACCGGACACGAATTGCGCTGGTATGCCGCGACACTCACGGTATTTGCCGGCTTGAGCATGGTGAGCAATGTGCGCTTCTACAGCTTCAAAGATTTCAACATGCGCAAGAGCGTGCCATTCATCGTCATCTTCCTGCTGGCCTTGTTCTTCATCCTCATCTCCAGCTACCCGCCGGGCGTGTTGTTCCTCCTGTTCTTGGGCTACTCGCTATCCGGCTACGTCTCTTGGCTGATGTCCTTGCGCAAACAGCCACCGTCTCAACCGTTGCCCTAACGGGCATGGCAATGATGCCACCCCTGATAATGAAATTCGCCATGCCCGTTCCCCCTATCCAACTTTCTGGTGGAACAACTAGCCAATCGACTAAGCCCGCAAGCGGGCAAGTCGCTGGTTACCCCGCACGCGGGAGAAAGGGCAAACGAATCGCTACGCGAATTTCACGTTAAGTGGTCGTCCAGTTCCTCCTGTTCGGTTAAATGGCGCGAAGTCGCGTCGTGACGGCAGCTTCGCCGGCAATTCACCCCCTGATTTCGTCGTTTCGTCGCATTCCTCTGGATTCGTCCGCACTGCATTCCTATAGTGACACCGCAATGTAAATGCGGGTATCAACTTGAAGGGGCAATCAAAATGAAACGAAGCTTGCTGATTTTGCTTATCGCTGTCGCATCCGATGTTTGGGCGGGTGATTTGAAGCTGAACATACATGGCTCGGGAATGAGCGGGAAGAATCTTTATGTGGCGGTGCATTCTATTGCCGCCGATTTTCCGACCCGTGATGACAAGGCGATCAAATCTGTCATCGTCGCCAAGGGCGATGTAATTGAACATGTCATCCAGAATGTTCCCGCAGGCGAATATGCGGTCGCGGTGTTCGCAGACATGAACGGCAACGGTGCGCTGGATAGCAATTTTGTCGGCATCCCCAACGAGCCGGTGGGCGTTTCGCGCGATGCGAAAGGCAGGTTCGGCCCGCCAAAGTTTGCCGATGCGGCATTCAAAGTGGGCGATGGCGTGACCGCGCTGTCCATCGAACTGAAATAGGAGGCGTGATGACAACACAAACTCAACCCCTGCTGCGCCTGCGCGAAATACGCCGCCGCTTCATGCTGGGCGAAACGAGCATCGAGGCGCTGAACAGCGTGTCGCTCGACATTCACAGCGGCGAATTCCTCGCCGTGTGGGGGCCGTCGGGCAGCGGCAAATCGACCATGATGAATATCATCGGCCTGATCGACGCGCCCACCAGCGGCGAGGTGTGGTTCGACGGGCAGGATACGCACAATCTGAAAGACGACGAACTGACCGATTTTCGCGGCCACAAAATCGGCTTCGTGTTCCAGGGCTTCAATCTGGTACCGGTGCTCAGCGCACTGGAGAACGTGATGTTGCCTTTGCAGATACAGGGCGTGCCGGAACGCCAGGCGCGTGAGCGCGCCACGGTGGCGTTGATCGATGTCGGGCTGGAGCGCTTCAAGGCTGCGCGCCCGGACAAGCTTTCCGGAGGGCAGCGCCAGCGTGTGGCGATTGCGCGCGCGCTGGCGGTGGAGCCCAAGCTGGTGATCGCCGACGAGCCGACCGCGAATCTGGATTCCGAAAACAGCCGCATGGTGGTCGATCTGATGCGCGACATGAACCGCGCGCGCGGTGTGACTTTCGTGTTCACCACACACGACCCGCGTTTGCTGGAGCATGTGGATAGAAAAATTCTGTTGCGCGACGGCAACATCGAAAGCGATGAGGTGACGCAATGAACCTAAAAAAAGCAGTTGTCCGCAGATTGCGCAGATTAACGCCGATTAAAACAAGCCATTACCCCGATATTTTTACCCACCTTTCAGGTGATGCAGTCTCTACGGATAACAGCATGAAAATCTGCGTTAATCTGCGAAATCTGCGGATAGAACTGAGGTTTTTAGGATGAATACAGTCAAATTGGCCTTGCGCGGCCTGATGCGCAACCGCCGCCGCAGCATCATGACGCTGCTGGCGATTGCACTCGGTTTCGCGGCGATCTCGCTGTTCGCCGGATACACGCATAACGTCTATGACGGTCTGGCGCGGCAATCCATACACGGCGAGTTGCTGGGGCACCTGACCTTGAGCAAGCGCGGCATGAGCAAGGAAGGCAAGCTCAACCCGGAGCGTTACATGCTCAATGCGGACGAGGTCGCGCGCATCACCGCGCTGTTGCGGAACGAGGAACACGTCAAATTCATCGCGCCGCGTTTGAGTTTGAGCGGGCTCATCAGCAATGGTCGCGCCAGCACTATTTTTATCGCCGAGGGTATTGCGCCGGAAGCCATGCAGCAGTTGCAGACGAGCTATTTGACCGAAGAAGAATCACGCCAGGGAATGTATGCCGACTTTATCAAGAAGCTGGATCCGGCACATTCCGAGAATGCGCTGCTCAGTTTCGGTCTGGCCGATATGCTGCATTTAAAGAAAGGCGATCAGGCTTCGCTGTTGAGCAACACGCTTACCGGGCAGGCGAACGCGCTGGATATCACAGTGGAGAGTACGTTTAACACCGGCAATGCGGGCAGCAATGACAAGTTCGCGTTCATGTCGCTGAGCCTGGCGCAAACGCTGTACGACACGGCGGGCGCCGCAGACCGCTTGACGGTGCTGTTGGACGATGTGGCGCAGACCGAAATCATGCGCGACCGCTTGCAGGAAAAATTGCGCGCTGCCGGGCTCGATATGGAGATCAAGACCTGGCAGGATTTGTCCGATTTTTACAATCAAGTTCACAATATGTTCGACATGATTTTCGGTTTTATTTTTAGCATCGTGCTCACCGTGGTGGTGATGAGTGTGGCGAATTCGATGGGCATGACGGTGGTCGAGCGCACCCGCGAGATCGGCACGTTGCGCGCCATCGGACTGAAGCGGAGGGGAGTGGTGAAACTGTTCACCACAGAGTCGCTGATGCTGACGTTGATCGGTTGCGCTAGCGGCTTGCTGCTGACCTTCGGCGTGCGCTACGGCATCAATGTCGCGCATATCTCCTACACGCCGCCGAACAGCGCCAGCGCCGTGCCCTTGCTGGTGGATTTGGATTTCGGGCGCACGATATTCACTTTGGTGTTGATGCTGGTGGTGGGAACCTTGGCGGCTTACTTGCCCGCACGGCGTGCGGCACAGCAGGCGATCATCGATGCGCTGGGGCATGTTTAACCAGGACAATCCATTAGGGGCTGCGGCATCCACTCCGCCTTGCATAACCAGCGACTTGGCTGGCGTTGTTTGCCAGCTTATTGATCCGGCCAAGTGAAGTTTGAAGTTCGAGACCTAAACCCCCTCCAACTCCCCCTTGTCAGGGGGAGAGCCGAGCCTGCTCCTCCCCTGATAAGGGGAGGCTGGGAGGGGTTTCGGTGTATGAGTTTCTGAGTTCAAACTTCATCTGACCGGATCAATAGTCGAATGGCTAGTTGTTTCATCAGGGGGAAGGAACTGGCTCGGCGCTAGCGAATTATCTGGGTTTAAACGATCAAGGAATGCATTTATGAAAATATCTTTAGGCTTATTGCTCGGTCTTTTATGCGGTACTGCTGTGGCCGCTCCCGACGCCAAGAGCATCCTCGAACAATCCGACCGCGCGCGCGGCGGCGGTCTGCCCGGCATCGTGTGGGAGATCAGGCTGGCGTCGCGCGACGGCGCGAAGGTGGATGAAGCGCAACGTTTGCTGGTCAAGGCGGTGGACGATGCGAGTGTGGCGGAGACGTTCGAGCCCGTGCGTTTCAACGGCTCCAAGCTGTTGCAGGTAGGGCGCAACATGTGGCTTACTCGGCCCGGCCTGTCCAAGCCCATCCCCATCTCGCCGCGCCAGCGCATGAGCGGGCAAGCCTCCAACGGCGACGTCGCCGCGACCAACTATGCCAAGGACTACGAGGCGCAATTGGCGCAGGAAGAGTCCGTTGATGGCGAGGTTTGCCATGTGCTCGACCTGAAAGCGAAACACAACCGCGCCACCTACGACAAAGTGCGTTACTGGGTATCGGTCAAACGCAATGTGGGCATCAAGGCCGAATTCTATTCGGTGAGCGGCAAGCTGCTCAAGACCGCGCGCTTCGATTACGGCAATACCATCCAGTACGCAGGTCAGCGCATTCCCTTCATCAGCAAAATGACGATACGCGATGCGCTCATCGACGCGGAAACCGTGATGGAATTCGGTGCGGTGAAAGTGCAGAAAGTGAGTGCCGGCGAATTCGATCTCGGGCAACTACAGTAATGCCCGCCGATGAAATGAGCGGAGAAAATCGGATGTGGAAATTTTGCATTTGTGTCGCTGTGCTGGCATCGGCCAGTGCGTTTGCGGAAGACTCGATCCATATTCGCCCCCAAGCGGGGTTCGGCAATTTGGACGGCGACAACTATCGACACGCGGGCTTGAGACTGTTGCTCAATGCGGGCGGCGAGAAAAAATACGGCCTAGAGTTGTCGCGCCTATACACCGCCAAGGCCGACTACATCGCCGCGGGCACTGTGCTGGAGCAGAAGAAATTCGGCTGGTTCAACCTGTCGATAGGAACTATCGGTTATTTCGGGCAGGGCGGCACCACGCCCAACCTGCCGGGCTTGATTGCCAACTTGGGTTGGGCATCACAACAGGAAGCGCCATGAACCCTGACGAACAGGCTATCCGAAATCTTATTGCTCAGTGGCATAACGCCACGGCAGCGGGTGATGTTGAGGCTGTACTTCGCATCATGGCCGAAGATGTTGTGTTTCTTGTCACCGATCAACCGCCAATGAACCGCAGCATGATTGAGAGCCGACTGCGATACCTGCTCACTTTGTATCGCGTCGAATCAACGAGCGAAATTCAAGAGATAGAAGTATCGGGCAATTTGGCGTATTGCGGGACTGTGCTCACAGTTCGTATCACCCCTGTTTCCGGTGGCAAGTTGGTTATGCGGACTGGCAGCACCCTGTCAGTTCTTCGCAAGCAGGCCAACAAATCATGGGTGGTGGTGCGTGATGCAAATTTCCTGGTGTTGGCATCGTGATGCCCAACCATGCGTTCGAGCGGGACGCGCCAAAAGCGGTGCGCCCCTCAGTTTGAACGTTAGCCATCAAGCCCTACACAACTAAACGCTCACAAAGGAGATCAATCTTGAAGAAAACTTTATTTGCCGTTGTCGCGGCAACAGCGGTGATGTTTTCTCTCGCCGGCCTATATACCGGTGTGTTGGCTCACGAGTTCATCGTAAATAATGTCGATCCGACGTTACTAAGAAACCCTCCAAATCTCGCCCTCGTTGCTTTTGGCTATTTTGTGTTGGCGCTGCTCATGGCATTGCTTTACCCTAGGCTTGTTCGCGTGAGCGGGTCCCCTGCAATGAGCGGGCTGCGTTTTGGCTTGGTTGCGGGGGTATGTTGGTTAATGCCATACAGCCTTGTGCTGTTCGGGGTCTATAAATTCCCTTATGTCGCGCTACCATTAGATTTCGCTTGGGCACTTGTTGAGCAAGGTATTGGCGGTCTCGTGATTGGGCTTATCTACGGGAAATCAAATAAAAATGTCTAACCTTGCGTTCGAGCGGGACGCCGCAAAAGCGCGATGCCCCTTACCTTCACGTTATGCGCTCAACTCAAGGAAGCCCTATGCGTTCAATTAGCCATGGTTTGCTCTACTTCTTGGCACTCGGCGTAGCCGGGTATGCGGTGTTCGCCTATGGCTTTCTACCGTTGGGGTCGCTGGTGCATCCTGATATGAAGGCGAATTTTCTGGCGCACTCCACCGGCATATATGCCCATGCCTTCGCTTCTATCGTTGCCTTGACGCTTGGTCCGTTTCAGTTTTCTACATATCTCAGGCAACAGTACACCAATGTCCATCGTTGGCTCGGTCGTGCCTATTTGGCGGTGGGTGTTCTTGTCGGCGGTTTATCCGGCCTTTACATGTCCCAGTTTGCATACGGCGGTCTCATGGCCAAACTCGGCTTTGCGACGCTTGCGGTGCTTTGGCTTTATACCGGCTTACGCGCCTATCTCGCTATCCGCCATGGCGCTATCGCCGAGCACCGGAAGTGGATGGTGCGGAACTTTTCTCTCACGTTTGCCGCAGTCATGTTGCGGCTCTACCTCCCGGCCTCTATGGCCGCAGGTGTCGAATTTTCGCTGGCCTACCCCATCATTGCTTGGCTATGTTGGGGGCCCAATTTGGCGTTTGCAGAGTGGCGATACAACATCGCGCATAATTCGATCTCGGGCAACTACAGCAATGCCCGCCGATGAAATGAGAGGAGAAAATCAGGTGTGGAAATTTTGCATTTGTGTCGCTGTGCTGGCATCGGCCAGTGCGTTTGCGGAAGACTCGATCCATATTCGCCCCCAAGCGGGATTCGGCAATTTGGACGGCGACAACTATCGACACGCGGGTTTGAGGCTGTTGCTCAATGCGGGCGGCGAGAAAAAATACGGCCTGGAGCTGTCGCGCCTATACACCGCCAAGGCCGACTACATCGCCGCGGGCATTGTGTTGGAGCAGAAAAAGTTCGGCTGGTTCAACCTGTCGATAGGAACTATCGGTTATTTCGGGCAGGGCGGCACCACGCCCAACCTGCCGGGATTGATTGCCAACTTGGGTTGGGAGCCGGAAACGTCGAGTGCATTCAAACCGTTCGTCACTTTGCGCAACGACGTGATCTTTGCTGCGGGCAAGACCCAATCGGGTTCCGCCATCAGCGCTGGCTTGACGGTCGATTTTTGATAGGAAATAGGCATGACAGTATTCGTCCTCCATCGCTGTGCCACACCGCAGCATGGCGAAAAAAGACGCCGTTTCATGTTTCGTTATTTCTGGTTTGCGACACTAGTGCTGCTTATGTTCTCGGCAGGTTCGGTGATGGCAGATGAATCCGGTTGGCGCACCTCATGGGACGGCACGCTCTACGGCTATGCGAACAGCATGAGCGTGCGTGAAGACAGTGTGCTCAACCCCGGGAACCGGATGGCAAAGTTGTCGCAGCGCGGTGACTATCTCGAAGCCCGTTTTAACATCAAGGCGGAAGACGAAACCTGGCGTTTTACCGAGCGGCCCATTATGCGGGTGCAGCAACAGAGCAACGCATTCGGCAGCGAAAACAAATCGGAAGCGTATCTCAGCCAATGGCAGGTACGCTGGAAGGCCGACGAGACGCTGGCATTGAGCGGCGGACGCGAGCTGTTGAACTGGGGGCCGGCGCAATTCCGCTCGCCGTCCAATCCCTTCTATTTCAACAACGGGCGCAGCAATCCGGTGGGCGAGCTATCGGGCATGGACGCGCTGCGCTTGTCGTGGTCGCCGGAGGTGAGCACGTCCGTGTATGTGGCGCGCATCGTCGGCTCCGGGCACGGGCACGCCGATCCCGATCCTTGGGCGAACGGCTGGCTGGTGAAGGCCGATTGGCGCGGCGAGGAGAGTGCCGTCGGGATGGCATTGGCGCAGCGCGAGCGGCAAGCGCTGTTCGTCGGGGCGCACGGGCAGCGCACGCTGGGCGAGGCTTGGTTGCTGTATGGCGAACTCGGCTCTTCCACGCGCATGGGCGCCTTGAGTTCTCCTGCGGATGCGAATCTGCCGTTCGCTATCGAAGCCGAGTCGGCCAGACGTACGGATGTCCTGCTGGGCACGGCCTACACTTTCGAGAGCGGGCACAGTCTTTCAGCAGAGTATCTGCGCTACGGTCACGGTTACGATGCGGCGGAGAATCGCGCTTACTTCGCGCGTGCCGCAGCAGCAGCGAGCATCTTCCCGACAGGGGCTGCCATCCCCACGCTGGCCTCCGCGCTGACATCGGCTCCGGCATTATTGGGGCGCGACTACCTGCATCTGCTCTGGCAGAGCAGCCCGATGGAAAGCGCGGGATATGCAAGATTGATGTTGACGCATAATCTGACCGATCGCAGCAGCGAGTTATCGGGCTACGGCGAATACATGGTGGATACGCACCTGAGCACATTCGCATATATCTCGCTCGCCAGCGGCGGCGCGCAACGCGAGTTCGCGCGGCTGTTCGAGCAGATGTTTACACTGGGTGTGAAAGTCGCGCTGCCCTGACAGGATAATCGCCCATGCGCAATAACCTCATCATCTCGACCTTGTCCTCGCTCCTGTTCAACACGGCGATTGCCGGGCTGCTGACGGTGGTCGGGTTCGAGAGCAACTTCTGGATCAACTTCATTTTCTCGCAGTGCATCGGTTTATCCATCTACGCCATCAATGCCACCGCGCTATGCCGCATCGGCGACAAACGGGGGCGCGTCCTGGTTCTCGCGCTCACCTTTCCCGGCAGTATTTTTTTCGGCGTATCGCTGGGCGCATGGATCACCGGCGTAGGCGACTGGAGCGAGCCGCAGGCCTGGATCGCCGTGGTGATCGGCCTGTTCTTCGGCGGCATCGGCGGCATCACTTATTTTTTGAGCGAGCGCATCGGGAAGCTGGATGCCGAAGTCAAGCAGCGGCGCATGAACGAAGTGGAAAGCGAAAAGCGCCAGATCGAAGCGCACCTCAAATTGCTGCAAGCGCAGATCGAGCCGCACTTCCTGTTCAACACGCTGGCCAATGTGAGCAGCCTGATCGAGATTGATCCCGCGCTGGCGCGGCGTCTGCTGGAGCGGCTCATCGACTGGCTGCGCATCGCGCTGGCACGCGCGCGCAGCGACAACACCACCTTGGGCGACGAGCTGGATATGTTGGAAAATTATTTGCAGATATTGAAGATACGTTTCGGCGAACGTCTGCGCTGGGATACGGATGTGCCGGAAGCGGCGCGTCGCTCGCGCTTTCCGCCGATGCTGCTACAACCGTTGGTGGAGAATGCCGTGCGCCACGGTATCGAGCCCAAACTGGGCGGCGGCAGGATACACATCGGCGCGCGGATCGACACGGGCAAATTGCGCTTGAGCGTGCATGACGACGGCGTCGGCTTCAGCGCGATTACGAAACCCGGTGCCGGGTTGGAAAACGTGCGCGCGCGACTGTCCGCGTTATACGGCGATGCGGGACATCTGACGCTGGAGAGCAACGCGGAAGGCGGGTTGACGGTGACGCTGGAGATTCCGCAGTGCGCGCCCTGATTGCCGACGACGAACAGAATCTGGCCTCCGACCTGCAACGGCGTTTGGCGCGGCTGTGGCCGGAGCTGGAGGTCGTTGCAGTAGTGCATGACGGTGTGGCGGCGCAACAGGCGCTGGCCGCGCTTGTGCCGGATGTCGCGTTTCTGGATATACGCATGCCGGGCATGACGGGGCTGGATGCGGCGCGTGCCGCTCCGTCCAATTGCCGCGTGGTGTTCGTCACCGCATTCGACGACCATGCCGTGGAAGCGTTCGAGCAGGCGGCGGTGGACTACCTGCTCAAGCCGGTGAGCGACGAGCGGCTGGCGCGCTGCGTGGCGCGTTTGAAACAACACAGCGCCGCCGCACCGGATGAGTTGTTGGCGCGCTTGCAGCAACTGCTGGCAACCCCGGCCAAGCCAGAGCCGTTGCGCTGGTTGCGCGCGCAGGTCGGGCAGGCGGTGCGCATGGTGGCGGTGGACGAGGTGTGCTACTTCCAGTCCGCCGACAAATACACGGCGGTGTACACGCGCGATGCCGAGCTGTTGCTGCGCACGCCGCTCAAGGAATTGCTGGTACAGCTTGATCCCGGGCAATTCTGGCAGGTGCATCGGGGCACACTGGTGAACGTGCGCCAGATCGTCGCCGCGCATCACGACCTGCTGGGCAAGGCGTCGCTCAGTTTGCGCGACAGGGCGGAGAAAGTGGCAGTGAGCAGGAGCTATGCCCACCTGTTCAGGCAAATGTAGCGGGCCGACGGCATCGGGTCGGGTTCATTTTCTGGTGCATCCCGTGGCAGCACAGGCGGCGTGTACGGTTTGGGTAAGTTGAGAAAGTGTCAAATTTTTTCGGGGAGATACTGTATGAGAATGAATATTTTCTTTTTTATCGTGGCGCTGACGGGTGCGTTTTCAGCGCAGGCCGCAGAAATAAAAATCAGCGGCACCGTACTGGAAAAGGGAGTACGCAAACCGGTACCGGATGCCGTGATTTCGGTGCAGGAAACCGCCACTACCGCCACGAGCGATGCGCAGGGGCGCTACACGCTCGTGCTACCGGGCAATGCAAACTACACGCTCACCGCCTCCAAGCCGGGTGAGTACAATCCGAGTTCCTCGATTATTCGGGTGGCGGACGCTCAAGCACTGCCCCCGGCAGATTTTTACTTGCTGCCGCTGATGCGCCTGGCCGAAGTGCTGGTCGTGAGCGAGCGCAGTCCCGACCATATCAGCAAGACTATTATCAGCGGCAAACAATTAAACAGGATCGCCGGCAATGGCGGCGATCCGCTGACCGGCTTGCAGGCATTGCCTGGCGTGGTTTCCACCAATAATGGCAGCGCGCCTGCCGTGCGCGGTTCCGGCCCCGGCGATAACGCCTATTACGTGGATAGCCTCCCTGTGGGCAAAATATTTCACGTGACCGGCATCAGTGTGTTTAATGCCGACCTCATCAGCGACTTCAATTTGTACAGCGCCGCTTTTCCCCCCCGCTACCGCAATGTGACCGGAGCCGTGGTGGATGTCGCGCTACGCAATCCGCGCACAGACCGGCTCGGGGGCAAGCTCAACGTCAATATGCTCGGTGCGGATGCGCTGGTCGAGGGGCCGCTGAAAGAAGACCAGTCGTTTTACATCGCGGCACGCCGCAGCTACATCGACCTGTTCTTGAAGCAGGTAGTGCAAGACGGGCTTACGGTTCAGATTCCCAACTATTCCGACTATCAGGGCAAATACATCAAACGGCTGGGCGGCGCGGACAAGCTCACGTTTCATCTGCACGGCGCGGCGGATACGCTCAAGTTGAATGTCGGGGGCGGCTCGGATCTGGCCAAGCAGCAGCCGGTGCTGGCCGGCAACATCGCGCTATCCGACGCTTATGCGATGCAGGCCGTGGTGTGGGATGCGGGGCTGTCCGGCAGCGCATACAACAAGCTCGCGCTGGAACATAGCGTCTCCGATGCCACCCAATCCGTCGGCAGCGCGGGCAATCTTTATCTTGCGACGGAGGACTGGATATTGCGCGAGCATTTGGTGCTGCCTTTCAGCGACGACCACGAGCTGGCACTGGGCGCGAGTTTGAACCATGCGCTAGTCAAGATCGATGCCGATATAAAAAACACGACTTGCACGCAGTTCAATCCCGCTTGCGATGTGACCAGCGCCGCGCAGCGGCAATTAAAAGACAGTTTCAATTCGAACGCCACGGATGTGTCGGCACAGGATCGCAAGCGCATCGCTTCCGGGGTGACACTGATTGGTGGCGTGCGCCATAGTTACGAAGATTACCTGCGCAAGGCCTATACCGAGCCGCGCATCGGTATCGAATGGGAAATGACGCCGCAAACGCTGGTCACCGCGGGCTGGGGGCGGCACAACCAGATGCCGAGGGGACAGCAGGTCGTGCGCACTTTCGGCAACCCCGATCTCGAACATTTGCGCGCGGATCACAGCGTGGTAGGTGTTACGCATAAGCTGGACGACCTGTGGTCGTGGAAGGCCGAGGCGTATTACAAAAAATTCAGCAATCTGGTGGTGGACGATCCGCTGCTCAACTATGTCAACGGTGCGAGCGGCAAAGCTTACGGTATGGAGTTGCTGGTTAAAAAAGAAAACGGCGAACAGTTGTCCGGTTGGTTCGCGCTTTCCTTGGCGCGCTCGACACGGCGCAATGACCTCACGGGCGAAACTTTCCGTTTCGAACTGGATCAGCCGGTGAACGCCACCCTGGTGGCCAGCTACCAACTGGACGACGACTGGACGCTGGGCGCAAAGTGGATCGGCCACTCGGGCACGCCGTACACCCCCATCTTCGGCAGCAATGGCACGTACCCGGATGGCAGGCCGATTCCCGCATATGCCGGCATCAATTCCGGCACGCTGCCGTTCTACCATAAGCTGGACGTGCGCCTGGAGCGGCAATTGCTGAAAGATACCTACAAATTGAATCTGTATTTCGAATGGATCAATCTGTATGGGCACCAGAATATCGTGGGTTACACCTACGACCCGACCTATACCGTGCAGAAGCCTGTCTATCCCTTCGAGTTGCCGTTTTCCTTCGGTGTGCAGGCCGAGTTCTGAGCCGGTATGGGAGTTTTACGAAACATTCCCAGGCGATTATCATGTCGCCCTCGCTCCGCGTAAGCCGGACACCAACAGGCGCTTTGAATATGAAACGATTTGTTACCCGATATGTGTCCGCCGCCCTTTTGATGGTGCTGAGCGGTGCGGCTTGTGCAGAAAATGCGGCCACGCTGGAAAAATTGGCGCTCGACGCGCTCGATCGCTTGAATCAGCGCCGGGTTCAAATCGGGCTCGCTCCCTTGCAACGAAACGAGGTGCTGGATCGTTCGGCAAGCGCGCACGCCAGATACATCACGGGGAACCTCTCGCTGGGAACCGAGGGGCACATGGAAAGCCCGGGCAGACCCGGCTATACCGGGGTCACGCCCGCGCAACGCATGGTGGCGGCGGGTTATACCGGCAACAGCACTGCGGAAAACATGGCGCTCATCAGCTATCCGCTCGGGGCGCTAAGCACGGACGACCTGATTGACGCGCCCTATCACCGCCAGTCGCAATTCGGTTCCTATCAGGAAGCCGGCGTGGCGATGAGTACGCAACCCGCGCCGCAAGGCTTCGTGAATCCGGAGCATTACATTTACGTCATCAATTTCGGCGGAAAAATTTCGTCCAACGACAAGGGCAAGAAGACGCAGCTTTTCGTCTATCCGGTGCACGGGCAGGAAGATGTGCCCGCAGACTGGCTCGTCAACGAATCGCCCAATCCCTTGCCGGATATGGCGGGTCAGCGTGTCGGCTACCCGATCAGTGTGGCCGCCGATCCGGGCGATACGCTACAGATCAAAACATTCAAGTTGTTCGATGCCAAGGGCGCAGAGGTCGCGGGGCGCTTAATCACGACGCATACCAACGATGGCAAGCCGCTGGACAATTACGCTTTCTGGATACCGCTTAAACCGCTGGCTTACGGTATGGCATACCAGGTTCATGCCCAAGGCACGCTGAACGGCGCCGGGTTTTCCAGCAAGTGGGGCTTCGCTACGCGCGGGGCGGCACCGCTGCAATTGACCCCTTCGGTCCCGCAAGTCAGCGCAGAAGCGGGGGCGGTCATGACGGTAAAGCTAAGCGGCGGCACGGGTAGCAACTTTGCCGTGACTTACGGCGGGCAGCGCTACCAGTATTTCGGCAAAGTCAGCCCGAAAGTTTCTTTCGTGACGGCGAGTTATCCGGCCCCCGATCTGTTGATCCTTACGCGCAACTCCACTCCCTGCGCCATCAATGTCACTTCGTGCGAAATCATTATCAAAGGCAAAGATGCATCCGGCAGCGAAATCAGTCTGGCTTTGCCGGTGAATTAGGGCGTGTTAACACGTCCTAGAAAGCCTGAGTATTTGCGGTTTCAAATACGCGGGGCAACTCACTTGATCTGATATGCCCATAGTATAAAGACGGGCGTTGCAGGCTGGTCGGTAATGCCCGCAGTGCCGCTCAGGATGGGCACGATCTTGATCTGATCCACGACACTCATGCCCGAAATGACGCTGCCAAAAACCGCGTAACCGTTGCCGTCAGCCTGGTTTGCCGCATCCAGGAAGAGGTTGTCTACCACATTGATAAAGAATTGGCTGGTTGCGCTGTTCGCCACACTGGTACGCGCCATCGCAACGCTCCCCCGCAAATTGCTCAAGCCGGTGGCGCTGGTTTTTTCCAGTGCGATTGCCGCATTCGTGGCTTTTTGCTGATAGCCGGCGGCGCTGGAATATGCGTAGCCGCCGCCCTGAATCATGAAGTTCGAAATTACCCGGTGGAAATTCGTGCCGTTGTAAAAACCGTCGTTCACATACGCCAGGAAATTGGCCACGCTGATGGGCGCTTTGGCGGCATCAAGCTCCAGCACGATTTCTCCCAGGTCGGTCAGCATGCAAACCGTATTTTTTGCGCTCAGGTTGGAGGCGGCATAACCCGCGCTGCTGCACGGCCCTGTGAGTGCAGTGCTCCACGGTCCCTTGAACGCGGCACTCACATTGCCTGCGGCATCTTTTGCCCACACGAAATTGGGGATTCCGGTAATCAGTGCGACGCCGTTTTTCTGGGCGCCGGTCTGGAAACAGGCATCGCCGGCGAGCGGGGCAATATTGGCTGTCTTGAAGCAATACCCGGTGACGCCGGTGTTGTCTGTAGCCGTTGCAGTCAAGTTAACCGTGTTGCCGCTCACTACGGTCGAGGTCAAGGCGCTGACTACCGGGCTTTGTGTATCGGGAGGAGAGGGCTTGGTGGCAGTGGCGCCGCCGCCCAGACAAGCAGTTAAGGATAACGCGAGAATCAACGATGCAAATTTGGCAATACTCATTTTAAATTCCGATATATGCGGGTTTCCGAGCGTTTCAATAATACAACAGCCTTAAGGGCAGCTCTAAAAATCCATATTTCATCCCAACTGATGAAACTACTAGTGTCGCAAACCAGAAATAACGAAACATTAAACGGCGTCTTTTTCCGCCATGCCGCGTTGCATCCCCTTGCCGCATACCCCAACGGCCGCGGGTCTGCGCCTTGCCTGACAAAAAAATCCATCCGTTTCATTTGTCCCGTTATTTCTGGTTTGCGACACTAGAGTCTGTTGACATTTAAGCCAACCACAAGAAGGCCGCGACGATAGCGATGAACGACGAAAACCGTTCGGCGAGCTTGTCGTAGCGGGTGGCAATACGCCGGAAATGTTTGATGCGAAGAAAAAAACGCTCGATGAGGTCGCGATGCTTGTGCTGGTGCTTGTCGAAAGAACGCTGTTCGGGCCGGTTGGTGCGCGGCGGAATAACGGCGACGGCGCCCATCTCCCGAATGTGTGCAATCAGAGCGTCGGCATCGTAGGCCTTGTCCGCGACCACTACATCCGGATGCACCCCGTTGAGCAAAGGGACGGCTTGGCCGCTGTCGTGAACCTGCCCCCCCGGTCAACGTCCAGCGCATGAATCTTGGTGGTCAACCCGCCGCGCGAGCGGCCCAGCGCTTGTTCGCCGTTTTTTTTTGGAGCACCGGCGGCATGCTGGTGGGCTTTGATGATGGTGCTGTCGATGAAGGCTTCCCCGAAATCGGCATCCTTGGCAAGCTCGGCAAACACCGCATGCCAGACGCCTTTCTTGGACCACCGGCCAAAGCGTTGGTACACCGTGTTCCATTCGCCGAATTCCGGCGGCAGATCGCGCCACGGCGCGCCGCTCCGGGCAATCCACAGAACCGCTTCCAGAAATAGCCGGTTATCTGACTTGCGCCCAGAATCTCCCGGCTGCGCGGGCAACATGTTTGCAATTCGTTTGTATTGGTCATCACGCAACAGTTTCCTCGCCATGGCATCACCCCCATAACACAGATGACGCTAACTATACCTCAAATGTCAACAGACTCTAGTTCTTTTTGCGCTGCGCCGCCGCAATCTCCCGAAACTGCTTGAGCTCGGTTTCAATCGTCGAGAGTTCGTAGTAATCCGTCCCGGCTTGTTTGGCGAGTTCCAGTTGTTCGATGGCGCCGCGCAGATTGCCGTGCAAGATGTTGTTGTAGGCCAGTGCGTGGTGCGCTTCTTGTTGCCTGCCCAATGCGGTAAAGGTTTGTGCCTGTAGTTCATACAGGCGCGCATCGTTGCCGTGGGTGAGGATTTGTGCGTTGAGCAATTTGAGCGCTTCGTCGAAATGCTGGTCTTCCAGCAGCACTTCGGCGTAGTCGTAGACGAGTGCGCGGTGCTGGGGGAAATTTTGCGTTGCGGTGCGATAGAAGGCGGCGATATTTTTTTCCTGTGCGTTCAGGTGCCTGATTTTGCCGTCCAGTGCGGCAATCATGGCATTGGCTGCGGCTTGTTGCCGCAAGGCGGCAAATTCTTGCGCGGCCTGTTTCTCCTGTTTGTTGCGCAATAAGGCGAGCACCAGCCCGTAACGGTTGGCGACGGGGTTGCCGAATTTTTGCTCGCCCAAGGCCGAGGTGAAGAAAGCGACGGCTTCGGCAGGGGGTTTTTGTGTGGCATTCAGTTTGGCGCGCACCAGTTGGAAGTTGAGGCTGTCCGGCACCAGATGGAAAGGCAGTTGCTGCACGCGGTTGCCCACGTCGGCGATGCGTTCCGCCGTGACGGGGTGGGTGCGCAGGTAAGTGGGGGTGTTGCCTTCCGATAAGCGCGTGGCTCTTTGCATTTTTTCGAAGAAGGCGGGCATGGCGCGCGCGTCGAAGCCGGATTTTTGCAGCGTGGCAAGGCCGATGCGGTCGGCCTCCAGTTCGTAGGTGCGGGTGAAATTGAGTTGCCTTTGCATTGCGCCGCCTTGCGCGCCGTAGATGGCGGCGGTGGCGGCCTGCGGGTTGTTGCGTGCGGCGAGGATGGCGACCGCGATGGTGGCCATGGCGGCAAGCGAGTCGTATTTTTGTCCGGCGATCATGCGCGCCAAGTGGTGCTGGGTCACGTGGGCGATTTCATGGCTCAATACGGAGGCGAGTTCCGATTCGTTTTGCGCGAGCAGCAGCAGCCCGGTGTTGACGCCGATAAAACCGCCCGGCATGGCGAACGCGTTGATGGCGTTGTCGTTAATGGCGAAGAATTCGAAAGCCTGCGCGGGTTCAGCGCTATTGGCGACCAATAAACTGCCCAGCTGATTGAGATAGTCCGCGATTTCCGCATCGTCCAGATAACTTTTGTCGGCGCGTATCTGGAACATGCTTTGTTCGCCGATCTGGCGCTCCTGTTGCGGCGAGATCATTTCTTGCGAGGCGTCGCCCAAGTCCGGCAGGCCATCGGCATGGCAGGTCAATACGGCGGAGCAAAGCAGCAGGGGAAGGAGTCTTTTCATGGGGCGGTATGATAACCGCTTCGAATTTGTACCCATAGCGTTTTACTGTTTCTGCTGGTGCGCAAGAGAAACGGCGGGCAACTTTGGGGCTGCCCGCCGTTTTTTTAGCCACGCGGCTGTGTGCAGAGATTTAGTTGCCGCTCATCTCCAGCATCAGTTGGTTTACGCGTTTGACGAAGCTGGCGGGGTCGTCCAACTGCCCGCCCTCGGCCAGCAAAGCTTGGTCGAACAGAACCGCGACCCAGTCGTCGAATTTCTTCTCTTCGGTCTTCAGGCGCAATACCACCGGATGCTTGGGGTTGATTTCGAGGATGGGTTTTGAGGTCGGCGCTTGTTGACCCGCCGATTTCAGCAGGCGCGCCAGATTCGCACTCATGTCGTGCTCGTCGGCCACCAGACATGCGGGCGAGTCGGTCAGGCGATGCGTGACACGCACCTCCTTGACGCGCTCGCCGAGACTGGTGGTGATTTTGGCGGTCAGGTCTTTGAGTTCGTTGGCTACGTCTTCCTGCTCTTTCTTCTCCGCTTCGTCTTCGAGCTTGCCTAGGTCGAGTCCGCCCTTGGCAACCGACACCAGTTGCTTGCCGTCGAATTCAAACAGGTTGCTCACCACCCACTCGTCCACGCGGTCTGAGAATAGCAGCACTTCGATGCCTTTTTTGCGGAACACTTCCAGATGCGGGCTGTTCTTCGCGGCATTGAAGCTGTCTGCGGTGATGTAGTAAATCTTGTCCTGACCTTCCTTCATGCGCCCCGCATAGTCGGCGAGGGAAACGGTTTCTTCCGCCGTGTCGGTGTGGGTCGAAGCCAGACGCAGCAGTCCGGCGATTTTGTCTTTATTGGCATGGTCTTCACCGATACCTTCTTTCAGCACGCGGCCAAACTCGCCCCAGAATTTTTTGTATTTCTCGGCATCATTTTTGGACAAGTCTTCCAGCAGGCCGAGCACTTTCTTCGTGCAACCGGAGCGCATCGCTTCGATGTCTTTCGACTCCTGCAAAATTTCGCGCGACACGTTTAGCGGCAAGTCGCTGGAATCCACCACGCCGCGCACGAAGCGCATGTAGCGTGGCATCAGTTGCTCGGCATCGTCCATGATGAACACGCGGCGCACATACAGTTTCACGCCGTGCTGCGCGTCGCGCTCCCACATGTCGAACGGGGCGCGGGACGGGATGTACAGCAACTGCGTGTATTCCTGGCGACCTTCGACGCGGGCGTGAGTCCATGCCAGCGGGTCTTCAAAGTCGTGGCCTACATGCTTGTAGAACTCTTTGTATTCCTCGTCGGTGATTTCGCTTTTGCCGCGCGCCCACAGCGCCACAGCCTGATTGACGGTTTCGTCTTCGTCCAATACTTGCTGCGCGCCGTCTTTCCATTCTTCTTTTTTCATCACGATGGGCTGCACGATGTGGTCGGAATATTTGCGGATGATGGAGCGTATTTTTGAGCCGCTGAGCAGGTCGTCCTGACCTTCGCGTAGGTGCAGCACGATCTCGGTGCCGCGCGCGATTTTTTCCACCATCTCGATAGAAAACTCGCCGCTGCCGTCGGATTCCCAGCGCACGCCCTGATCGGTTCTTTCTCCGGCACGGCGCGTGGTCACGGTGACTTTTTCGGCCACGATAAAGGCCGAGTAGAACCCCACGCCGAACTGTCCGATCAGGTTGGCATCTTTTTGCTGGTCGCCGGACAGGCGCGAGAAGAATTCGCGTGTGCCTGACTTGGCGATGGTGCCGAGATTGTTGATCGCCTCGTCGCGGCTCATGCCGATGCCGTTGTCGCGGATAGTCAGCGTCTTGGCCGCTTTGTCGTAGCCGATTCGGATTTTGAGTTCCGAATCGTCCTCGAACAGGCTCGCGTTATGCAGCGCCTCGAAGCGCAGCTTGTCGCTGGCATCGGCGGCATTTGAAATTAATTCGCGCAAGAAAATTTCGCGATTCGAGTAAAGCGAGTGGATCATCAGCTGCAAAAGTTGCCTCACTTCTGCCTGAAAACCCAATGTTTCCTTGGTGTTAGTGCTTGTATCGCCCATTGTCATCTCCTTGTTTGCAAGTGGAACGTGCGCCTAGATGGGGGCTGTATCGCAGGTTTCAAGAGACTTTCGACATGATTGCACTTGTTTAAATTTTGCGGCTCATCTAGGATGCATCCTGCGGGAGGCCAATAAAAATGAGGGTCTAGATGCTTTCACGTATTGCCAGCAAAGAATTTTTCCATGACAATGCAGTCCCGCTTTATTAACCCTTAACATACGGAGTATATGAACTCATGAACAGAAAAGAACTTGTTGACGCATTGTCCGCCAAGACCGATTCCACCAAGGCCGACGCTGAGCGCAATATTGCTGCACTGATCGAAATCATTACCGGCACTCTGAAGAAGGGTGACGCTGTCTCTCTGGTTGGCTTCGGCTCTTTCGAAGTGCGCAAGCGCGCTGCGCGTACTGGCCGCAACCCCAAGACTGGCGCCGAGTTGAAGATCAAGGCTTCCAAGGTTCCAGCATTCAAGGCCGGCGCAACCCTGAAGGCTGCTGTGAATGGCGGCAAGAAGTAAATCAAGCGGGATTGGGAGTGCAAGCAAAGCCCCCTAGCCTGAGCGCTACGGGGCTTTGTCTTTCCCGCATTGCGTGATTGTGTTGCGTACCATCTGCGCCGCGGAAGTGCCGTTCTGCTTGCGGTGTGCGCCCCCTTGTCATCTGGCAAGGATGAGTCTGCTGTCAATTCGTTTAAGGAGTTAGTTATGATGTTGCGTGGTGTTTTTACCTTTTCCCTGATGATGTTCAGCCCGCTGGTTTTTGCGGATAGTCTGGATATCAATTTGAATAACAATGCGGCCCGGTTTCAGTACAGTTCTTCAGCGGGTGTTTTTATTCAGGGGAATTCGGAATTCCACATTGGCGTGCTTTACAACGATGTGAATAACACCATGGGCGAAGCTGGGCTGATCGTGAGAGGGGGGGAGGAGAATGTTCCCGGATTGACCGTCGGCGTCGGTGCGAAAGCCGTAGTGGGTGCGATTCGTAACGGGCTGGCGACAAACAACGTATCGGCTATTGCCATCGGCGGTGAGATCGAATACGCGCTCCCTACCGCCAAGCGGATTGCCATTATCGGCGAATATTTCGGCGGCCCCAAAATTACCACATTCGCCGATGCCGATCGGTTTAACCAATCCGGCGTGCGCCTGGAATACGAAATCACCCCGCAAACCAAAGCATATCTGGGATACCGCGAAATCAATTTCGGCATCAAGTCGGCTGGCAGCGCGATGCTCGACAGCGGGACACATGTGGGCGTGAAAATATCGTTTTGATGGACGGCTCCGTGTCTTGTGTCGGTCATGCCCTGTCTAATCCTGTTTTCCTTGTGAAAGGGAGTTTATGTTGAGAGTTCTGGGGTTGATTGCGGCGTTCTTGATAGCGTTCGCGCCATTTGCCCAAGCCAAGGATGTTTCCGCGCAGCAGGCAGGCGTGGAATATGCGCGGCAGGAGGCAGAAAAAGCCGATGCCCAGCATAAATCCGATCTGCAAGATGTGGCCGAAGCGGAGCGGGTATTGGAACAGCGCAAGAAGGCATTCGAGCTGCAGACTAAACAACTCGCGGACGAGAGGAAGAAAGCCGAGCTATCGAAGAAACGCTTGCAGGAAGCCAATGTGAAATACAACAAGGCGCAAGCGATACTCGATCAGGCCTGGAAAGAATAACCGGGGTAGCGTCGCTTCTTTATCCCGCGTGCGGGCAAAGTGTCTGCACTGCGCGCAGCAACCCTGTTTCATCCAGTGTGGACAAATGCACATGCTGCGCCTCCTTCAGGCGCGGAAAGTTATTCCCGGTTGAGCGCTGATAGGCCGGGTCGTAGTGGCGGCTCAGCAAGTCCGCGACCAGAGCAGCCCATTCTCCCTGTTGTGCCATCTCTTGCCATTGCTCAATGATCTTGTGCCCGTGCAATTCCAGCAACGGCACTAATGCGCGTTTGAGCGATCCGGTATCGTGCAGAAAATGTGCGTAGTCTTCCATGAGCAACCGCACGCGGGCCTGCATGGACGCGTCGATGGCAATGCACTCGGCTTTGCGGATGGCTTCGAGCAAGGTCGTGGGGGTGGACAAGATGCCGATCTTGCGGCTTTCCGCTTCGACGAAGACCGGTTGTTGCATGTCGAAACGGCGTAGCGCATCCCATAGGCGTGTCTCGAACATCTTTTGTGCAGGCTGCGCCTGATCGGGCAGATTGCCGAGCAGCGAGCCGCGATGTTGCGCCAACTGTTCCAGATCGAGCACTTGGGCACCTTGCATGCGTAGCGCATGCAGCAAGCGGCTTTTGCCGGAGCCGGTCGCGCCGCACATTACGCGAAACTGAAAACGGGCAGGCAGTGTTTCCAGTTCATCAATGACATGGCGGCGATAGGTCTTGTAGCCGCCTTGCAGTTGCCCTACGCGCCAGCCGACTTGCGCGAAGATGTGCGCCATCGCACCGCTGCGCTGGCCGCCGCGCCAGCAATAGATGAGCGGCTTCCACTCGCGCGGACGCTCGTGAAACAGGGTTTCCAGGTGCCCGGCGATGTTGCGTGCGATGAGCGCCGCGCCCAGTCTTTGCGCCTCGAACGGCGATACTTGTTTGTACAAAGTGCCGATGCGCGCACGCTCTTCGTTGTCCAGCACCGGGGCGCTGATCGCGCCGGGGATATGGTCTTCGGCGAATTCCGCAGGCGAACGCACGTCGATGATGTCGTCGTAATCGGAGAGTTGTGATACGTTCGCTAACTGGATTTTACGCATATAGGTTCTTCAAAAATGGCATCGCCGATCAAACTGACCCAATACTCTCATGGCGGCGGTTGCGGCTGCAAAATCGCGCCTGCTGTGCTGGCGCAAATGCTGGCTGCCATGCCTAAACCGCCATCTTACCCGGACCTCATGGTGGGCACGGAAAGCAGCGACGATGCTGCGGTATATCGCCTGAGCGACGAGCAGGCCGTGGTGGTGACCACCGACTTCTTCATGCCCATCGTCGATGACGCGCACGACTTCGGGCGCATCGCCGCCGCCAACGCACTCTCCGATGTCTACGCCATGGGTGCCACACCCATACTGGCCTTGGCCGTGGTGGGCATGCCCATAGCCAAACTACCGCTGGACACGATACGCGACATCCTCGCGGGCGGCACTGCCGTATGCGAAGCCGCGGGCATCCCGCTGGCGGGCGGACACTCCATCGACGCGCCGGAACCGATCTATGGCTTGGTAGGTGTCGGTGTCGCGCATCCCGACCACATCAAGCGCAATGATCGGGCACAGGCGGGCGATATGCTGATCTTGGGCAAGCCGCTGGGCGTGGGCATCCTCAGCGCCGCACTGAAAAAGAACGAACTCAGCGCAGCGGGCTATCGCGAGATGCTCGACACCACCACGCAACTCAATCGCACGGGTGCGAAGTTCGGTGCGATGAAAGACGTGCATGCCATGACCGATGTCACCGGCTTCGCGCTGCTGGGCCATCTGCTGGAGATGTGCCGAGGCTCCAAGCTCGGCGCAACCATCCATTATGCCGACCTGCCCATCCTGCCCACCGCACGGCAACTGGCCGAACAAGGCTATGCCACCGGCGCGGCGGCTCGCAACTGGGCGAGCTACGGCGCGGAAGTACACCTGCCCGGCGACTTCCCCGAATGGCAACGAAAACTGCTCTGCGACCCGCAAACCAGCGGCGGCCTGCTGGTGGCCTGCGCGCCGGGGGCGGTGGATGAGGTGCTGGCCGCGCTCCATGAGGATGGGTTTGCGGCGGCGTGCGTGATCGGCCAAATGACTGCGGGGGCGGCTCAGGTCAACGTCGAGTAGGGGCGAGCCCTGATGAAACTACTAGTGTCGCAAACCAGAAATAACGAAACATTAAACGGCGTCTTTTTTCGCCATGCCGCGTTGCATCCCCTTGCCGTATACCCCATACGGCTGCGGGTCTGCGCCTTGCCTGACAAAAA
>SCUU01000162.1 GCA_004297065.1 Gallionellaceae bacterium
CTGCTACATGGGCAGCATCATAATTAATATGAATATTATAGCTTTTTAGAAAATCGGCAAGTTCTTTTACAGGGTGAGGAAAAAGAAACAACGATCCTCCAAACATTGCCATTTTAGGCAATCTGTTTGAGTTCTTTAGTTCTTCAATTTTGTTTTTTGTCTTATCAACATCTATTGCCATTTCTTCTGCATCAAAGGGATAGAATTCTATATCAAGACCATGAACTAAACCCGCAGTACCTGAATGTTCTTTTTTTCCATGTGAAATATGCCCACCAGCAGGAATTGATGGTGCAAGCATTACATCCCCTGGATTGGTAAATCCACAATATACAGCAAGATTTGCAATAACTCCAGAAATGGGCCGCACATCTGCAAACTCTGCTTTGAATAGAGTCTTTGCAAGCTTCATGCATTCAAACTCTACTTTGTCTATGTATATGCAGCCAGCATAAACACGTTCACCAGGCCATCCTTCTGCATAACGGTTTCCAAAATCAGAAAGTATTGCTTCTTTCACTGCTGGACTAGGAACATTTTCACTTGCTATTAGAGGAATGGAATTCTCAAACCATTTGTTATGTTCTTTAAGCATTGAAAAAATTCTCTTGTAAGAATTTTTGTAAGAACTTGCCATGCCTTGCGAACCAGTTTTCCCAATTTAAAAACACCGCTTGATACAATTTTCAAGATCGTCATAATGTCAAGAAGATATAAAAAGGGAAAGTGCCGCTTGTCGATTAATGAGTGTTAGAGGAACCATGCCTGTTGTCTTACTAAAAGACGGTGCAACTGAAACTAAGGGACGTGAAGCTCAAAGAAACAACATTGCAGCTGCTAAAATTATTGCTGAAATCGTTCACACCAGTTTGGGTCCACGTGGGATGGATAAAATGCTTGTAGATGATTTAGGCGATGTTACAATTACTAATGATGGTGCTACTATCTTAAAAGAAATTGATGTTCAACACCCAGCTGCAAAGATGCTAGTAGAGATTTCTAAAACAACTGATAATGAAGTCGGTGATGGAACGACATCTGCTGTTGTGTTTGCAGGAGCGCTATTAGAAAACGCTGAATCTTTGATAAACCAAAACGTTCATCCAACCATTATTGTGGATGGATATAGAAAGGCTGCAAAAAAAGCAAAACAACTGTTGCAAGAAATAGCTGACACAATTTCCCCAAACGATAAAACACTTTTACAAAAAATTGCAAAAACAGCAATGCAAACAAAACTTGTTAGAAAAGATTCTAGTCATCTAGCTGATCTAGTTGTAAGAGCTGGTCTGGCCGTTGCTGAAAAAGACAACGAGACATATCATGTTGATGAAGATGATATTAAAGTAGAAAAGAAAGCAGGTGGGTCGATTAAAGATTCATTGTTAATTGAAGGAATAGTTCTTGATAAGGAAGTAGTCCATGCAGGAATGCCAAAAAAAGTTTCTGATGCAAAGATTGCGCTTGTAAACACTGCACTTGAAATCAATAAAACAGAAACTGACGCTAAAATTAACATCTCTAATCCACAACAATTGAAAACATTTCTTGATGAAGAAAACAGGATGTTAAAAACCATGGTTGATAAGGTTGTCGCATCAGGTGCTACTGCTCTTATCTGCCAAAAAGGCGTTGATGATATGGTACAGCACTATCTTGCAAAAGCAGGGATACTTGCAGTTAGAAGGGTAAAAGAAAGCGACATGACAAAACTTGCAAAAGCAACAGGTGCTAGAATAACAACAAATCTTGACGACCTGTTTGAAAAAGATCTTGGCTCTGCACAATTGGTAGAAGAAAGAAAAATTGAAGAAGATAGATGGGTTTTCATTGAGGGTTGTAAACATCCAAAATCCGTATCTCTCTTACTAAGAGGTGGTTCACAAAGAGTTGTTGATGAGGTAGAAAGATCAGTACATGATGCTATAATGGTTGTAAAAGACGTAATGGAAATGCCTTCTATAGTGGCAGGAGGGGGTGCACCTGAAACCTATACTGCAACAAAACTCAGAATATGGTCTAAAACCTTAGAAGGTCGTGAACAACTGGCAGCTGAAAAGTTTGCAGAGGCATTAGAATCTATTCCGCTTACGCTGGCTGAAAATGCAGGAATGGATCCAATTGACACACTCACAAATCTTCGCTCAAAGCAATTAAAGGGTGAAAAGTGGATGGGTGTTGATGTTATGAAAGGAAAAGTCGCAAACATGAAATCAAGTGATATAATTGAACCTCTAGCTGTAAAACAACAAATTGTTTCTGCTGCTACTGAAGCAGCTTGTATGATATTAAGAATTGATGATGTTATATCTACTTCAAAAGCTGCTGGTCCACCACATGGTGGTGAAGGTGGAATGCCTGGCATGGGTGGAATGCCTGGCATGGGTGGCATGGGTGGAATGCCTGATATGGGCGGCATGGACATGTAGTATACAATGCTTACAATCTTCCAAGCTTTTCCATAAAATAACTAAAAGTTTTAAACTTAATTAAACGAGGTGTAGATGTTGGCTAAAAAGAAAAAATTTTTTAATAAAACAATTAAACAAACAACTCCTGAAAAAGGAGAAAACACAAAACCTCCAACTAGTGATACTGAGAAAAATACGTTTAAACCAAGATTAACTACTGAAAA
>SCUU01000307.1 GCA_004297065.1 Gallionellaceae bacterium
CGATCGAATCTGCCTGCACGAAAGTGCACCTTGTGCAGAAGGTAGTGATTACCCATGAAGTCTGGCTCGGCCGCCAGGATTTCCTCCATCGCCGTCAGGGCCAACCGGGCTTGGCCGACGCGCGATGCGGCGTCCGCCACCACACGCAGAGCCGAGCGATCGCCTGGGAACGCCGCTATGGCGGCCCGCGCCAGGCGCAGGCGCTTGAAGGGGTTTTTAGCGCGCATCGCGCGAATGATCGCAATCTGCGGCGTATGGGCCGTCAGGCCGCCCACCTCCCGGATGAAGCGATCCGCATCGAAGACGCCCCAACAGATCTCACTGATCATCGGGGTGAGCAGTCCAGCCTGGATCAGCGCCACCATGCTGGGATGGCCGCTGTCCGGAACCGGGATCAGCGTCACATCCTTGGCGCTGCGATAGAATTCGGCGTGTCGCCGGTCCGGCGTCAGTGGGTCGTAGACGACGAAGGCGTGCGGCGCGAAGTCGTCGCGGTCTTCATGGAGGAAACGGATCGACTTGGTCTGTGCGCGCCATACCGGATCGCGCCAAGCCTTGCCGCGCCCAAAGAACCGGGGGCAGGGGGCCAGGGCCGACTGCGGCGAGATCGCCAGCGCCGTATGGGCGCCGACCCAGCCGCCGAAGCGCATCGCCCCATAACCCCCCATGCTGGTCCCATAGGCCAGCACGCGATGATAGCGCGCGACCGCGACCCTGATCTGGGCGCACGCCGCCGCAAGGTCCGGGTACTGGTACCAGCTGTTGTCGGCCGGGATGATGTGTACGGCGTCGACCTGAAGCTGTTTGAAGAACGGCTCGCCGAAGCCTGCGCGGTCGGGGTCCAGGTCGTGTTCGAAGGGGGCGAAGGTGACCGCGCAATAGTTGCTCGAATATCCGGTGACGTGCCGGACGAGCAGATTCTCACTTTGATAGAGGATGATTGTCTCAGGCTCGGGGGTCATACGCGGCGATCTACAGGGACGGCTGGCGGCGGGAGGCCTGGGGCGAATGGCGCGGAAACATCC
>SCUU01000104.1 GCA_004297065.1 Gallionellaceae bacterium
AGGTTGTCATCGTTGCTTGCATGAGAAAGTTGTTAACCATTATGAATGCTATGTTGAAAAACAATGCGTCGTGGAATCCAAAATTCGCTTGACCTCGAACACGGTTGCTCTCCCGGAGGGCGAGGGATGCAAAGCCCTTCTCCCTCCGGGAGAAGGGTGGGGATGAGGGAGGTTTTACTCCTGTACAATCTCAAAGTCGTGCGTGATGTCCGCAGTTTTGCCCAGCATGATGGAAGCCGAGCAATATTTTTCCGCGGAAAGCTTGATTGCGCGCTCGACTACCTCAGATTTGATGTCCTTTCCCGTTACCACGAAATGCATGTGTATCTTGGTGAATATTTTGGGATCGTCCGCGGCACGCTCTGCGTCCAGTTCGACATAGCAATCGGTGACTGCCTGGCGGCTCTTCTTCAGGATGCTGATTACGTCAAAACTGGTGCATCCTCCGGCACCAAGCAATAACATCTCCATCGGGCGCGGGCCCAGATTGCGACCGCCCGCAGCGGGGGCACCGTCCATCAATACGGCATGACCGCTCTCGGTTTCACCCAGAAATGAAACTTGCTCTACCCATTTGATGCGTGCTTTCATGCTGCGTCTCCTGAAAATTTACGGTTTCGATTTTAGAGCACTTCTAAAAATCCATATTTCATCCCAACTGCTGCGTTACGGAAAAAATTTCTTGCTTACATATCACCCATATGCCGCGCTGCGAAATTTTTTCCGCGCCTTGCATTTGGGCGAAATCTGCATTTTTAGAAGCGCCCTTTAACCGATACCACAACATGCCGATCATTTCGTGCATGAAGATGCGGCTGTCGCGCAAGGCGTTGGCGCTCGGGACGAAGGCCAGCAAGTCGATCCGGTAGCGTGTGGTGTAGGCGGTGGGGGCGGGGATGACCTGGAATCCCGCGCTCTGGAAGGCTTGTACTGCGCGCGGCATGTGCCAGGCATGAGTGACCAGATAGATGCGTTTGATGCCTGCGGCTTTGAGGATGGGGTAACTTAGCCGCGCATTTTCCACGGTATTGTTCGATGCGCTCTCGACCCATTGCACCGGAACTTTGAATTCCTGTTCCAACACCTGTTTCATTTGTTGAGCTTCGGAAAGCGCGTTGCCGAGCGGCTTGCCGCCGGTGACCAGGATGGGTTTGCCGGTCTCGCGCTGTAGCTTGGCGGCATAGCGCAGGCGTTGCAGGCCAGCTGCGCTCACGGTGTCGCCGCCGTATTCGGGGGCGTGGAAATACGTGCCGCCGCCCAGTACGACGATGGCATCGGCCAGCGGTTTGCCGGTGTCGGTGACATAAGGCTCGCCTTCCAAGTTATGCAAAAGCGTTTCGGCGAAATAAGGCGTGGAAAGCAGCCACAGCAGCGCTATTGCAACAGTGAGCAGACCGCGTGCGATGCATGGATGTTTGCGCCAGAGCAGCAAGCCGATCGCGGCGACAATCAGCAAATTGAGCGGCGGCAACAGGAAAGCGCTGGCAAGGTTGGTGATGAACCAGGACATGGAGCTTGGTTAGGGCACAAAAAGAACGGGCATCATACTGCATGCCCGTTAACAGGGGGAGGAGACGCTATTTTATGACTGTGCGGACTGGCGCATGAAATGCTTGGCGTAGCGTGCGTTCATGCGCGCAACCGGGAGCAGGATAAACAGGTCGGCGCAGTTGAAATCGGGATCCCATGCCGGAGCGCCGCCGATATAGGCGCCCAAACGCAGATAGCCTTTGATGAGCGGCGGAATAATGACTTCCATATCCTGATTCAGCGCATCGAGCGGCAAAGGGCAGTGCGGGAACACGTGGTACTCGGACGGGGCGGCATGCAGCTTGTGGATTTTGTTGTATACGCTGGCGGCATAGTGACCGCCGTCGGCCATGCTGATGCTGGCGCAGCCGATGAGGTATTCGTGATTATGCTTGCCGATGTAGTCGGCCAAGCCGCCCCACAGTTGCGTGATGGTGCCGCCGTCGCGGTAATCGGGATGCACGCAGGAACGTCCCACTTCGACCATGCGGTCGCGCAGGTTTTCCAAGCGCGACAGGTCGAATTCGCTTTCGGAGTAGTAGCCGCCCGCAATGCGCGCCTGCTCGGGCGGCATGATGCGGTAGGTGCCTACCACTTTGTTGCTCGCGTTGTCGCGCACCAGCAGGTGTTCGCAATGCTTGTCGAAACGGTCGCGATCCAGGCCCTCGGCGGCGCTCGGCAATTTTGCGCCCATCTCTTCGGCGAAAACCTTGTAACGGATACGTTGCGCTTCTTCGACTTCGGTGCCCGTCCTGGCCAGGCTGACGGTCAGTTTGCTGCGGGCCTCGTGCGCTTGATGCAATTGCTCTTGCCGGATCAAGTGGGGCATCTTTAAATCTCCTTGTGTGACGGGTGAGCGGAGAATAGCGATGCGATATTGCGCGCTGGTTACGGCAGCATGAAAGATTAGTGAATGGGCGAAAGCCCCGTAGCGAGTTCACCCAATTGGTGAAACGGTAAAACAACACAAAAACCATTTCAGTCATCGCATTAGGCGCACCAGTAAGCGGTCAACTGAGGTTTCTAGGTTAAAGGGTATCGCCGGAAAGGACGATGCAGGGGGTTGCGTCGGTGAAAGTGCAGGGCTCTGTTGTGTGCGCTGCACTGGCGTGCGGAGCCAGGGATAAGGCAACAGAAATGCGCTGGTGCGCCTCCAGTGCGAGGGCGCGGCGGTTTTCAATGCCGGTATTTAGAGCCGGAGTGGTGGTGAGGCATGCGCGCAGGTCGGAGCTGCGCAATATTTTCCAGAGCGATCCGATAAATGTCATGTCGCCGATATACGCTGCATCCATGTTCGGTTGGCCGTCCGCAGCGTGGTAACGGATGGCGACCGGGTAGATAGGGGTTTGCGCATCGATGGCGGGTTGCAGCAGCGAAGAGTGAAAGTGCCGGACATGCGAACCGTCTGTTGTGGTGCCCTCGGGGAAGATGGCCATGCAGTTGCCTTGGCGTAATGACTCGACGGCTTGCAGATTGGTGCGCGCCGTGTCGCTACGCTTGTTGCGCTCGATGAATATCGTTTGCGCACGCGCACAAAGCCAGCCGATGAGCGGCCAATTGCGCACTTCCGATTTGGCGACAAAACGCAACGGCAAAACCGAGTTCAGTACGATCACGTCCAGCCAGGAAATGTGGTTGGCAACGATCAGTCCATGCCGGACTTCTTGCAGCGACACCACCCCTGTTGTGCTGATGCGCACGCTCAGTATGCCGAGCAAGGCAGCAGACCATCGTTGCAGGATGCGTTTTTGCCGCGCCGGATCAAGCGCAGGAAACACGGCGGCGAGCAATGCGCCATAAAGCAAATGCAAGGCGAGGCGGATTGCGCGAAAACAGGCCAGGGGTAAGGTCAGCAAGGGCATGGTTGAAGGTCGGGTAAGGAATTAACTATCGCTCTTGGCCTGGCAAAGAGCGCTGTTCGATGAACATGCTGTTGCCCGCCGTGCGTTTCGCCATCTTTTTCGCCTGTGTCGCGGCGGCCGATACCTCGTTATGCGAAAAAAACTGCCGGGGAGAAACCGGGACGGCACCTATCGAAAGGCTGGTGAGCGGGTGGAACACGATATGGTCGTTGCGATCCTCGCTTGCGTAGCCGCCCGCATCTAAATGTTCCGACAGGAAAAGCAGCGAAGCGGCTTGTTCAAACGCGCGCAACGCTTGCTCCAGGCGCGCTTTCCAATCGCGGCTTTGCATGAGCAGGATGAAGTCGTCGCCGCCGAGATGTCCGATGAAATCCAGCTTGGGATCGCAAGTCCAGCTTAGAACGCGCCCGGCGAGCTGGATCATTTCATCGCCCTTGTGGTAGCCGTAGACATCGTTATAGGGCTTGAAATGGTCCAGGTCGCAGTAACAGGCAACAAACGATGTTTGGGTTTGCAGCAGACGCCCGATGTGCCGGTCAATCGGCACATTGCCCGGCAATAGCGTGAGCGGGTTGGCATAACGCGCGGCGGCTATTTGCATCTTGGTCAGTTCGCGCAACAAATTTTGTCCGGAAGAGATGCCCAGATAGCGCCCCTGTTCTGTAATGATGAATCCGGCGCTGAAATGATCTTCTTCGGCATGAGACAAGAAGTGACTGAGTTCTTCGATGGGCATTTCCTTATCGACGAGCAAGGGCGATGCTTGCATGAAGAGTTCGCAAGGTTTTCTTCCGTGCAGTTCGCGCTGGAACGGGCGGGTGAACGCATCCAGAAAGTTTGGGCGATTGATGAGTCCGACCGGAATGCCGTTATTGACTATCGGAATGACGCGCAATGAGGGGTCGGCGCAGAAACGCTCGAAGACGATGTCGTTTTCGGTTGTCGGCAGGACGGGTTCGATGTAGGTGACGAGTTTTTGTGCCGTTTCCCGCGCGGGAGACGCGAACTCCAATTTGGATGTTGACGATATTCCAGATGAATTGATGATGCGCGCTGTTTCGATCGAGGCCAACAAAGGGGGGGTCGGGCTAGGACGTGCGATGAAATAGCCTTGCCCTATTGCGATGCCGATCTCTTTGATCACCTTTAATTCCGCTTCGGTTTCCACGCCTTCGGCAATGACGTCGGTGCCGCAACTGAGCGCAATCTGCTGGATGGATTTCAGGAATTGCCGCTTGATCGGGTCGGTATCCACGCCTTGCACGAAATGCATGTCGATCTTGATGAACTCCGGGCGCAGTTCGGACCACAGGCGCAGGCTGGAAAATCCTTCGCCCAGATCGTCGATGGCGATCCTGAAACCCATTGAGCGGTAATGCAGCAAGGCGCTACGCATAGCGACGAAATCGTGGGTGGGCTGGTTTTCGGTGATTTCGATAATCACTCGCTCCGGAGAGACGCCCAGTTGCGCCATAAACTCGAGCGTTTGGCCATTCTTGAAGCTCGGATGGGTCAGGGTTTCCGGGCTGACGTTCAAGAACAGGCTGCCGGGCAGGTTTAGCCGCACGAAAGTTTCCAGCACGATTTGCCGGCAAAGCATTTCCAGTTCGAGCGACAGGCCTTGTTGCAAGGCGGCGTGGAATAAATTGACGGGCGAGTGTAAGGGGCTGTTGGCGGGGCCCCGAATAAGCCCTTCATAGCCGAGAAATTCGCCGCTGGTCAGATCCTGCAGGGGTTGAAACAACGCGGTTAATTTGCGTTGCTGCAATATTTCGTGGAGCGGCGCTAGTTCCAATCCTTGGGAGTCGTTATGATCGGCTGACGCCAATGAAAGCATCCCGGGATCGGAGTTGTATTGCTTTAATGTGGATACGGGCATTGCAACCCCCGATGTCTGTTTGCGAGGGGCGTCACGGTAGGGGTTTCGTGTTACGGGATTATTAAGATTGCAGATGTGCGATAGAGATATTTGACAGCGGATTATTGTCTCGCATACAATCCGCGCCCTTCGAAGTTTACTAACTCTTTTGTATTAGGAAATGCCATGAAAACATTTTCCGCTAAGCAGCACGAAGTCCAGCACGACTGGCTACTCGTGGATGCTTCCAACCAAGTTCTGGGTCGTTTGGCCAGTCAGATCGCTGCGCGCTTGCGCGGTAAACATAAGGCGATCTACACGCCTCACGTTGATACCGGCGACTTCGTTGTGGTCGTGAACGCTGAAAAATTGCGCGTGACCGGCAACAAGGCACAGGACAAGATGTATTACCGTCACACGACTTATCCGGGGGGTCTGTACGAAACCAATTTCACCAAGCTGCAACAGCGCCATCCTCATCGCGTATTGCAAAAAGCGGTGCGCGGGATGCTGCCTAAGGGGCCTCTGGGCTACGCGATGTTGCGCAAGCTGAAGGTGTATGCGGGTGCAACACATCCGCATAGCGCGCAGCAACCTAAACCCATTGATCTGTTGAAGGCGTAATCATGAGCGTAACTTATAACTACGGCACTGGCCGTCGCAAAAGCGCAGTAGCACGCGTATTTATCAAGCCGGGCAAAGGCGAAATCGTTGTTAACGACAAGCCGCTGGATGTGTTTTTCTCCCGCGAAACTGGCCGTATGGTCGTGCGTCAACCGCTGGAACTCACCGAAATGGTCGGCAAATTCGACATCATGGTGAACGTGACCGGCGGCGGCGAATCCGGCCAGGCCGGTGCGGTTCGTCACGGTATCACGCGCGCATTGATCGACTACGATGCAAATCTGAAGCCCACCCTGAGCAAAGCCGGTCTGGTGACTCGCGATGCGCGTGAAGTTGAGCGTAAGAAGGTCGGTTTGCGCAAGGCGCGTCGCAGGAAGCAGTTCTCCAAGCGTTAAGCTTGTTTGGAGTACAGAAAAGACCGCCTTCGGGCGGTTTTTTCATTTATCATTTGCGCCACCAAAAAGGACGGGAGCAAGATGTGATTAAGGTCGGAATCGTGGGCGGTACGGGGTATACGGGGGTGGAATTGCTGCGTTTGCTGGCACAACATCCGCAGGCTAAATTGCAGGTAATTACTTCGCGTGCGGATGCTGGTACGTCCGTCGGCCAGATGTTCCCCAGCTTGCGCGGCTACGTCGATCTGGTTTTTACCCACCCGGATGAAGCTCATCTGGATCAATGCGATGTGGTGTTCTTCGCCACTCCTAACGGTATTGCCATGCAGCAAGCCCGTGCTTTGCTCGACGCGGGAGTGCGGGTGATCGACTTGGCGGCCGACTTTCGCATCAAGGACGTGGCGGAATGGGAAAAATGGTATGGCATGACTCACGCTTGTCCCGATTTGGTTGCCGGGGCGGTGTACGGTTTGCCGGAAGTGAATCGGAAAAAAATCGAGCAGGCGCGTTTGGTCGCCAACCCAGGGTGTTATCCGACAGCGGTGCAACTGGGATTTATCCCTTTGCTTGAGGCCGGCTTGGTGGATGCCGACTATTTGATCGCCGATGCAAAATCGGGCGTGTCGGGTGCCGGACGCAAGGCTGAAATTCCGACTTTATTCCCCGAGGCTTCGGATAACTTCAAAGCGTATGGTGTAGCCGGGCATCGGCATTTGCCGGAGATTAAACAAGGCTTGGCGAACGTATGCGGCAAGCAGGTCGGGCTCACTTTTGTGCCGCATTTGACGCCGATGATACGGGGGATACATGCGACCCTGTATGCGCAAATCAAAACCGACGTTGATTTGCAGGCCTTGTTTGAACAGAGGTATGCCAACGAGCTATTCGTTGATGTGTTGCCTGTGGGCAGCCACCCCGAGACCCGTTCGGTACGCGGCTCGAATCTTTGCCGTATTGCCGTACACCGCCCCCAAGGAGACGACACGGTGGTGGTATTGTCGGTAATAGATAATCTGGTGAAAGGCGCGGCGGGGCAGGCGGTGCAGAACATGAACATCATGTTCGGCTTGCCGGAAGCGACTGCACTCGGCGTAGTACCGTTGCTTCCTTAGCTATGATACGGAACATCAAACGCAAATTCAGTATCTCGGCCCCGCGCTTGGCGGTGCGTCCGCATGTGCCTTGGTATGTGCGCTGGGCGATCACGCTGCCGTTCATTTTTGCGGCGGGCGGACTGGTTTGGTGGGCGTACGACTCGGGTTTAGAGCTTGCCGGTTTCCACCGCGGCCTGGCGGAGAAGGAGCTGGACGGATTGCGTGATCGCGTGGCCTTTCTGGAGACTGAAAATGCCAAGCTGATCAATCAGCTTGCTTATTATGAACGGCAGGCTCAGATTGAGCAGTCTGCCATGCAGGAAACCTCGAATCAGGTCAAAAACCTGAATGAGGAAAATGTACGCCTAAAAGAAGATTTGTCGTTTTTTCAAAACCTGCCGTTGACGGCAGGCCGGGAAGCCGACTTGAGCATCCACCGTTTGAAAGTCGAGCCCGATTCTTTGCCGGGGGAATACCGCTGCCGATTGTTATTGGTGCAAAACGTGCAGCAGCGCGGCAAGGAGTTTCAGGGGAGCCTGCAATTGTTGGTGAACGTTGAGCAAGACGGCAAGAAAGTAGTGTTACAATTCCCGCAGGAGAGTTCGCCGGAGGCCGCAGCGAATCAACTGAACTTCAAATATTATCAACGCGTGGATCGGATTTTTAAAATACCGGCGGATGTGCGCCTCGAAAGTGTGCAGGTCAGGGTATTTGAAAAAGGTGCACGTGAGCCTAAGGTCAAACAGACCGTTGGGCTGTCATAAGGGAGAGCAGTATGTTTGGCAACCGACATAGCAAGCCGCAAAACCGTATCGACTCTCTGATCGGGGCGGGAACGAGGATCGAAGGCGATTTGCATTTCAGCGGCGGACTGCGCATAGATGGCGAAATCGACGGCAACATCATCGCCAATCCGGGCAAGCCCAGCACTTTGGTATTAAGCGAGCATGCGCGCGTGGACGGCGAGATCAACGTGGCGCACCTGGTGGTCAATGGCGTGGTGACAGGCCCGGTACGTGCAGCCGAGTATCTGGAATTGCAGAGCAAGGCCAAGCTTACCGGAGACGTGCATTACAAGACGCTGGAAATCCAGTTGGGCGCGGTTGTCGAGGGGAAACTAATCCATTTGGCAGAGGTCTCAGACAAAGTGGTGACGCTGAAGTTGAGCGGCACCGAATCGTAATTATTTGTGGAGGTGGTGATGAATACAGTGACAGAAATGCCGGATGTGCTTTTGTTTACCGATAACGCGGCGAACAAGGTCAAGCAATTGATCGAAGAAGAAGGTAATGCCGATCTCAAGCTGCGCGTATTTGTGAGCGGGGGCGGTTGCTCCGGTTTCCAGTACGGTTTTACTTTCGACGAAGTGGCTAACGAAGACGATACGGTGTTGGACAAGAACGGCGTGCAGTTGCTGATCGATCCGATGAGCTTCCAGTATCTGGCTGGCGCGGAGATTGACTACACGGAAGGCTTGGAAGGTTCACAGTTCGTCATCAAGAACCCGAACGCGACAACGACTTGCGGTTGCGGATCTTCCTTCTCGGTATAAATCCGGAGGCAGTTGCAAAGACGGGCGGGAGCGCGCAAGCGTTCCCGTTTTTTATGCCTGGTAGATAGCGCCGAGGACGCAGGGGTGCTTGGCTCCTGTGGCTTCGGGCAGGTTGGCGCTCTTTCCTTGCAGTGTTTGCCGGGCCAGCCAGGCGAAGGCGATGGCTTCCAGCCAATCAACCCCTATTCCCAAAGTATCGGTGAGTTGGATGCGGCAGTGGGGCAATGCGGCATTCAGGCCGCGCAGCAATGCCTGGTTATGCGCGCCGCCGCCGCATAAATAAATTTCTTGTGCGCCCGGGCAGTAGCGTTGGATGGAGTCTACGATGCCATGTGCCGTCAACGCCAACAAGGTGGCCTGTACGTCTGCGGGCGCTTCATCGCCCTGCAAGCGGGTTTTTAGCCAGTGGAGGTTGAATAGATCGCGCCCGCTACTCTTGGGGGGCGGGGCGGCGAAGAAGGCTTCATTCAGCAGGCGTTGTAGCAACGCTGGAATCACTTTTCCACTGGCGGCCCAAGTGCCGTCTTTATCGTAAGCGCTGCCTTGGTGTGCCTGTATCCACGCATCCATGAGCAGATTGCCGGGGCCGCAGTCGAAACCGATGGTCGGGCGCTCGGGTGCCAAGTCGGTCAGGTTGCTGATGCCGCCGATGTTGACGATCACGCGGTGGATGCGGGGATGGCGCAGCATGCGGTCATGGAAGGCGGGCACTAAGGGGGCACCTTGTCCTTGGGCGGCGATGTCCCGGCTACGGAAGTCGCTGACTACGGCTATGTTCGTCAACTCGGCCAGCAAGGCCGCATTACCCAGTTGTATGGTGTAACCGGCGTCTGGGCGATGTCTGATGGTCTGCCCGTGGCAACCGATGGCGCGGACAGCATCTGCGGAAACATCGGCGTTTTTTAGTAAAGCCAAGCTGGCGGCGGCATAATCGCGTGCCAGCCGATTGGCCACCAGTTGCGCCTGATGGAGTTCGTCGGGGGCGGGATGATGCAGCGCCAGCAGCGCATCTTTAAGGTCGGGCGGGTAGGCTTGGTAGTGAGTGGCGGCGAGTGCGGGGTGGGGGCCGGAAAAATCGACCAGCGCCGCGTCAATCCCATCCAGGCTGGTGCCGGACATGATGCCGATATAAAGTTCCGGGCGCTCCACCTGACGGGGATCAATCCAGCTTTGCCAAACGCGCGTTGCGTAGCATGGCCAAGCGTTCGTTCAGTTCGCGAGTGCTATCCAAAAACGCGGTTTTTTGCGCTGCGCTGATCGGTGCCGCATCGGGCAGTGCCACGCGCAGCGGGTCGCGTTGCGTACCGTCGATCTTGAACTCGTAATGCAAGTGCGGGCCGCTGGCCAAGCCGGTCATGCCGACGTTGCCGATGATCTCGCCTTGGCTCACGCGCTGCCCGCGATGGATGCCGGGGGCGAAACGCGACAGGTGTCCATATACCGTGGTGTAGCGGCCTTGATGGTTGACCATGATGACATTGCCGTAACCGCCTTGTTTGCCGACGAAGGCGACCATGCCGTCGGAGGTGACTTTAACCTTGGTGCCGATGGGGGCGGCGTAGTCCACGCCTTTATGTGCGCGCCATTTGTTCAACACGGGATGGAAGCGCGAGGAACTGAAGCCGGAACTGATGCGCGAGAACTCGATCGGGGAGCGCAAGAATGCTTTATGCATGCTTTTGCCGTCCGGAGTGTAGTAGTCGCCGGTAGTGGGGCTGGTTTGAAAATATACCGCGCGATAGGCATGCCCTTGATTGATGAATTCGGCAGCCAGAATGCGCCCGGAGCGTACCGCTTCGCCATTGCTATAGGTCATCTCGTATACGACGGTGAATTTGTCGCCTTTGCGCAAATCGCGATGGAAGTCGATGTCGCCGCCGAAAATTTCTGCCATCTGGTTGGCAACAGGATCGGACAAGCCGGCGGCATCGGTTGCGGCATACAGGCTGGACTTGATCTCTCCCGTGCGCAGGAATACGCGTTGTTCAAGTTGAACCGGCAGTGAACTGGTGATGTAACCGGAAGCGGTTTTTTCGATCACGATCTGGTTGCCGTTGCTGTTCAGGTAGCGTAGCGCCAGCAGACTGCCGTCGGCGGCGATTTCAGACTGAACTTCTTTGCCTACACCCAGTTGCCGGAACGATTCTGCCGCCTTGTTCTTGAGCAAATAATCGGTCGCCGCACTATCTTCTACGCTCAGGCGGCGCAACAGTTCGGCAACGGTGTCGCCGCGTTGCACGCGCTCATTGCGCCAAAAAGTGGCTGCTGTGCTGGCTGTTTTTGCGACAACTGGCAAGGCAATTTCTTCGACGATAGTTCTTTGAGCGGAAGTGGTGAACTCGGTTTGCGGCATGATGCCGAAGGCCGTCACGACCCCGAGCAAAGGCACTGTGGACAGGGTGACGAACCAGCGCAGCTTCATTTTGTGCGCTTGCGATAAGGTGTTTTGCGGTAACATTCGCGCCTCCCAAGGCAGCCATTTAATCGGTTTGACGAACGCGAGTTCGTTGAATTGGTCGCCACTTTACCAGAAAGCCACATCGCCTCAAAATCCGCCGGGGTGTTGGCAAAACACGGAATGAACGGCGCATCAACGGCGACAAACGGTAGAAAAATCCGGATGATCGGCAAATTGGATGTTTTAACTGTAAACGAATATCGATATGACTCAGCAAGAAACCTTGGACGTTATCAAGCGCGGCACAGATGAACTGCTGCTGGAAAATGAACTAAAACATAAACTTGCGCAAAATCGCCCGTTGCGCATCAAGGCGGGCTTCGATCCTACTGCGCCCGATCTGCACCTCGGACACACCGTTCTGCTTAACAAAATGCGCCAATTGCAGGACTTGGGGCATCACGCCCTGTTCCTGATTGGCGACTTCACCGGCATGATAGGCGATCCCACGGGCAAGAATGCGACACGGCCTCCGTTGACGCGTGAGCAGGTACTCGCCAATGCGCAGAGTTACAAAGACCAAGTATTCAAAGTACTCGATCCGGGCAAGACCGAGGTGGTGTTCAACTCTACCTGGATGGACAAATTCAGCGCCGTCGACCTGATCCGATTGGCGGCTACCCACACCGTGGCGCAGATGCTGGAACGCGACGACTTCTCCAAGCGTTACAAAAGCAACCAGCCCATCGCCATCCATGAATTTATCTACCCGCTGGTACAGGGCTACGACTCAGTCGCGCTCAAAGCCGACATCGAACTGGGCGGTACCGACCAGAAATTCAACCTGCTCATGGGGCGCGAATTGCAAAAGTACTTCGGGCAACCCGCCCAGTGTGTGCTCACCATGCCGCTGCTGGAAGGGTTGGACGGCGTCAACAAGATGTCCAAATCGTTGGGCAACTATGTCGGCATCACCGACACCCCGCAAGACATGTTCGGCAAGCTCATGTCTGTTTCCGACGAACTCATGTGGCGTTACCTGGAACTGCTCTCCTGCGAAAGCCTGACGACCATCGCGCAATGGCACGAAGAGGTGGTGCAAGGCCGCAACCCGCGCGACATCAAGGTGTTGCTGGCGCAAGAGATGGTCACCCGCTTTCATTCCAAACAAGCGGCTGTAGATGCGCTGGCCGAATTTGAGGCGCGCTTCCAGAAGGGCGTACTGCCGGACGATATGCCCGAAACCTCCGTCACCAGTGCAGACGGACATATCGGTATTGCGCAACTGCTCAAGCAGGCCAATCTCGTGCCCAGCACTTCGGAGGCATTGCGCATGATCGAACAAGGCGGCGTCAAACTCGACGGCGAAAAAGTTAGCGACAAAGCCTTGCAACTCAAGACAGGTACGGTGGTTGTGGCGCAAGTCGGCAAACGCAAATTCGGGCGCGTAACGGTGGCTTAGCCAGTTATTCTCGATTGCATAGAGACGGGGTGACGAAAATTGTCACGCGGGTTGACATAAATGAGCTTGAGGCAAGGGTGGGTAAGTGGCGCTGCATACATTTATCAAGCGAAAACAGTCTGGTGAAAGCTGTCTGGCTATTGGCATGCATCCTGCATATAATTGCCCGCACACCCGGTGTGTACCCTTCAAACTCTAAAGGAGTATTAACATGAAACAAGTACAAAAAGGCTTCACCCTGATCGAACTGATGATCGTTGTAGCAATTATCGGTATTCTGGCCGCAGTAGCGATTCCCGCTTACCAGGACTACATCACCAAGGCTAAAGTTTCCAAAGTGGCTACTGCTGTAGCATCGCTGCAAACTGCAATCGGTCAGTTCGCTCAAGACAATGCCGGCTCGTTCTCTCTGTTGACAGCGGATAACTGGACTTCTCTGGGATTGTCTGGCGCCCCCACTTCCACGACTGAAGTGACCAGCATTTCTGTGGCCGCTGGGAGCGCTGCCATTACCGCAAACGTTGCTGCGGGTGTTGCTGGCTCTGCCTGCACTATCGTGTTCACACCATCCATTGGCAGTACTTCGATCAAGTGGACTGTCGCTACAACTGGCACAGCAACACCATGCCCTGCACCGGTTCCTGCAATTATTGCGAAGTGGAACTAATCTAGCGTTGCTGTATAGCTAGAGTCCGCAAAGCCCCTCTCCGGAGGGGCTTTTTACTGCACGCAATTCTGGTGATGGGCTACGAATGAACGGTTATGCAAATTTGTATTTCCCGCGAGATCGCATCAAGGCGCTGCTATTGCTGCTCTTGGTTGGGTTGGTCTTTCTGCCGTTTCTCGAAAATCCTCTGGTATTCGATGACACGATTTTTTTTCGTTCGGTCATCAGCAACTATGCCGATACCCCGTTTCTCCTGGATTTTCGCTGGTTCCCTTATACGTCGCTGGGCGTGACTTGGGCATTCTTCGGGGAGGCTCCCCCCGTTTTTCGGCTGCAAAACCTGTTGCTGCATGGCATGAATGTCTTGCTGCTGCTGCTGGTGCTGCGTCTGTGGATTGCGCTGTTTGTGGAAGAACCCGTCAGGCAGAAGATGGCGAATTGGGGCGCATGGTTGGGGGCACTGGTGTTCGCCTGTCATCCGCTGGCGGTGTATGGAACGGGTTATCTGGTGCAACGCAGCATATTGATGGCGACATTGTTCACGCTGGTGATGCACTTGGCTTATTTTCGCGGGCTGCTGGATGGCGACAAGCGCTACATGCTGCTGGCGGTGGCGGCCTATTTTCTGGCGATATTCAGCAAGGAACACAGCCTGATGGCTCCGGCGATTTTGTTGCCGCTGACTTGGGTGTTGCGCGTGCGGATTAAACTGCCACGACGTAGCCTGCTGCTTGCTTGGCTGGGATTTATGGTGATTGCCCTAGTCGTGGTGATGCGCGCCAAGGGGATACTCGGCCAGGCTTATGAGAAAGACGCCGCCGCATTGATCGGGCAGGACGATTTGCTCAAAGGCGTGCCGATGCTGCATTTGTTGAGCGTGTTGACCCAGGCGGGTTTGTTTTTCAAATACTGCCTGTTGATGCTGGTCCCGAATCCCGCATGGATGTCGGTAGACATGCGCGAAACCTTTATTCTTTCGTGGCGCGATTGGACGGGTTGGGTAGGGTCGCTGGCATTCGCCGGCTACGGGCTGTTTTCCTTGGCCTGCTTGTTGCGCGGCGGGCGCATCGCGTTGCTGGGGTTGGGGCTGCTTTATCCTTGGTGTTTCTATTGGGTAGAGTTTTCCAGTATTCGCGTACAGGAAATTTTTGTGCTCTACCGCAGTTACCTATGGTTGCCGGGTTTTATGTTGTTGCCGCCGCTGTTGTTCGGTGCGCTGCCCGACCGGAAGGTCATGTTGGCGGGCGCATTGGCGGCCTTGTTGCTGGTGCCGCTGTCGTGGAACCGTTTGTGGGTGTTCGCCGACAATTACCGCTTGTGGGATGACGCCGTGCAGTTGCTGCACGGGGAAGATCGGCTGGGCGCGCAGCGCACCTATTACGGTCGCGGCTATGCCTCGGCAGAAAAAGGCGAGTGGGCGAAGGCGATCGGGGATTACAAGAAGTCGCTGCAAATCAGTTCCGCTTTCCCTCAGGTAAGACAGGCGCTGGCGGGGGCATATGCGAATGCCGGGCGCAATGAGGAGGCGCTGGCTGAATATGAGCGGGCAATCGCGGCAGATCCGAAGAACGCGGAAGCCTACTACGGCAAGGCGATTTTTTTGAAGAAAATGCGCGACAACGCGCGCGCGCTCGCAACGATGCAGCAAAGTTGCGATCTCGGAAAAGACATGGCGTGCGCGATGGTGAATTTGAACCGGGCGAGAAAGAATTAGGGAGACGCTGAATAAACCACGTTTTCAGCCTGACCTTCCCCCGAAAAATCGTCTTCCGAGGGTAACGTAAAATCGAGTTACTTATGGAAAGGGAGATGATGAAGATACCGAAGCAGGAGTACGCCGCCTAATTCAAGGAGCTGGCGGTCAAGCGCATCCAGGAAGGCGTGACGCCGGGTGCGTTGGGCAAGGAGCTCGGGGTCAGCGAGCAGACCGTACGCGACTGGGTCAAGGCAGCGGCAGCGGGCGATCTGAACAAGCCTGGCGGCAAGGTCGTGACGCCCGAGCAGATGGAACTCCCCCGGCTACGCACGGAGGTTGTCCGGCTGAAACGGGAGTGTGAAATCCTAAAAAAAGCGACGGCGTACTTCGCGAGAGAAACACTGTGAAGTACGCCTGGATTGATGCGCAACGTCATAACTTCGGGTTGGATGAAATGTGCCGGATGCTGGACGTATCCGAAAGCGGCTACCGGGCGTGGAAGCAAGGTGGCAAGCCTTGCCGCAAGCGCCTGACCGATGCCCAGATGCTGGTGCCGATCCGGGCTATCCATGCCGAATTCAAGGGCTCGTACGGCAGCCCGCGCATGGTCAGGGAGCTGCGGCTGCGCGGCTTCCCGGCCAGCAAGGAACGCGTGGAGCGGCTGATGCAGGAGAATGGCATCAAAGCCAAGCACAAGCGGCGCTTCAAGGTCACCACCGACTCGAAGCACAACCTGCCGGTGGCACCCAACCTGCTGGAGCGCAACTTCACTCCCAAAACCCCGAATCAGGTTTGGACACCCACCTGTGGACGGCAGAGGGCTGGCTGTATCTGGCTATCGTCATCGACTTGTTCAACCGCGAAGTGGTGGGCTGGTCGCTGAAACCGCGCATGACGGCGGACATCGTGACCGATGCGCTGACGATGGCGTGGTTCCGGCGCAAGCCGGCGGCGGGCCTGATCCATCCTCGGATCGTGGCAGCCAGTACGCCAGCCACGTATTTCAGGCCAAGCTGGCCGAATACGGCATGATCTGCCCGATGCCCCAAAGGGAGGCAATCCACTATGCGGCAAGCCGCATGTGGAGTTGTCGCAGCCGCAAGGGGGACTGCTGGGACAGCGCCCCGACCGAAAGCTGGTTTGGCAGCTTCAAGAACGGGCGCGTGCATGGGGAGCGTTTCGAAACACGAAAGAGATGAAAGCCATGGCATTCGAGCACATCGAGGTGTTCTACAACCGGAAACGGTTACACTCGACGTTGAAATGCAAGTCGCCGGTGCAGTTCCTGAACGACTGGCTGCATCCTCAACCGAAGAAGAAACAGGTAGCATGACCCCCGCCCGTTGGGAGACGAAAAACCGGGGGAAGGTCAGGCTTGGGGAGCGGGTTTCTTCGTTTCTTTCGGGGTGGAACTTTTAACGCTGCTGAAGGTGCTTTGAGTATTTCTATGGATAAAAAAGGCGCATCGTTGCGATGCGCCTTTTTTGTTTGAGCCGAGATTCGGTCAGGCTTTGCTTTGCGCCGCTTTGCGGCGAGCGAAGTCGGTCAGGCGCAAAACTTTTGCCGAAGAGAACAGGCCGCGCAGATGATGCTCTTTGCCATCGCGGTGATCCAGCACGGGGAGGTGGGTGCGTCCGGTTCTCTGGAATGCATCCAGCACACCCTGGACAGTGACGGTCTCGACATTTTTGATTTCGGTGCTGACCCAATCCTCGGGCTTTTCCATGATGTCTTTTACTTTGATGTCTTTGTGCGTTACGCCGCGGTCTGCGAAGCCTACACTTTGCAGGTAGCGCATGGGCTTTTCGCCCATGATGTCGTAAGAAGTAATCATGCCGTGAATTTTTTCAGCGGAATCCACGACGAAGCCGATACGCAAGCCGGCGATTTTCATCTTTTGCAGCGCTTCATCAAGCGTATCTTCGGGATCGACCTTGAACAGGGCACGTACACGGAAGTCTGTCATGACCGATGTGGCCGGGTCGTTCAGTTCGACCTGCCAGGGCTCGTTGCTTGGAGCCAAGATATTAGAAACTTCAGAAAAAGTCTGCAAAGTGTTCGGCTTTTGGTGTCCCATTTAATTTTCTCCGTAGATCTTGTTATTTGTTACTTTCTGGGCGCGAAGTATAACGGCTTCTGAATTTCCCGTCAGCGGGAAATTCAGAAGCACGCCGCCGAATCAGGGCGTGTCCCTTTGCCACTGGGCTTCCGGCTGGTTCGCCGCCTTGTTGATACTGCGGCTCAGGATGAATAGCAGGTCGGACAGGCGGTTCAGGTAGAGTAAACCGTTGCCGGGTAAAGCTTCGTTGCGCATGAGTTGCACAAGGTCGCGCTCGGCGCGGCGTGCCACGGTGCGCGCGACATGGCAGAGCGCGGCAGCGCGCGTGCCGCCCGGCAGGATGAATTCCTTGAGCGGAGGCAGGGCGGCGTTGTAGTGCGCGATGGCGGCATCCAGACGGGTGAGGCTTGCATCGGAGAAGAGGGAGGCCGGAGATGCCAGCGCGCCGCCCAGATCGAACAAGTCGTTCTGAATGCGCAGCAATTCTGCGCGGATGTTCTCGGGCACCGGCTCGGCGAGCAACACGCCGATATGGCTGTTGAGCTCGTCCAGCATTCCGATGGCGCAGATGCGGGCGCTGTCTTTGGCGATACGTGAACCATCCGCCAATCCTGTGCTGCCGTCGTCGCCCGTGCGTGTGGTGATTTTGCCCAGTCTCATTGCTGTTCCAGGCAGGAAATATAAACCGCCGCATCCGGCGCAGACTTGTTGCGCTGCGCCTGCCAGATCATCTCGCCGAGACAATCCATCATCGCGTGCTGCGCTTCATGTTCCGACCCGTACTTGTGGGTGAGGCGCGCAAACTGTTCGCGGATGCCGTGCGGCTGGCCGATGGAAAGCTGTTCTTCGATGGTGAGGTGCATCATCAGGTGCAGGAAGGGGTTCACCACATTGTCATCCGGCGCGAAATCCTTATCCTGATTGCGCTCCGGGTCGTTGAATAGCGGATGATATTCCGGGTGCTTGTCTATGAGTTGCGCCGTGAGGTCTTCCAGCGGGGTAAGCAATTCACCCGCGCGGCGCTTGCGCCAGGATTCAAAGAGAAATTGTCGTGCTTGATCGCGGGTCGGGTTGAACATACGGTGTACCTTGATAGAGCGCGGGATTGTCCTTGCAAGAGGCGTATCCGTCAACGCGGACGGCATCGATCTGCATGGCGGGCGGACATCCGGCATAAAGCAGTCGTAGAATGGGGGGCAGGACTTATCTGGAGGAGGTCATTATGGAAACCCGAACAGAACGCGATTCCTTTGGCGACATCGAGGTTCCCGCGCGGCATCTTTGGGGGGCGCAGACGCAGCGTTCGCTCGTGCATTTCCATATTTCGTCCGAACGCATGCCGGAGGAGATGGTTCTTGCGCTCGCGGAAATCAAGCGTGCCTGCGCCCGCGTCAACTGTGACCTCGGGGGGCTGCAGGCCGGGAAAGCGCGGGCCATTATCGATGCCGCCGATGAGGTGCTGGAGGGGCTGCATGGGGAAGAGTTTCCATTGTCTGTCTGGCAAACCGGTTCGGGTACGCAGAGCAACATGAATATGAATGAGGTGCTCGCCAATCGGGCCTCCGAGCTTTTGGGGGGCGAACGCGGGCTCAACAGGCTTGTGCATCCGAACGATGAGGTCAATCTCGGGCAATCGACGAATGATATTTTCCCGACAGCGATGCACCTGGCCGCAGCGATCGGAATCACCCGAGGTGTGCTGCCTGCAGCCATCGCGTTACGCCAGACCCTGGCCGGCAAAAGCGTTGCGTTCGCGGATATTCTTAAGGTCGGGCGCACTCATTTGCAAGACGCCACTCCGCTCACGCTCGGGCAAGAATTTTCCGGCTACGTCGCACAGCTGGCGCACGCCGAATCCGCGATTATTGCTAGCGTGGGGGCGATCAACGAACTGGCTGTCGGCGGAACTGCGGTGGGTACCGGATTAAACACGCATCCCGAATTCGGGATGCGCGTTGCGGCAGAATTGAGCAAACGCCTGCACTTGCCGTTCGAGAGCGCCGGAAACAAATTCGCCGCGCTTGCCGCGCACGATGCGCTCGTCAATGCGCATGGCGCACTTAAGGCGCTCGCCGTGGCCTTGATGAAAATCGCCAATGATGTGCGCTGGATGGCTTCCGGGCCGCGTTCCGGGTTGGGCGAGATCCGCATTGCGGAGAACGAGCCGGGCAGCTCGATCATGCCGGGCAAGGTGAATCCAACGCAATGCGAAGCGCTGGCCATGCTGTGTTGCCAGGTCATCGGCAATGACGTGGCCATTACGTTCGGCGGCGCCTCGGGCAATTTCGAACTGAATGTTTACAAGCCGCTCATCGCCCACAATTTTCTGCAAAGTTTGCGCTTGCTTGCCGACGGAATGACGAGTTTTGAGCAATACTGTGCGCGCGGAATTGAGGCCAATCGCCAGAGGTTGACCGAGTTGATGGAGCAATCCCTGATGCTGGTGACCGCCCTGGTCCCGCATATCGGCTACGATCGCGCCGCCGAAATTGCAAAGCATGCCCACCGCGATGGAATGACGCTCAAACAGGCCGCAGTCTCGCTGGGATATGTCACGGAAGATGAGTACGACCGCTGGGTCGTGCCCGCCGACATGGTTCGCCCGCCCTATTGAAAGGCTTCGTCTTGCCTTTATTCGTGCCCCAGCTAGAATGACCGTATTCAGTCCTTATTCGGTGACCTGTCATGCAAGAGCAAATAATTAGCCTGACCGATTTCAAAATTTCCGCAAGCCGTTTGTTGCGAGAGACTCGCGGCGGAGCAAATATCATCCTGACGCAAAACGGTTCGGCAAGTGCCGTGGTGCAGGACTACGAGACTTACCGCAAACAGCAGGACGCCTTTTTGACGCTGAAACTGATGGTGCAGGGCGAGGCGGATGTGCGGAAGGGACGTGTCATCCCGCAATCCAAGGTATTCGATGGGTTGCGCTCCTCATTGCTGAAGCAGCAAAAGCGACATGGCTGAAACAAAGTCCTATCTGGTGTTGTGGGCGCACACGGCACGGCAGGATTTGACGGAGATCGTCGAGTACATCGCACAAGATAGTGTTGCAGATGCGCTGGCGATCTTGCAAAAGCTGGAAGCTGAAGCCGCACTTTTGATTACCTTGCCCAACCGCGCCCGCGTCGTGCCCGAGCTGTTGCATACCGGCATCGCGCAATACAGGGAGCTGTCCAGTGCGCCTTGGCGCATCGTTTACCGGGTAGATAATCGGCAGGTTTTGATCATGGCTGTGCTGGACAACCGGCGCGATTTGCAGACGGTGCTTCTCAATCGTTTAGCGCGGTAGGCCATGCGCTTATTCATCAAAGAACCCGCAAGGCCCCGGAAGGTATTAACGCTGTTTCCCGCAACACTCCGCACTACTTTCCCATTTGTAGGCGATGATTGTCTCCCGTTGTTTTCGGGCGTTGCATAAGGAAGCACTCGCGATAGGCGCATCTATGTCATCACACCCATTTGCATTGCCTCCCCCGAAACAAGTGCTGCTGCTTTCCATGCTGATTCTGTCAGGTCTGGTCGCGCTGTGCGTGTGGGTCATGTGGAGCATGCCTTGGATGGGGGTTCGACTTGCCCCGGCAAACTCGGGCACCGTGCTGATCCAGGCGGCCACCGGGCCGGCTGAAAGAGCTGGCCTGAAAGCTGGAGACACGGTGCGCGCACTGCGGACCGTAACGGGCGATGAAGCGCCCGTCATGACGGGAGACCTGCTGGAGGAACCGGATTTCCACACCGAGTATGCCGATTACAACGCTTTTCTGGACAAGCAGCAGATGCTGGGTGACATTCTTGCCGCCGGGCGCGTGGGGGTGGTGACGGGCGCGGGAGAAACGGTCTGGCTCATCCCTGAAAAACGCCCGCTGCGCGACCTGCCGGTCATGTTCTGGTTTCAGATCGTCTGCGGCGTCATCACCTGGCTGGTCGGCGCGAGCGTGTTCGCGTATCGCCAGCGGGACGTGGCGGCGCGGTTTTATGCCTTGACCAGCATCCCCTTCGTGCTGGTAACGTTTTCCGCCGCTATTTACAGTGGGCGCGAACTGGCGCTGGATGGCACGCTGTTCCGTAACCTCTCGGTTCTAAACCATACCGGTGCTATCCTGTTTTTCGCCGCTTTTATTTCCCTGTTATGGAATTATCCTTCCCGCCTGGGTGGATCAGGCCTCGTCCGGCTGATCTTCGGCCTGTATCTGGCCGTGTGGGTTGTCGATACCCTGCAATGGGGGCGCGACATGAATTTCGGCTTCCGCTACCCCGCCCTTGCCGGGCTGTCGGCCAGCTTTGTGTTGGGTGCCATGCAATGGCGTCATTCCCGCCTCGATCCGATCAGTCGCGCCGCGCTGAAATGGTTCCTGCTGACCCTGCTGGCGGGAAGCTCGGTGTTCGTGTTCGGCGTGTTCGGCATGCAGGTGCTCGGCTATATGCCGATCATTCCCCAAGGGTACTCCTTCGGCTTTGTGCTGATGATGTATCTGGGCATGGCGCTGGGTATGAAACGTCACCGCCTGTTCAATCTCGAACCCTGGTGGCCGGAGGTCTGGCTATGGCTGTTCGGCGGAGTATTGGTGGTGGCCTTTGACTTCGGTCTGGCACATGCTCTGAGCCTGAACATGGATATTTCTTTCGCCCTTGCGCTGGCAATCGCGGGCTGGATCTACTTTCCCTTGCGGCAATGGCTGCTCAGGCGCGCGGGGTATGCCCGCGACGGGAAATTGTCCACCCTGATTCCCGATCTGCTGGAGATCGCCGCCACGCCGCTGCCAGCCGCAGAACTGCGGGATCGTTGGCATCAACTGCTGGAGCGGGCCTACTCCCCCCAATCGCTGGATCAGGGAAAATTCCCCGCCCGCGAAGCGAAAGTGGCGGAAAATGGCCTGTGCCTGATCGTTCCCGGCCTCGGAGAAAGCCCCGCCCTGATACTGGGGTACGCGGACGGCGGGAAGCGCCTGTTTTTGCGTGCGGATGCCCAGTTGGCCCAGGCATTGTGGGAGTTGCTGAGCCAGGTGCTTTCCCGGCAGGAGGCCTATATACGGGGGGCGCAGGAAGAACGTGAACGGATCGCCAAGGATTTGCACGACGACATCGGGGCGAAACTGCTGACTTTGATACATCGTTCCGAGTCGGCGCAGTCCACCGAACTGCTGCGCGTGGTGATGCAGGATTTGCGCAGCTTGGCGGCCAGCCTCGACCGGCAGTCTGCCCCACTTTCTGACGTATTGGGCGACTGGCGCGCGGAAATCGAAAACCGCTGCGAGGCCGCAGAAGTGGCGCTGGATTGGAACGATCATTTGCCGGATAACCGGCTCATTGTCGGTTCGCGGCAAAGGCTGTCTCTGGAGCGCGTGCTGCGGGAGGCGATCACCAACGCGCTCAAACATGCGCGACCCGGACAGATCGCGGTAAGCGTGGCCGGGGAAAGCGATGATCTGTTGTTGCGGGTGCAGGATAACGGCGACACATCCTCGCCCATTTCCCAGTCGGCAGGGCGCGGCCTGCGCAACATGGTGTCGCGCATGGCCGAAGCGGGCGGGACAGTCGTCTTCAAGCCTGCGGCCCCGCACGGCAGCACGGTGGAAATTCGCCTGCCCCTGTCCAAACTGAAAGGATAGAAAATAGGGCACTTCTAAAAATCTAAACCCCGTCGCGATACTGTGTTGCTCAAGAAATTGTAACGCTTACATATCAAACATATGCGGCGCGCGGACTTTCTTTCCCGCCTTGTCCCGCCTAGGGTTTTGAATTTTTAGAGGCACCCAATAGTCTTGCCGTGTCACAAAACAGAGTGCATTCCCTCGGCCCTTGTATGCGATAGGGAGGGGGTGTCGCATCTGTGTTTATCCTGGCCTGCTCCATCGGGCCACAGGATTGTTGTGGGAGCGACCTCCCGGTCGCGATGGGTTTGGAGGTTATCACCGGATCGCGACCCGGAGGTCGCTCCCACATAGCCAGCGACTTGTCCGGCGTCTTTTGCTGGCCTAATCGAATGGCTATGCAAAGCTAACCGGCGACTTGCCGGCGCTTTTTGCCGGCTTATAAGCAACCACTTGGCAACGGTCTTGTGGTTGCTTAGTGGGATGGCTAGTTGCCGTATCAGCAGTTCCATCAAGGGCGATGGGCAATAGAATAATTGGTGATTTGGGCTGTTTTTGTTTATGACATAGTCAAGGATAGGCGACCATTATGAAACATGCGCTGATCGTGGAAGACCTGCCGGATACCCAAATTTGGCTGAGCCGTCTTGCCAAAATGGCTTTCCCTGAGGTAAGTGTGACGGTCGCCGATTGCGTCGAAACCGCACACTCCGTCTTAAGTGTCAGGCCCTACGACCTGGCGTTGGTTGACTTGGGGCTACCGGACGGAAACGGGGTAGAAATCATCACCGCCCTGAGCAACCTCAAGACACCTCCGGTCATTGTTGTCACCACGATCTACGACGACGACAGGCATTTGTTTCCGGCGTTGCAGGCGGGCGCGCAAGGCTATCTGCTCAAGGAGCAACCCCTGGAGCTGTTGACCAGGCAGCTATGCGGCATACTCGAAGGCCACCCGCCCTTGTCGCCCGCAATTGCACGCCGCTTGCTCGGGTTTTTCCAGCCCTCCCAACAAAACGCCGAGAAGCTCAACAACCGCGAACGGGAAACCCTCGGACTGCTCGCCAAAGGCATGAAAGTGGGCGATCTCGCCAACGCGATGGGTATCACCCGCAATACCGCCTCCCAATACGTGAAGAGCATCTACCGCAAGTTGAACATCTCCTCACGCGCCCAGGCTGCCCTGCAAGCGGCCCGCATGGGTCTGATCGACTGACCCCCCATATAGGGGATTGTTTATCGGTTCCGGCGCACACAAAATCCTTCCGCAAAAGTAAAGCAAGCTTTTTGTTTTACAAACCATAATGGGGAAGAGTGGCGATGAACAAAAATTTTGGCTTGATGGTTCGAACGTTGATGCTGGTTGGCCTGTTGGCAGGTTGCGGGGGTGGGGGCGGGGGCGGGAGCAGCGCCCCCGCTGCCAGCACCAGCACCCTGAGCGGCACTGCGGCGGTGGGTTATCCGATCGTCGGGGGCACGATCAACGTCAGTTGCGCGGCAGGCAGCGCGCTGGCCGCCACCACGGGCAGCGCGGGTAGCTGGCAAGTCGCCGTCTCCGGGCAAACCCTGCCCTGCGCGGTGCAGGTCAGCGGCGGCACGATCAACGGTGCGGCCAACGCCACGCCCTACCATTCCATCGCCACAGCCGCGGGCACCGTGAACGTCACCCCGCTCACCGACTTGATGGTGGCCAACCTGGCCGGTACGGCAACCCCCGGCACATGGTTCACCGGGTTGAGTCCCGCCACGCTCGGCGCCATCACCCAAACCCGGGTCGATGCGGCGCTCACCCGGTTGCGCACCGCCCTCGGTCTGACCCCGCTCAACACCATCAATCCCATTACCACTGCATTTACGCCGACGCCCGGCAACACCAGCGACGACATGCTGGCCGCCCTGCGCGCGACCATGGCCAGCGCCAGCGTCACGCATTCGGCATTGCTGGGCAATGCATCCGCGGCCACGTTCGTGGCGCCTGCGGGTTTTGGCACCGCCCTGGCGACCGCCTACGCGGGCACGACGAGCGGGGGTGGCGGGTCGGGCGCGCTCGCGGTGCCTACCGGCGTTGCCGCGTCAGCAGTCAGCGCGAGCCAGATCAACGTCAACTGGGCGAACGTGACCGGCGCGACCGGGTACAACATTTACCGCTCAACCTCGCCCAACTTGCAGCTGGTCGCCGGGAATAAAATTTCTCCCGCCACACCACCCACGGCAGGCCCTTATCTGGATACGGGTCGGGCGGCATCGACGGCCTATTACTACAAGGTCACGGCGCTGAATACGGCCGGGGAAAGCGCCGGTTCGGTAGAGGTGTCTGCGACAACGCAGGCCGCGGGCGGCGGCACCACTTTGGCATGGACAAGCCGGACATCAGGAACGACAAATTGGCTTAATGGCATTGCCTGGTCAGGCACGCAGTTTGTGGCAGTAGGAGACACCGGCACAATCCTCACCTCCCCGGACGGTATTGCGTGGACAAGCCGGACATCAGGCACGACAAATGTGCTTTATGGCATCACCTGGTCAGGCACGCAGTTTGTAGCAGTAGGATGGTCAGGCACAATCCTTACCTCCCCGGACGGTGTTACATGGACAATCCGGACGTCAGGTGTAGGTGTGCTATCTGGGCTTACTGACATCGTATGGTCAGGCACGCAGTTTGCGGCAGTAGGCTCGTTAGGCACAATCCTTACCTCCCCGGACGGTATTGCGTGGACAAGCCGGACATCAGGTACAACACAGGGTATTGATGGTATCGTATGGTCAGGCACGCAGTTTGCAGCAGGCTCGTTGGGCAGAATCCTTACCTCCCCGGACGGTGTTACATGGACAAGCCGGACGACATCAGGCACGACGGCAAGTACTTTGTTTAATTCTATTGTCTGGTCAGGCAGCAAGTTTGTCGCCGTGGGAAGCACTGCTGCGGGAACCGGTGCCATCATTACCTCTGCTGATGGCATTACCTGGACAAATCAAACGTCAGGTACGGCAAATTGGCTGAATGGCATCGCCTGGTCAGGCACGCAGTTTGTAGTAGTAGGATTGTTAGACACAATTCTTACATCTGCCGATGGTATCACCTGGACAAGTCAAACATCTGGCACGACAAAGCATTTTCAGGGTATTGCATGGTCAGGCTCTAAGTTCGTAGCAGTGGGCTTATCCGGCACAATCCTCACAGGGCAATAGGCATCAGGAATATTTTGTAACGAGGGGGTGGGTTAAATGCAACACACCCCTAACCCCTCTCAAGAGGGAAATAAAGACAACTACTCTTTACTCGTTCCCAAGCTCTGCTTGGTAACGCAATGGATCATGAAGCTCCGGCTTCATAGTTGACTGTAAATATCATTGCTTGCCGGAACGCCATGGGCGACAAGCGTGCATGACTTACCGTGGTTCCGTGATTGCATAGGGAGAAAAAATGAAATCGTCACATCTATTACATATCGGCCGTGGCGCTGGCGCATTCATGCGCTGCCTTGCCATTTCCGCGTTGTTCGCTTCGCTTTTCGCAGGCACTGCCCGCGCCGAGAACATCCCCCCCTTCGACATCAACATGGATCAGGTCGAGTTTAACCACAAGGGCGACTTTGCCGATTCCAAGACCTATTTCATCCCGACGGTTTACCTGCGCGTGATGGCTCGCACCCAAACGTCTATCAGCAGCCAAGGCTCCTCGGGTGCTTCGGCCAAGGCCAAGATATTCATCGATGGCCTCGATAAGAAGCTGTTTCAGGGCTTGGCGAAAAAGGTCTATGACGACCTGGTCGCCAAGATTCGCGCAGCCGGTTACACCGTGCTCACTTACGACGATCTGAAATCAGAGATGACCGGAATGGAGCGGATGAAGGCGAACGAGAAGTACGGTTTCCCGACAAAATGGTCCGATGGCGCAAGCGGTGTTGATTTTGCGATTGTTACGCCGTCGGACGAACAGGCATTCGATTACGGCTTCACCGGGATTATGTTCGGCTACAGGGGCATTGCCAAGACCAAAGATGTCGTGGTGTTGGTACCGGATATTCACTTCAGCATCACCGAAGTGGCGGGATCGACCGACAGCAATATCTGGGGCAAATCCGCTTCGCTCGCCGTGCTGCCGCCGATGCGCCTGTATTGGGCCATGGTGAATGCGCTTCCTCCCGATGCCAGCGGCGGCGACATCCGTATCCGGCAGCACGGCAAACGGCTGGCCGCCGAAGTTGCGGGCACGGTCAAGAAAGTGTCGGAAGAAGGTTCCGATTACGCCGGTTGGGCGCGGACCACGGCGGACTATACCTTTACGCTGGATCCTGTAGCCGTTTCCACCGGTATCCTGCGCGTGGGATATGCGATCAACGATCTCACTGTGAAAACGATCAAGGATGAGCACTGAGGGGTTGTAACAAGATATTGCCGGAGTCTGATCGCCGCGGGGAGTTAGGAAGGGGTTCGTTACATAATTTTATGTTTATCCCAAATAATCCATTAGGAAATGCTGCCCGCTTCCCCCTTTGCAAAGGGGGGAATGCAGCTTCGCAACCCGGCGCGGCGCTAATGAACAATCTGGGTTGAAAGTACTCTTGATGATTAAGCTCGGGTAAGCGTAGTATGAACGCGCAACACCCAAAGACTGTCAGGTTGCCAGGCACCGTGTGATTGACTGTTCTGGAATGACTCGCGCCAACCTCGTCACGTCGATCCGGGGATGCCGAAGCGAGTCGGGTTCCATGCGGGCGCGGTGCATCCCGTTGCAGAGAAATGGAGGAAATCATGGCCGCATTTTTCGGAATTGAGGAAATCAATGCGCAGGGCTTCATAGACAAAAGCATCGTATGCCTTCCCCGCTCGCCAGATGGTAAAGCAGATTTGCACAGCACTGTTTCTGCCATCAAGAACGAAGACATTGTCTTCATCAAGCACGGCATCCCGCGCGCCAATTTGCACATTAAAGCCGTGGGGGTGGTGCGCTCCGACTATCCGACCGGAAGCGGTGCCGATATTTGCTTGCCCGTCGAGTGGGTATGGCAGGGCGAAAAAGTGCTGGAGAACTTTGACGAAGAGTTGTCTTTATGCGGCAACGCGCTTTATGAAGAGCACAACATTCTGGTGCAAAGGGAAATCATCGACTTGCTACCGGCGCGATACCGGTTGCCGCAAGAGTGGTAAAGCCAAGAGCCGCCGCCGGGTGAGAGCCCGCCATGATGGTGGCGGCGAGGGGCGTTTGCGCTTTGCCCGGCATCAAACGGAGTTCTTCCCCTTGAACTCGCATAAATCCCGGATGACGCATTCGCCGCATTTCGGTTTGCGCGCCACACATACATAGCGTCCATGCAGGATGAGCCAGTGGTGGGCGTCCTGCTTGAATTCGTCCGGCACCACTTTCATGAGTTTTTTTTCCACCTCGGTTACGTCTTTGCCGGGAGCCAAGCCGATGCGGTTGCTGATGCGGAAGATATGCGTGTCCACCGCGATGGTGGGGTGCCCGAAGGCGGTGTTGAGGATTACGTTGGCGGTCTTGCGCCCCACGCCGGGCAAGGCCTCCAGCGCCTCGCGCGTTTGCGGCACATGGCCGCCATGCTGTTCCAGCAGGGTGCGGCACATCTGGATGATGTGTTTGCTCTTGGTCTGATACAGGCCGATACGCTGCACGTATTCGCGCAGCCCGGCCTCGCCCAAGTCGAATATTTTTTGCGGCGTGTTGGCGAAGGGGAAGAGTTCGCGCGTGGCGAGGTTGACGCTCTTGTCGGTGGCCTGTGCCGAGAGGATCACCGCTACCAGCAGCTCGAACGGCGATTGGTGTTCCAGTTCGGTGGTGGGGTGAGGGTTCGCCGCTTGCAGGCGCAGGAAAATCTCGCGGCGCTTGGCTGGATTCATTGCCCGTTCAGTGTGTCGCGGGTGAGCAGCCGCCGTCTATCGGTGCGGAGGTGGTGGCGAGTCCTTTGCGTTTTTGCTCCTTGCGCACATTGAGCCAGTTCTTGCCCGCGATGAGGCAACCCAGGCCGATGAACGCGCCGGGCGGCAGGATGGCGAGCAGGAAGCCTTTGTAGTTGGGGACGACGTGGATGACCCAGTCTTTTGTTGCTTCGCCCAGCGCGAGGTCGATGCCCGAGAGCAGGGTGCCGTGGCCGACGATTTCGCGCATGCCGCCCAGCACGGCGAGCACGGCAGTCAGCCCCAGCCCCATGGCAAAGCCATCCATGGCCGACGCGCCCAGCGGATTTTTCGAGGCGAAGGCTTCCACGCGCGCCAGCACGATGCAGTTGGTGACGATGAGCGGGATGAAAATGCCCAGCACCACGTACAGTCCGTACATGTAGGCATTCATCAGGTACTGCACCACGGTGACCAGCACCGCGATGATGAGGATGAATACCGGGATGCGGATTTCGTTAGGCACGTAATTGCGGATCGGCGCAATGGCCGCACCGCTCAAGGCCATCACGACTGCGGTCGCCAAACCCAGGCTTACGCCGTTCACCACCGAACTGCTCACTGCCAGGATCGGGCACATGCCGAGTAGTTGTACGACGCCGGTGTTTTGCTTCCATACGCCGTTGTAGAGAATGTCTTTATATTCCTGAAGGTTCATTTCTGTTTCTCCTTAACCCCTCCCGACCTCCCCTTATCAGGGGAGGAGGTGTTTGCCGCAAATAGTGTGTCGCGGTTCGCGGCAAAATACTGCAAGGCTTTATTCACCGCTTTGACCACCGCGCGCGGGGTGATGGTGGCACCCGCCATGTAGTCGAACTGGCCGCCGTCTTTTTTCACTTTCCAGTCGGCATCTTTGTACGCCTCGCGCGACTTTCCGTCAAAACCTTTGATCCACGCGCTTTTCGGTAGTTCGATGTAGTCGCCCAGCCCCGGTGTTTCCTTGTGCGCCACTGCGCGCACGCCGGCCAGTTCGCCATTGGCGCGCACGGCGAGGATGAGCCATATTTTGCCGCTATAACCATCGGGTGCGACGGACTCCAAGACCACGGCGGATGGCTCGCCTTTGAGGCGGGCGCGATAAGCCGTGGTGATATCTTCTGTGCCCAGCAGGTCGGTGGCGGGAATGTCCAGCGTGTCCTGGATGATGTCGTTGTCGAACAGTGTCGGCGGCACGATCTGGGTGATGAGTTTGAGCTTCTCGGCTTTTTCGCTCTTCACGATCTCGTCGTGCGTGAGGAAGAAGGTAGAAGCTAAAACTGCCGTGCCGATGACAGCGAAGAAGATCAGGTTAGCCGCCGATTGCAGACTGGCGCGGGCTAGACGTTTCATTTGCCGCCCCCCTTCTTGCCGAACACTTTGGGTTGCGTCCACGCGTCGATCAGCGGCACGCAGATGTTCATGAACAGTGTGGCGAACGCCATGCCGTCGGGGAAGCCGCCGAAAGCGCGAATCAGATAAGTGAGCATGCCCGCGCCGACGGCGAAGATAATCTTGCCTTTGGCCGTGGTGGGCGAAGTGACCGGGTCGGTGAGGATGAAAAACGCGCCTATCATGGCCGCACCGGAGAACCAGTGGAACAGCGGCGTGACGTAATGCGCCGGGTCGATGAGATGGAAGATGCCCGCCGTGGCGAACAGCGCGCCGAGATACACCAGCGGCAGATGCCAGGTGATGATGCGGTTCAGCAACAGATAGATGCCGCCGATGGCGAAACCGAGCGCCACCATCTCGCTGCCTTTGCCCGCCAGACGCCCGTAGATGGGCATGTCGCGGATGTCATGCACCGAAAGGCCGAGATGCAATTGCGTCTTCAGCGTGTCCAGCGGGGTGGCCATCGTCACCGCATCCAGCGTCAACCCGTTCGGCAACGTGCCGTTGAAGATGTAGCCAAGTTGCTCCGCGAACGACAACTCGACACCGCCCAGCGCATGCGGCGTGAGCCAATGCGTCATGTGCACGGGGAAGGAGATGATGAGCACCGCATAACCGATCATCGCCGGGTTGAACGGGTTGTTGCCCAGCCCCCCGTACAGATGTTTGGAGACCGCGATGGCGAATGCGGTGCCGACCACCACCATCCACCACGGAGCGAGGGGCGGAATCGACAACGCCAGCAACCAAGCGGTGAGCAGCGCACTGTTGTCGGACAGGAATGGTTTGAGCGGACGGTTGCGCAATGTGAGCATGGCCGCCTCGGTCGCCAGCGCGGTGATGGAAGCCAGCGTGAGCGACACCAGTATGGCCGGGCCGAAATACCACACGTACAGCGCGATGCCGGGAACGAGCGCCAGCATGACCTTGAACATGATCTCGCTGACGCTGCTGGATTTGGTGATGAAGGGCGATATCCACATGGCGTTATTCGTTCTTTCGTTCGGCATCGGAAAGTGCCATTTCGTGAGCTTGTGCGCGGCGCGCATCCGCCTCGGCGATCTCTGCCTGTTGCTGCGGAGTCAGCGCTTCGGTGTTCTGCGGCTTGCTGGCAGCGGCCTGCTCTTTGGCGCGTGCCAGCGCGGCGTCGATGCGCAGTTGCATCGTGTCGTCCGGGTCTGCATTCGGGTCTGGCGGAGTGACGATCTGCGCTTGGGCCGCATCTGCGACCGCTTTTGCCGCCGCTGCGGCTTTCTCTTTTTGCGCCAGCTTTTCGGCTTTCTCCTGCTTTTCGCGTTCGATACGGAGCTGGCGGTACTCGTGGCGTTCGCGCGCCACTTCTGCCGCCTGGCTCTCCTGTTCGCGCGCCCAGATCTCGCTCTTGGCGTAGCGGTAGAAATTCACCAGCGGGATGTTGCTGGGGCACACGTAAGCGCAAGCGCCGCACTCGATGCAGTCGAACAGATGAAATTCCTGCGCCTTGCCGAAATTATTTGATTTGGCGAACCAATGCAGATCCTGCGGTTGCAAGTCTGCCGGGCAGACTTCCGCGCAACGCGTGCAGCGTATGCACGGCAGCGCGGGCTTGGGGGGCGGGAACAGCGCGGGCGAGGAGGCGATGATGCAGTTGGCGGCCTTGGTGATGCCCACCGTGGCGGCGGGAAGCTGCACGCCCATCATCGGGCCGCCCATGATGTGTTTGTCGGTATCGGGGCGAGCGCCCGCTTGTGCGACCAGTTCATCGACCGGCGTGCCGAGCAGCACTTCAAAATTTTGCGCGCGCTCGACGTTGCCGGTGACTGTGACGATGCGCGACAGCAGCGGCTCGCCGTGCGCGATGGCGCGCCATGCGCAGTAGGCGGTGGCGACGTTGAAGCATTGCACGCCCATCTCGGTGGAGCGCACGCCCGCAGCGACCTCGATGCCGGTGAGGATGCGGATCAGTTGTTTGGCGCCGCCGCTCGGATACACCGTCGGTACGGCGATTACTCGCACGTGTGCGTGCTTGCCGTCGATCACGGCCCGGCGCATCGCGGCGATGGCCTCGGGTTTGTTGTCCTCGATGCCGACCAGCACCTCTTCCGCATACAGCAGTTCGCGCAACACTTCCGCGCCGCGCAGGATGTCGCCGGCGCGCTCGCGCATCAGCATGTCATCGCAGGTGATGTAAGGCTCGCATTCGGCACCGTTGAGCACCATGGTTTTGATCTTGTGCTTGTTGGCGTAGGCCTTTATGTCGCTGGGGAATACCGCCCCGCCCAAGCCGACCACGCCTGCCTGCCGCAGCAGATGGCGCAAATCGCTGTGCGCAGTCTGTTTGTAATCGACACCGCCATGTTCTATCCACTCGTCACGGCCGTCGGGAATGAGGGTCACGCACAAATCGGGCAGGCCGGAATGGTGTGCCACCAGTTGCATGTCGATGGCGCTCACCGTGCCGGATGTCGGCGCATGTACCGCGCTGGAAAGGCGGCCCTCCGGTTTGCCGATGAGCTGCCCCTTGAGCACGCGCTCGCCGATTTGCACGACAGGTTTTGCGAGTGTGCCTACATGCTGGTGCAAAGGAATGACCAGTTTCGAGGGCAGCGCGGCCAAGGCGATGGGAGTGCGCGTCGATTCAGTCTTGTGCGTGGGCGGGTGTACACCGCCGTGGAATTTGAAGGTTGCTCTCATCGGGATGCGATCCCGAAAACAACAAATGCAATTAGCCACGGATGAACACCTCGAAGAGGTTCTTGTGCCCTCCGGGTACGGATACCCACGGATGAAAAACCGGGTAGGGTGGCTTTATCCGTGTACATCTGCGTGCATCCGCGGCTAATAAAATTTTTGAATGCCATTACACGCGCTCCAATGCAAACACCGGATAGCGCCACTTCCAGTTGGTGATGTCTTCGCCGACGGGCAGCATGCTGATGCAATCGACCGGGCACGGTGCGATGCACAACTCACACCCCGTGCATTCCTGCGCGATGATGGTGTGCATCTGTTTCGCCGCACCGGCGATGGCGTCCACCGGGCAGGCCTGGATGCACAGCGTGCAACCGATGCAGGTGTTCTCGTCGATGAACGCGACAGCTTTGCCCTTGGGCGCGGCGCCTTCGCCGAAGGGGATGAATTCTTTGCCGAGCAACTCGGCGAGTTTGTGTATGCCTTCTTCGCCGCCGGGCGGGCATTTATTGATCTCGGCTTCGCCTTTGGCGATGGCTTCGGCATAAGGTTTGCAGCCCGGGAAGCCGCACTGGCCGCATTGCGTCTGCGGCAACACCGCGTCGATCTTGTCCACCAGCGGGTTGCCCTGCACCTTGAACTTGATCGCGGAGAAACCCAGCACCGCACCCAGAAACAAGGCGATGCCGATCATCACCCAAAGTGCGGAGATCATTTCACCAGACCCGAGAAACCCATGAACGACAGGCTCATCAGCCCGGCGGTGACCATCGCGATAGCGGAGCCCTTGAAGATGCCGGGCACATCCGCGCCTTCCAGACGCTCGCGGATGCCGGCGAACAACACCATCACCAGCGTGAAACCGAGCGAGCCGCCGAAACCGAACAGCAGCGACTCCATGAAATCGTGCTTGGCCTGCACATTGAGCAGCGGGATGCCGAGCACCGCGCAGTTGGTGGTGATCAGCGGCAGGTAGATGCCCAGCACCTGGTACAAGGCCGGGCTGGTTTTTTGCACCACCATTTCGGTGAATTGCACGATACCGGCGATAACCACGATGAACGACAGCGTGGTGAGGTAAGCGAGGTCGGGGCCGAGCAGGTAATGCTGGATGAGATAGCTGGCGCCGGAACCCAGGGTCAGCACGAAGGTGGTGGCCGCGCCCATGCCGACGGCGGCTTCCAGTTTTTTGGAAACCCCCATGAACGGGCACAGCCCGAGTATCTTCACCATCACGATGTTGTTGACGAACACCGTGCTGACGAGAATGAGTAAGTATTCGGTCATTGCGCTGCCTTCCTCTTAAGGCGGCGGATTATCCGCCGATTTATTGCGCGCTTCAACCGCCTTGGGGCTATATGGATATTCCGCGAAGTTAGATTTCAATGCGTGTGCCCATTTCAATCACGCGATTGGTCGGGATGCGGAAGAAATCTGCCGCATTCATCGCATTGCGCGACAGGATAATGAACAGCCGTTCGCGCCATTTCATCATGCCCGGATTGGGGGCCGAGACGATCAGCGCGCGCGAGGTGAAGAACGAGGTCGCCATCATGTCGAACGGCAATCCCAATTTCCCGCATAGCTCCAGCGCCGCAGGCACGTCCGGCGTGTCCATGAAGCCGTAGAAGATGCGCACGCGGTAAAAATTATTTTCCAGCTTGTCGATCAACAGGCGGTTGCCACGGGTGACATAGGGCTTGTCCTCGATAATGATGGTGAGCAGGATATTGCGTTCGTGCAGTACCTGATTGTGCTTGAGGTTGTGCAGCAAGGCGGCGGGTGCGCCTTCGTCAATGCCGGTCAGGAAGACGGCGGTGCCGTGTATCCGGTTCATCCCGGTGACGCCGTCGATCAGGGTCTTTACCGGAATAGCGCGGCGGGCGATTTCTTCAAACAGCAATTTCCGACCGCGTTTCCAGGTGGTGAGCACGGTGAACGAAATTGCCGCAATGCCGAGCGGGAACCAGCCGCCTTGCGGGATTTTCAGGGCATTGGCGGAAAAATAAGCCAGATCGACGCAAAAGAAGGTGCCCAGCAATGGAACGAGCAACCACGGCGACCAGCGCCATGCCACGAGCACAAAGGTAATCAATAGGGTGTCGATCAGCATCGTACCGGTGACGGCGATGCCGTAAGCCGCAGCCAGGTTGCTGGAGCTTTTGAAGGTGAGCACCAGATAGATAACCGCCATATACAGCGTCCAGTTGGTGAGCGGGACGTAAATTTGCCCGTGCGCCTTGTCCGATGTCTGGCGGATTTCCATGCGCGGCAAAAAGCCCATCTGCACCGATTGGCTGGCGACCGAGAACGCGCCGGAGATGACGGCTTGCGAGGCAATCACCGTGGCGGCAGTGGCGAGCAATACCATCGGCACCAGCGCCCAGGGCGGGGCGAGCAGGTAGAACGGGTTCTCGACGGTTTGCGGGTCGTGCAGCAACAGCGCGCCTTGCCCGAAATAATTCAGTACCAGCGAGGGAAGCACGAAAGAGAACCAGGTCAACCGGATCGGAAATTTCCCGAAATGTCCCATGTCGGTGTAGAGCGCTTCGCCGCCGGTCACGGCGAGCACCACGGAGCCCAGCGTGAGAAAAGCCAGCCGGGGATCAAACACCAGGAAGTTGTAGGCATACAGGGGATTGAGCGCAAATATCACTTGCGGGCTTTGTGCAATGGACAGCGCCCCCAATAGGCCCAAAGTGGCGAACCAGAAAATCATGATGGGGCCGAATGCCATACCCATCGCGCCGGTGCCGCGTTTTTGCAGCAAGAACAATGCGGTCAGGATGGCGATGGTGAGCGGCAGCACATAACTGTGAAGTTGCGGGGCAATGACATCCAGACCTTCGACGGCGGAGAGCACGGAAATGGCCGGAGTAATCATGCTGTCGCCGTAGAACAGCGCGGCGGCAAATACGCCGAGCGTCGCCAGCAACCACTTGGTATTGGGGCGTTGCGCGTTCAGTTCGCTGGCCAGCGCCAGCAACGCCAGCGAACCGCCCTCGCCGCGATTGTCCGCGCGCATAATGACGATCACATACTTGAGCGATACCAGCAGCATGATGGTCCAGAACATCACCGACAGCACGCCGAGGATATTGGCTTCGACCAGCGGCAGGGGGTGGTGTCCGGCGAAAGTCTCTTTCAGTGCGTACAGCGGGCTGGTGCCGATGTCGCCATACACCACGCCGATGGCACCCAGCATCAGCGTGGACAGATTCTGTTTCGTTTGCGTACTGCTCATCTCGCTCCCCGTGCCTCTTCTCTGTGGAAGAATGGGGCGGCACTCTACGCTTGCACCCTGCCGAATGCAATTTCATCAGCGTGAAGAAGATGTTGAATCGCTTCGAATGGCACGCACCCGAATAATTACAGGGCGCTTCTAAAAATGCAGATTTCGCCCAAATGCAAGGCGCGGAAAAAATTTGCGAGCATCTGCTGCCAGATTGCCTGCTTATCCCACTTCGCAGCGCCGCATATGTCATGATATGTAAGCAAAAAAACGAATTTTCAGCGTAGGCTTACCTTTAGGTTAGCCGGAACTAAATTTTTTGCGAGCCGCCGCTTCGCGGCTTGCCTGCTTACCCCGCTGCCGTAACGCGGCATAAGCAGCCATTTGCCTGCTCTTGCACTCTGCCCGCCAACGGCGGGTGGGGTGTGCTGCCTTATAACCAACCACTTGGCAACCGTCTTGTGGTTGCTTAGTGGGATGGCTAGTTGTTTCACCAGTAGCTTCATCAGTTGGGATACAACGAAGTGGCTGTGTAGGCTAACCTTCAGGTTATGCCGCAACTAAAATATGGATTTTTACAAGTGCCCTACAGTACAACCTTGGTGCCAAGTTCAACCACCTGGTTGGCGGGCAGATTGAAGAAACTGGCCGCCCCCTCGGACTGGCGCGTCATCCACGAAAACAATGCGCAGCGCCACGGAGGCATGCCGCCCAAGCCATCCACCACGTTTGAGCGGGCGACGAAGAAGGTGGTGTTCATACTGTCGAGTTCCACGCCTTGCGCGCCGAGCCCGCTCAGGGCTTTGGGGATATCCACTTCCTGGCGGAAGCCGAAATGCAGCGCGACGTTGTACATGCCGGGTGCGAGCAGGCTCACTCGCAGGCGTTGTTCCGGCTCGATGCAAGGTACGTCGGCGGTCACTACATGCAGGAATAATGTCTGTTCATGCAGCACTTTGAAGTGCTTGAGATTGTGGAACAGCGCGCTCGGAACGAAGCTCGGGTCGGCAGTTAAATAGACCGCTGTGCCCGGTACGCGCGGCACATCGGGCTGCGTGCCGGAGATGAATATGTCCATCGGGATGTCGAGCTTGCGCCGCTGTTCGGCGACCAAGGTGCTGCCGCGCTTCCAGGTCGAGAGCAGCAGGAACAGGAACAGGCCGAGCGCCAACGGCATCCAACCGCCGTGAAAAATTTTGGTCAGGTTGGAGCCGAAGAATAAAACTTCCAGCAGCGTGAATATGAGCAGCGCGGCCAGTAGCGGCAGCCGTGCGGCGCCCGGCAGCATCAGCGTGACGAAGAGGGTCAGCAGCGTGGTGATAATCATGGTGCCGGAGACGGCGATGCCGTAAGCCGCCGCCAGCGCGCCGGAAGAGCCGAACTGGAACACGAGGATGATGACGCCGGCCAGCATCATCCAGTTCACGGCGGGGATGTAGATTTGCCCGCGCTGCGAATCGGAAGTGTGCTGGAGGTACAGTCGCGGCAAATAGCCCATGCGCATGGCTTGCAGCGTCATCGAATACGCGCCGGAGATGGTGGCCTGCGAAGCGATCACCGTGGCGGCGGTGGCCAGCGCCACCAGCGGCAGCAGAAACCAGTCCGGCGACAGCAGGTAGAACGGGTTCTGGATGGCCTCCGCCGAGCGCAACACCAATGCGCCCTGACCGAAATAATTGATGAGCAGCGCCGGGCAAACCAACCCGTACCATGCGAGCCGCACCGGCTTCGCGCCGAAGTGCCCCATGTCCGCATACAGCGCTTCGCCGCCGGTGAGCGCGAGGAATACCGCCGACAACAGGAAGAACATGCCGGTCGGATGTTCCAGCGCAAAGTCGAGGGCGTACACCGGGTTGAGCGCGTTCAGTACGACCGGGTTTTGCGCGATGCTGAGCGCGCCCAGCACGGCCAGCGCGGCGAACCACAGCAGCGTGACCGGGCCGAATAATTTTCCGATGCTGCCCGTGCCCCGGCGTTGGATGAAGAACAGTCCGGTGAGCACGCCGACGGTGACGGGGATAATGAATTTTTCCAATGTGGGCGTGGCGACGCTGAGACCTTCGACTGCGGACAGAACCGAGATCGCCGGGGTGATGAGCGCATCGCCGTAGAATAAGGCGGCCGCGAAAATGCCCGCCGTGGCGATCAGCAGTTTCCAGCGCGCGTTGCCTCGCGCGGAGCGGTTCGCCAAGGCGGTCAGCGCCAGCACGCCGCCCTCGCCGTCGTTGTCGAACTTGAGCATCACCCACACGTATTTGATCGAGATGATGAGCATCATCGCCCAGAACAAAGCCGACAGTGCCGCCAGTACATTGGGTTCGGTGGGCGTCATGCCGTGTGTTCCGGCGAAGGCTTCCTTAAAAGCGTATAGCGGGCTGGTGCCGATGTCGCCGTAGACGACGCCGAGGGCGGCTAGGGCTAAGACTCCCGTGCCGGATTTGTTTTGGTCTTTCATGTTGCGGTCTCCTTTATTTCGTTCAGTTATCGCCGACCGTTCTCCCCCTTGTGCGAGCATCCGCTACGCGGATTGCCTGCCTACCCCACTTCAGGGGGAGTCATTCAGGGGAGGAGTCGAGCCGCGCGTATTTACAGCGGGGGAGTTCATTCTTGAAGCCTGTACCCCACGCCCGTCTCCGTCAAAAAATATTTCGGCTGCGCCGGGTCGTCTTCCAGTTTCTGTCTCAGGTGGCTCACGTAGATGCGCAGGTAATGGTTGCTTTCGACGAAGGCGTTGCCCCACACCGCGCGCAGCAGGTGGCGGTAGGTCATCACCTTGCCTTCGCTTGCCAGCATGGCGCACAGCAAGCGGTATTCGATGGGGGTGAGGCGCACGGCTTCGCCCTTGCGCGTGACGCTGCGTTGCGCGAGATCGACTTCGATGTCGCCGAAGCGGAAATGTGTTTCTGCTTCCGCGCCCTCCGCCGGGCGGCGGCGCAACTGCGCGCGCACCCGCGCCAGCAGCTCGCCGGTAGAGAAAGGTTTGGTCAGATAGTCGTCCGCCCCGGCATCCAGCGCGCGGATTTTTTCGCCTTCCGCCGAGCGCGCGGAGAGCACCAGCACGGGCAGCGAAAATTGCGTGCGCAGTTCGCGGATGAAAGCGATGCCGTCGCCATCCGGCAATCCCAAATCGAGGACGAGCAGTTGCACGGCATCGGCATGCAGTTGCGCCAGTCCCGCTTTCAGCGTGCCGCTCTCCAGCACGCGGTGGCCTTCGTCTTCCAGCGCGGCGTGCAGCAGGCGGCGTATCTGCACCTCGTCTTCGATCAGCAGGATGGTCTGTTCACTCACGCGCATCCTCCGGCTCGATGGCGGGCGGTTCGCCCAGCGGCAGCGTGAAGGTCACGCGAGCGCCGTCGTCGTTGTCGGCATGGATGCTGCCGCCGTGCGCGGTCACGATGCTGCGGCAGATGGCGAGACCCAGCCCCACGCCGGGTACGTTCGATTCGGCGTCGCCGCGCTCGAACAACTCGAACAGGCTTTCCATCCGGTCGGGCGGGAATTGCGAGCCGTCGTTGCTCACGGAAATGTGCGCGAGCTTTTTGTCGGTTTTCGCCTCGATACGGATGGGCGAACCGGGCGGTGCGTACTTGGCGGCGTTCTCCAGCAGGTTGCACAGCACGCGCTCCATCGGCACCGCATCGAAGCGCAGCAGCGGCATATCGGGGGGCAGTTTCACGCTCACCGGATGCTGTGCCAGCGCCGCGCCGAGCAGCTTGATGCTCGCCCCGATCACTTCTTCCACCGGCTGCCATTCGAGGTTGAGGCGGATGTCGCCGGCGCGCAGCTTGGCCATGTCGAGCAGGTTGGACACCATGCCGTTCAGGCGCAACGTCTGCTGGCGCACCGCGTCCGCCATTTCGTGCAAACCTTCGGGTAACGCCGATTGCGCCAGCGTGTCGGCCATGCCGTACAGCACGGTGAGCGGCGTGCGGATGTCGTGCGACAGCGCGGAGAGGATGCTGCTGCGCAGGCGCTCATCAGTCATCTGCAACCGCGTTTGTTGGGCCACCTCGACGAAATGCAGGCGTTCGACCGAGGCCGCAACCAGCGCGGCGATGGCTTTGAACAATGGCCGCCGCTCGTTGCCGAGCAGGCCGACATTGAAAGAAGAGAGCGCCAGCACGCCGCGCGCCTGCGGCGTATCGTGCAACGGCAGGATCAGCCAATGCAGCGCGCCGTCCAGCGTGGCCTGCGCCGCACCCTGCCGGAGCGCGGCCTGCGCCGCGTAATAGGGCTTGCCGGATAGCGGTGTCTGGCTGGCAGTGGCGGGCGATACTTCTTTGCCGTGCCGCATCAGCAGCAGGCTGCGGCAGGATTGCGTTTCATGCAAAAAACGGCGCGTCATGTCGTCCACCTGCTCCAGTGTCAGCGCGCCCGCCAACTGGCCGGCGAGTTGGTACAGCGCGCGCGATTGCCGTTCGCGTTGCAGCGCGGTCTCTTTCTCGCGCTGCAAGCCCTGCGTCAGGTTGCCGATGATGAGCGCCACGGCAAACATGACCGCCAGTGTGACGGCATATTGCACATCGCCCACCGTGAAAGAAAATCTCGGATGAATGAAAAAGAAATCGAGCAGCGCGGCGCTGAAAAATGCCGCCATGATGGCGGCCTGTTTCCCCGCACGCATTGACACGATAGCGACCGCAAGCAGGTAGAGCATTGCCGTATTGGCGGGGTCGAGCGCATCGCGCAGCGGCCAAGCCAGCAGCGTGACCGAACCGCAAGCTGCAATGCCCCAAGCCAAGCGCGCAACCGGGCTGTGCGGCTGGCGCAGTACGCTGGCAAGATAGGCTACTACTGCAGGCTGGTTGGAACTCATGCGACCGGATTATTCCAGCGACAAGATAAAAATGCTGTAAAAACTTGGTCTCCTTGCCCGCGAACCAAGGGGCTTGGCGGTCGCTTCAAAACTCCGCGTGGAAACGCGCGGCGAACACGTTGATCGGTCCGCGATCAGCGTTATAAGCCGGGTTTTGGATGTGCTGGTAATCGGGCGTTAACCAGATATTTTTGTAGAGGTGCATGCTGTAATAGCTCTCGAAAATGATTTCGGGGCGATAGTTCAAGCCGCCGTCGCCGATAAAGAACGAGGTGCCGCCCGCTTCGAGGAAACGGCGGCGATCATTCGAAAGCGAATTTTGCGCGTATGCAATTCCGGCAGTATCTTCGCCGCGTCCCCAAATAGTGCCCTTGATTGCAAAGCCGGTTGAGAGGGAGGCGTCCACCTCGGTAAAGGCGTGGGTTTCGGTGCGGCCGTCCGCCCGCATGGCGCGCAGGAAAAATCCTATGCTGTCGTCGATTTCCTGTTCGATGTTGATGCCTAGACCGTATTTGATCTGTTCGGTGTATCGAGTCGCAACGAGGGCATCGGGCCCCGCGTACGAGCCGGGGTGGGCGTTGAGCCAGTCAAGCGCATCCTTGAATGTGGCCAGCTTGGCGCGGTTGCGCCAGCCCAGCACGCGCACTTTGCCCGGATGCCCGTGCAGATTATGTGCATGCTCGACCTCGACCTGATCCCCGTAGTGGATATTGAGGTCAAGATCGGCGGGCAATCCATTGGGTTCTTTCGGGCCGGACATGCGGGCAACGCGTAGCGCCCAATCATCCCGGTACCATTCCGCCGCCAGGCCCCAGCCGAAACCGCGCGCATCGGCAGCGTAATCGTAGGAGGAGTATGTCCAGTTGCCCCAGTTCATAAACTGGGTGCGCGGGTCTTTGGCATAGGTGTTCGGGTCGAGGACATCGAGCGTCGAGAAATTTCCGACGTTCAGCACAAAGCGGTTCTTGTCGATTGATCCGGCGAGTTGGTTGGGGCCGGATTCGACGGGTTCGCTGCCGCCGCCATTGTCCCAAGTCTGGCGCAGGAACAGGCGCTGCTGGTATAGCGTGATGTTTCTTCCGCCGGCGCGGGTGATTTCGCCGTTGGTGAATCCGCCGAGTCCGATCAAATTGGTAGAAAACGGGACGCCTTCGACTGCCTCGGGATTGAAATAAATTTCTCCGCCGCGCCAGGGGCGAACGCCGAGATAGGCCGTTGCCGAGAAGGTGAACATCTCCTCCGCGCCGGGGGTAATGCTGTTCGGCCCGGAGTATGCCGCCGAAAAAGCCGGATGCTTCTGCCAGTTGTATGTCGTTTGAAAATGCGCCGCCGCATTGTCCCCATCCGCTGCATGCGCATCGCCGCAAGGCCATATCGCCAGTCCGCCCAACAGGATTGCGAGCCTGAAAGGCGTGGCGAGATCGGTTAACTGGAAACGCATCGGCAAATTCTCCTGGGTTTTGATAAGGGAAAGCGGTGACGGTTCGCCGGAGGTTATTGTGCGGGGACGACCAGGCAGTTGAGCGACACCGAACTGAAGTACCGGTTGTCTATCAGGCGCTTTGCCACTTTTGTTTCGGCCTCGGCCAGCGCGGCACCGTGCTCGAACAAAAAATGCGGCCAATACACCTCGGCCTCGACTTTGCCCGCCACGTAATGGAACACCACGCGCTGCGGTTCCGGCAGGCCATCGAGCAGCGGTGCCAGATGGAGCAGCAGTGCCGCACGTTCCGGCATGCGCTGCGCGTTGCTGTCGTGATCCAGGTCGTCTTCCGGGTCGATATGCGCCAGCACGTCGGCTACCGCCGGATGGCTTTTGAGTACGCGGCTGCGCGCATGTTCGGCGATGTGGTGGCCTTCCGATACGCTGATGCGCGGATCGACCAGAATATGCGCGTCCACCAAAGCGCGGTGCGCCATGCGGCGGGTGCGCAGGTCGTGCAGGCTTTTTACCCCCGGCGTGTCGATCAGGGTCTGGCGTATGCTGTCCACTTCCTCGATGGAGAGTCCGGCATCGATCAATTCCTGAAATGCATCCCAGGCGAACACGATACCCATGCGTACGATCATGAATCCGACCAGAATCGCCGCTACCGAGTCGGCATACACAAATCCCAGCAGGTTGCCGCCTATGCCCACTGCCACTACCAGCGACGAAGCCGCATCCGAACGGGCATGCCAGGCATTGGCGATGAGCATGGGCGAACGCAGGCGTTCGCCCACATGCAGCATGTAGCGGAACAGCGCCTCTTTGGCGGCGAGCGCGATAAACGCTACCCATAGCGCCAGCGGAGCTACCGGGGGGAGGTCGCCGATGTGTTGCAGTTTGATCGCCGCCGCCACCATGATGGCCCCGCCCGTGCCCACGAGGATGGTCCCCAATACAAATGATGTTGCGGTTTCTACCCGCCCGTGACCGTAGGGGTGGCCTTCATCGGCCGGGTTCTTGCTGTGGTGGCTCGCCACCAGTACCAGAAAATCGCAGACCAGGTCGGACAGCGAGTGTATGCCGTCCGCGATCAGGCTCTGGGAATGAGCGAAAAAACCTACTACGATTTGCACCAGTGTGAGCAACACATTGGCCGCGACACTGACCCAGGTACAGCGGTTAGCCAAGACGTAGCGTTGCGGGTCGTCGTAGGGTATATGATCGTGGCTCATGGGGTGTGCGCTGTGTTAATTGTCAATCGTAAGGTTTAAACCACCGGCTTTAGCTGGTAGCAGTTAAGTGTTGATGTTAGCAAGAACTCCGCCGGGGAGCTGTTAAGAAAATATGATTTTCATCCCTCTCCCGCCGGGATAACCAGCGACTTGCCCGCTTGCGGGCTTAGTCGATTGGCTAGTGTCGCAAACCAGAAATAACGAAACATTAAACGGCGTCTTTTTTCGCCATGCCGCGTTGCATCCCCTTGCCGTATACCCCATACGGCTGCGGGTCTGCGCCTTGCCTGACAAAAAA
>SCUU01000105.1 GCA_004297065.1 Gallionellaceae bacterium
CCTAAGCGAGACAAGGCGCGAAAGAAATTTTAGCGCGCCGCATATGTTTGATATGTAAGCGTTAAAATTTCTTGAGCAACACAGTATCGCGACGGAGTTTGGATTTTTAGAGGTGCCCTTCAAATACGACTTGGCGATAATCGAATCGGGTACCCGCAGCTTCTCGCGCAAGACTTTTGCCAATTTTTCCACCTGCGCCGGTTTGAATGCTCACGGGAGTTCGTAGCCGAAGCCACGCATTATGGCCGCAGCTTTTCCGCTCTTTAGAAAAGCCAAGAACGCCTTTGCGGCTGCATTATCTTTCGCGCCCGACAGCAGTACCGCGCTTTGCCGGAGGGGCTTATGCAGTCCGGCTGGTACCAGCCACCATGAACCCTCCGTCACTCGGCCCTCATGCATGATTTGCGACAGTGCAATAAAACCCAGTTCCGCATTCTCGCTCGCGACGAACTGGTAGGCTTGCGTAATATTCTCGCCCTTTACCAGCTTGCGCTGCATCGCGTTCCACATCACCAGCTTCTCCAGCGTTTCCTTTGCCGCCACGCCGTAGGGCGCGAGCTTGGGATCGGCGATCGCCAGCTTTTCAAAATTACCCTTGTTCAGCACCGCTCCCTTATCGTCCACGAAGCCTGGCTGCGCGCTCCATAAAACCAGCTTGCCCAAGGCATACACGAAGCGCGAGCCTTCTACTGCCTTGCCTTCCTGCACCAGGCGTTTCGGTATCGTATCATCCGCCGCGAGGAGCACATCAAACGGCGCACCGCTACCGATTTGCGTATAAAACTTGCCGCTGGAAGCGAAACTCAGCTTCACCGTATGCCCGGTTTCCTTCTGAAACAGCTCGGCGATCTGTTGCACAGGCGCGCTGAAATTCGCCGCCACAGCCGCGTTCACTTCGCCCGCGCGGGCCGCAGACAGCGTCGCCGCGAGCAACAGTGCGGCAAGCGCAAGCCGGAATAAATTTTTATGTGTTGTCATTTCGATCTCCTTTTGCATTATGCATTGCCCGCCCGATTCACATGCGAGGCTTCGGGCAGAACGCGCATCTATACATAGCGACATAAATCTACTGCGCGGTTGCATGGCCGCGTTGCGCGGCGCTCGGAATCCTCATGTATTTTGTGTACATTCCGGTTCTTCCGCGCCGTGCGCCTTGCCATGCGGTCGCTCGCTACGATTTGTGCCGCTATTGTATAAATGACTTGGTGCCGTAGTTTGCCACAGGCAATGCTTTGCCTATCGCCTATGGTGTTTCCCGCCGCCCCAACTCACAAATTCGACGCAACATCCTGATGCGGCGGAAATAGTTTGGTAATATCGGATCGCCTTACCGCGTTCAGGGGCGGTTTGCCAAACCCGATTCAGGCACCTGTATCGTACCGCGCCCATGGCTTGCGGAATATCTAACGGGCATGGCAATGATGCCACCCCTGATAATGAAACCCGCCATGCCCGTTTCCCCCTATCCAACTTTCCCCCGCACGGGGGGGAAAGGGCAAACGAACCGCTACGCGGGTTTCACGTTAACCGGAGAACGCAATGAGCATCTCCTCTGCCAAACCGACCGATCCTTCTCATGCCGTATCGGCATGGTCGTGTCCCGCGCGCTGGTTGCCGTGGATAGTGTTTGGAGCATGCCTGCTGGCGACCTATCAACTGTGGCGCTATGGGCGGCGAAATGCGGAGCAGGAATTGCGCACCGAATCCGATTTCCGCGTGCGCGTTGTCGCCAGCCGCATCGAGCAATGCATGCAGGCTTACGCACAGGTACTGCGCGGAGAGGGCGGTTTGTTTACCCATGCCGGCAGCGTCACGCGCCAGAAATTCCGCAATTATTTCGAGCGCCTGCCCCTTGAGGAAAACTATCCAAGCATACAGGGGCTGGTCTTCCTGCGCATCGTGCCGCGCGCACAAGACGAATTCGTCGTGCTGCTGCCCGTCATCGAAAGCGAACAGGACGCCGTGATGGTCGCGGAAAAAATACTGCGCGCGTTCAGCCAACCGTTCGAACTGTCCGGCCACAGCTTGTGCATCTCCTCAAACACCGGTATTGCCATTTACCCCCACCGCGGCGGCGATAAAGATATGCGCATCAGAAACTCCGGCGTCGCCATGTACCACGCCAAAGGCAGGGGGCGTAACAACGTAAAGATTTACCGCGCCGACATGCCGGGGAATCTCTAGCCATGTCCCTTACTTGCCCAAGCGACAATTCGCTCTTCAAGCGCCTTTTCCTCGGCATGGTCATCTTTCTTCTGGGCTGCAAGGGGGCTGGCAGCGAATGGCAAAAAGCCTCCGTGCCGCTTATCAAGCCCGGTGCCACGGTGCAGATTCGCGTTGCGCATGCCACGAACGGACGCCTGGCGCGCATGTCTCCCGAGCAATTACAAATCATGCTGGCCTCCGCCCAGCGCACCGTCAGAAAAGAACTCGGCGTTCATGTCGTGTTTACAGCCGTGGAGGAGATAGAGCTGGGGCGTCTGTTTGCGCGCATTCCGTCGTCCGTGCAGAACGCGCGCATAAAATCCATCTACGACTTTAAGTCCGGGAATGGCGACAAGCACAAGCTCGCTCAAGGCATACACACCACGCTCACCGAACGCGGCACAAAGCTCGACGATGCGTTTGCCTTTGCCGCGCCCTATCTACCGCCCGCTCATCCCAAAGACCTGCGGGAATTTTCCGGCCTGCTGGCGAACGTGATGATGGAAAGGCTGGAACAGTGGCGTCATATCCCGGCGCGCGATGGTGCCCCCGTGCTCGATACCTCGCCCTACAACGAATGGATTGATTGGGACACCTTGGGTTATGGCGAGCTGCCCTACGATCTCGTGATTACCAACCAGCTTATTGCGAGCGCGGAATACGTGGATGTGGACGTGCATTCCGCCATACGCGGGGGGCTGACGGTGGGCACCACAACCTACAGCCGCAGCAGCCCGTATGGCTCATATGTTTTCTGGAGCACCTTCCCGTTCCTGGACAATTCCGAACACACCCGATCCTTGCGCGGCGGCGAACAATATTCCGCAGTGGAAGCGGCGGAGCTATCGGGCGCGTATCTGGCGCATGAAATCGGACACCTGCTGTTTCAGTTTGGCCATCCGTTCGGGCAGAAAACCTGCATCATGAATCCTGTCAGCATGCTGCGCTTCCGCGAGTGGCAACGGCAGATCGACAGCAGCGCATGCCCCATGGGGAGCCGCCCGGAAATGACTATAGGCGCCGTCCCCGTGTATTTCAATGCCGGCTGGCTGCGGATGTCGCGCGAGCCGTGAGGGGCGATGATTGCTGATCGGTCAGCATTTGGATTCGATAGGGGTTACTCGAGAATAGCTCAGAGGCAAAAAAGTTGCGGTTGCATCTTTGGCGAAATGACGGATAACGATGTACTGGCTACGCAACAAAGTAATCGTATCGTGGACGGTGCAGTTTCCGGTGCGTAGCCAAATTATTTTGGGCGGTGCGCCGAACACGAGACTGCGCTCATAGAAATCCGTATCTTTTGAGACCAGCAAAAAAACCATGCCTTGCCGCATAGTTCCAGACGTTCAGATCATCCGCCCCCAGCAGCCCGACCTCACGCACATGCGTCGATTCGGGATAAATCTCCGCAAGTGCCGCTACAAGCCTGAATGAGAGATTCTCATCAAATAGCAGCTTCATACTGCCGAGAACAGCCTTTATTCCCGTTGGGCGGCAAAGGCTAGCGTCGCCAAAATATCCTCGTGAGTCAGGTCGGGAAAGTCCGCGATGATTTCCGCCTCGGACATCCCGCTGGCGAGGTACTCAAGAATATCGGAGACAGAGATGCGCGTGCCGCGAATGACAGGCTTGCCACTGCGCACTGCCGGGTTAATCGTGATGCGATCTAATAGCGCGGACATTTCGGACTCCGTGTGAACAGGAATGCTTGAAGTATAGGGGGAGGCTAGGACATAGGCAACGCGCTTGCTGCATCGTCCCCGTGCTGCGCTTATTGCATCCTGCGTTTGCCAACTTTTTAGTTGAAGTTTTTTAGAATCATTTTGTACCATACTCCCCGCGAATGACGGGGGCATGGACTTCGTACTTGGTTGTTATTGAGTTAATTACATCTAGGAACCAATCTGGGCTGTCGGGGTGGACTAGTATTTTTTCAATAAGCCCGTTGATATGGACTGGCAGTTCATGTCCGTAGGCGGTATTCTTTGTGGGACTATGTTTTGAGTAGGTATCTAAACTAATTCTCACCTCTTGCTCAAAAGAGAAATGGGGACGCTTTCTAAAAAAACATTCCTCATAAGGCAGCACCCCCAATACTTCGTCCGCTCGTTGGTAAATAACATTTTTCAACAGGAGTGAGTGGCCAGCTAGATTGGTTGCGGATATGTTGTCCTTCAGTTTTTCGACAGTTGTCTGAATTGCAAGAGCATTGTTGTTTCTGCCATAGATTTCCCACATCACCATGTTCTCGTCAAAATTCTTGTGCCAACAACTAATGAATGTATTTTTAAGAAGGTAGTCTGACCTTGCCCCGTAAAAACGTATTTCTTAACCGGGTATAAAATTCAAGTTAAGGAGACGCAAAAATGACAGCAGAAAATGGCAAGAGAGCGGCGTACACACTGGAGTACAAATTAGAG
>SCUU01000177.1 GCA_004297065.1 Gallionellaceae bacterium
GCGTGTCGTAAACGGCGCAATAATGGTATGAGGACTGACGGTGTTGGCGCGGTCAATTTGGACAACCAGGGCTGGCCGGACGCCCGCCTGCTCCGTCCCGACTACAGGGTTGAGATCACATAGGATCACGTCCCCCCGGACCACCGTCACCATCGGATATCTCCACGGGCTAAACCCTCCTCATACGTTTCCAAGTTGCGTAAGTAATCGGAGAAGTCCGACTCTGCTAAGTCGAGCGCCTCGCGGAAGTGGGTCCATAATTCCCACTGCGTCTGATCTTGTTTGACGAGAAGGAAATCAATGAAGTCGCTGACTTCTTGTAGCAGCGGCTCCGGTAAGTGCTGCATTTTGGCAACAGTGCGCTCATAAACGGTCATGGCTTTGTCCTTACAGGAATGCACGCTGGCAAGGGGATTCCGTATCGGGAAGATTGTACTCCTTCTCTGACAGATTTTCTTGGGGAGACCACGGTGCTTTTGGAGCCGAACGCTGGGCCTCAGCCGCGCCAGCAGCCGCAGCGAGGCACGAGCGGAGGCTGGTGGCGTCGGCTGCAGGCCTTTGTTCGGCAAGCCGAGGTAGGCAAGGGACGTGCGTGCTGCACTTGGTTTGGCCTTTAGAGCCGGTCATGAGGCTCTGGCTCCACGTCTGGCACTTTGGCAAGCACTGCTTCAAACTTCTCTAGGCTCCCTCGTTTGGCACGTTCTCGCAGGTACTCCACGGTCATGAGTGCGGCGACCTTCTCGGCCACCGCCGTCGCGATGAATTGGTTCAACGAGACGCCATCCTCTTGGGCCAGCTTGCAGACTTGCTTGTAGAGCGACTCCGGGAGGCTCAGACTGACGGTGCTCATGGCAATACTCCTATGATTTCCAGCAACGTTTTCGGCGTCACAATAGCGATGCCAAACTGCTCTGCTCCGCGAAAGTTGCGCGTATTATATGTCACAATGTACTGACACCGTGCTTTGACCGCCAGTTCCAGGAGCATCTCGTCTGCGGGGTCGGTGAGTGTGGGGCGCCAGAGGAAAAATATCTCATGCAGATGGGCGATCGAACACAGAAAGTCGAGAAAGTCTGTAATATCGGTGAGCGCGAGCCCCATGACGTGGCGATGCTGCGGGAGGACCTCCTCATACTCGAACACGAGTGGGACAGAGAGGTTGATCTCAAACGGCGCCGCTGGCAGCAGTGAAACAAGGTGAAACGCCGCGCCTCGACGTGAACGCAAGGCCGCCACGAGGACATTCGTGTCAAGGACAATCTGCGGCTTCATGCTGGTATGATATGCCATCCCAACAAGACTGACAACTGCCGAGACGGAAAGGCTGCCGAACGCCCAAGCTGAGGCGCGGGCCACAGGGCACAGACTCACGGCCTGCCACAAAGTGTACGCTGTGGCCCGTCGCCTCCAGCGCCGTGTTGGGGTGCTGGGGACCGACGCGGGTACCCGTGCCTCCCGCTGACCGACCCCCACCACCCACGCGGGCACCAGCCTCGTCGCCGGAGGCCACCAGACCCGGGAGCCCTTGGGAAATGACGGCTGATGCGGCACCGGCCCCAGAGAGAGGGCGCGTCGCATCCCTATGTCTGGCAGACTCCCCGGCATCGCGATGCCCCCATGGCGTGTCTGGCGCGCCTGGGCACGGCCACTGCCGACGGCCTCGCACACTTCTACCGGCCCCGGCAGAACGCCTCGACGCCGGGCAGGAGACGCTGCCAAGGCCATGGCGCCGTGTTTGCGTCACCCGACCCCGCCACACGCTGGCTCCCGGGGTCTGGGCCTGGGGCCACCACGCCGGCTCCGCACATAGGAGAGGACCCACGCCGCACCCACCAGTCCGTACAGCACGCTTGGTCGGCACGGGTGGC
>SCUU01000308.1 GCA_004297065.1 Gallionellaceae bacterium
CGGCTCTTAAGATTTCCCAGGGCCACTGCCACGTTGCGGAGAAAGCCGCGGCGCTTGGCCCTGAGGATCGGGCTGCCGCGAAAACGGCGGCGAAACTCTTCCTCGCTCAAGGAGAGCAGGGGAATCAACTCCGGCGCATAGAGACCCTCGCGGGGGAGAAACGCCTCTTCTCCGGTTGTTTCTGCTTTAACGTTGTACGGACAAACTTCCTGGCAGATGTCACAGCCGAAGATGTGATTGCCCATGAGCGGGCGCAGATGATTCGGGATCGCTCCTTTGAGTTCGATCGTGAGATACGAGATGCAGCGGCGCGCATCGAGTATATAAGGACCGACAAAGGCAGCCGTCGGACAGGCCTTGAGACAGAGATCGCACTTGCCGCAGCGGTCCCGAATCGGCCGATCGTAGGCCATCTCGACGCTCAAGAACAGCTCACCAAGAAAAAACCACGAGCCGCGCCGGGGAGAGATGAGATGCGTGTTTTTGCCGATCCATCCAATCCCTGCTACACCGGCAATATCTCTTTCGAGCACCGGTCCGGAATCGACAAAGGCCTTCCCTTCCACAGGCTCAGGGTAAACCCTTCTGATTTTTTCTAGAAGGGATCCCAGCCTTTCTCTGACAAGATCGTGATAGTCATCTCCCCATGCGTAGCGCGAGATCCAACCTGTTGATCCATCGTTCCCCTCCGGTCTCGGCATCGGGGCATAGTAGTTCATTCCCACCGAGACAACGGACAGAGCCCAGGGGACGAGTTTGCCGGGATCGCGCCGCAGCTCTTCCGTCCGTTGAAGGTATCCCAGCTCTCCGCCCAAACCTTTTCTCAGCCACTGGGCAAAGGACTTCTCATGGACGGCCGTTCTTACCGGCGAGATCCCGACCAGGGCAAAGCCTAACCGCTGCGCCTCTTCTTTGATCCGCGCCGAGAGCCAAATGGGATCGCTTTTCTTTGTCTGGGTCGCCTTTGCCGGCATGGGAAGAGAATTTTGTGCGGGCTATCGAGAATAAAAGAGAAACCGCCTTCGGCTAGTGATAGGAAACGTTTCCGCTGTCTTCGCCTTCGTCGGCGTCGAGCAGCGGGCGGCGGCCGGCGAAGCCGTCTTCGATCCGATGCCAGTGGGCAATACCCTCTTCGCCGTAGCGCCAGCAGAGAAAGACAATCTCCCCTCCCAACATGCAGGGAAAATCCACCAACCCCTGCTCCACTCCTTTGCACACGCAGCCGTAGCTGCCGATCTCCCCCACCAACCCTTTAACTTCCTGTATCAGTCGGGCAATCGT